>PFAT01000039.1:0-1411 GCA_002773575.1 Candidatus Falkowbacteria bacterium CG10_big_fil_rev_8_21_14_0_10_44_15
CTTTTTGATAATTTGTGCCGTTGAACAAATTATCTTCTTCTTAGAGTTAATTACGAGTGAGTTAATTCCAAGAAGAAAATATGATCTTTAAAAAGGAGAACTGCCATGGAAAAAATACTCGTTTCTTTTGAACAAGGGGGAAAGGGGTTGATCGCAAAATCAACCTCAGATAACGGTGCATGGATCGTGCCGGGACGCAGCGAAAAACATCAAATAACTCCGGCAATTGGAAAATTTTTAGTGGAAATTACCGGACAGACAAAAAACGAGTGCTTGCGTTTCTGCAAAGTGCTGGCTACCTTGCAGTCGCTGGTAGATGATTTTATCGCCTCCGGCCAGGCAGACTACACTGAAATAACTGGTCAAGGCAGTGTACATATTGCAAAACACATTGCCGAGGGAATAAATTTGTTTATGATTTGCAGCGAAAAAGATGGCGCGATTTTTCACATTAAGTTCTGCGCGGGTCTCAACTGGGCTGACACTATTGGTGGCGATTTAATCTGCCGCTACGACAGCCCCTTACCCGCTCAAGAGCTGCCGGCGCAGAGTCGATTGAATCAAGCAGTAATTACAGCTCGCGCCAAATTTGATGAAACGGAAAAAGCCAAGGAGCGCGCCAGAGCGGAGCGAGCGCAAGTAGCGCGAACTTTTGCCGAACAAGCGGCGCAAAATCCTAACGATAAAATATTTGCACCGTTGCGCGCGCTTATTGAGCGAGCCAAAGAGCTTGAAAAGCAATCGGGCCATGTTATCTGGCCGAAAGATGACGAGCTTGGTGACTTTGCTAAATTTGAAACATCGGGACTGGATAGTATTACACAAACTCTTTCCGGCGATGTCGTCCATGTTTCGTATTCTTGGAGTTCATCAAGCGGCGGCGGAACCTATTTTTACTGCGTTGTCCCGGATGAATATTTGGCAGAACAAAAAGAGCTCTTCTTGCAAGAGCATCCGGAATTTGCCGTTGAAAAAAACAGTGCCGACTTCTGGACTAAAGCCGTACGGAAGTACGGCTCGTATGAAGGTAGTACCGAAGAGCAGATTGGATATGGGTATTGTCAAGATAAACACCATTACAAGCTACGCGTCGGTGACTACTTCTTGTCCCGCACCTTTAACGGCGGCATCGGCGACGAAGGGCCGATATATTTATGAAATAAAAATCAAAACAGCCAGCGGCATTACGCACTGGCTATTTTTTTATACAAATCTTTTATACCGCGATTGATTTCTTGTACAAAATGATTTGCTGTTTTCGGATATTTATAAAATGGTAGCGTAAATAAATTTTTTTGGTAGTCAACAAGCAACGGCGACCAATCCGGCCAAATGGATGGCGACCGCGAACGATGTGCATCAGCTCGTGAATTTCTTTGAGGCGACCAATACGGCGTACGAGGTGGATGCG
>PFAT01000039.1:1447-9619 GCA_002773575.1 Candidatus Falkowbacteria bacterium CG10_big_fil_rev_8_21_14_0_10_44_15
AGCCTTATTTTGGTAGGGCTGTTTTTAATTTTATTACTAATTTTAGTCAAAAATTAGTTCATGCGAGGGGGTTTTTCTTTTCATAAAAATTACTACTCAATTTAAAATTACCGTTCAATTATTGTTTAACGCTTCCTCCTCCATCTCCACCCAGTCGTGATATCTCTCTTCAATAATGCCGCGGTGCTTTTTAATTATCTCGTGCCGTTTGGCTAAATCTTCCGGAATTGCCGTTTGTTTTTACTTAAATAATCATAAATCGCTTCCGCGAGTGCGTCCACCGCGAGCACCGAGCAGTGCAGTTTTATCGGCGGCAGACCGCCTAATTCTTCTACAATGGCGTCTTTGCTGATCGCGAGCGCCTCGGCAATCGTTTTGCCTTTGGCTAGCTCCGTGACCTGCCCGCTGGTCGCTATCGCCGCCACGCAGCCGAAAGTTTCGTATTTAATGTCTTTAATAACTTCTTGTTTCTTTTTATCTTTGCCAATTTTAATGTAAAGCCACATCACGTCGCCGCAGATGATATTTCCGACCTTGCCGATGCCGTCCGGATTTTTTATCTTGCCGTAATTTTTTGGGCTGTTGAAATATTTAATGGTTTTTGGGGAATACATAAAATCAATTACGAATTAAAAATTATCAATTACGAATTTATGCTAATTGATAATTCGTAATTTTTAATTGTTAATTGAGGAAAACGGCGATATCTTCCTCAACTTCTCCACGACCGCCGGTAATACCTCCAAAACTTTATCAATCTCGCTTTCGGTCGTCCAGCGGCCTAACGACAGCCGGAGCGAGCCGTGCGCATCCTGCGGCCGCAAACCGCAGGCAAGGAGTACATGCGAGGGCTGCAGTTTCGGCGAAGAGCAGGCCGAAGCGGTAGAGGCGGCAATGCCTAAATTATCCAGCATCATAATTAAGGCCTCGCCTTCAATGTAACTAAAGCGAAAATTCGCGTTGTTGGGCAGGCGCTTCTTGGGATGCCCGTTAAGATGCGAATCCGAAATTTTTGTCAGCGCTCCTTTGATTAATTTATCGCGCAGTTTTCCCAGCCGCGCGCTTTCTTTTTTCATTTCCGCTAAACAAATTTTTACGCCCTCCGCGAAACCGACGATTGCCGGCACATTAAGCGTTGAAGAGCGCAAGCCCCCTTCGTGCCCGCCGCCGTGCAAAAGCGGCCTGATTCTTACGCCCGAACGCACATAAAGCATAGCTACGCCTTTGGGCCCGCACATTTTGTGCGCGCTCGCGGTTAATAGATCAATATTAAGCCGATTAACGTCAATCGGAATTTTTCCAAAAGTTTGCGCCGCGTCCGTATGAAAATAAACTCCTTTGTCCCGACAAATTTTGCCGATTTCGCCGATCGGATTAACCGTGCCGATTTCGTTATTAGCGTGCATCACTGACACCGCGAGCGTATCCGGCCGAATCGCTTTTTGCACTTCCTTAGGGTCAACCAGGCCGTATTTATCAACCGGCAATAAAGTTAAACTCCAGCCCTGCTGTTCCAGCCAGGCGGCGCTCGTTAAAACGCAGTCGTGCTCCACTGACGAAATAATGATATGTTTTTTATCTTTATTGGCCCAGGCCAAACCTTTGAGCGCCAAATTATTGCTTTCGCTCGCTGACGAAGTAAAATATATTTCTTTCACGCTCGCTTTTATGGCGTCCGCGATAATCTTGCGCCCTTTTTCTACCGCCTCTTTTGCTTCCAAACCAAAGCTGTGCAATGAAGCCGTATTGCCAAATTTTTTTGTAAAATAGGGTAGCATGGTTTTGACCACCCGCGGGTCAACCGGCGTAGTGGCGGCATAATCAAGATATATTAATGTTGGACTACGCATATTTTAAAATAACTTCTTTAATTAAGGCCGCTAATGTTTTTTTCTTTAACATTCCCCTCACTTCGCCGGACATTACTTCCCAAATCCTTCTCGCCTCGCACTGGCCAAATCCCGGGCAGACTTTGCCGCCGTGTTTTAAACATTTCACGAGCGCGGTTTTTCCTTCCAGCGCCTCAATAATGGCTAACGCTGAAATTTGTTTCGGGTTGCGGGCGAGCTGATAGCCGCCGCCCTTGCCTTCTTTGCTGACAATCAACTTGGCTTTAACGAGCGGCTGGATAATCTGTACCAAATAGCCGGACGAAAGTTTTCGCCGGCGAGCGATGTCGGATAGCGAAACTAAGCCACGCTGGTATTTTTGCGCGAGTTCCAGCATCACGATAAAACCGTAGTCGGATTTGGTGGAGAGGTTGAACATAAAAGCATTAAAACACCAGAACATTAAAACATAAAAACAACTACAACTAATAGTGCTATTATTGTAGTTTAAATTTTACTTGGTGTCAAAAGAAAAAACGGGACACTTAAAATTTAAGTTTTCCCGTTTTACAAATACCCCTTGCTTATTTTTTACCTCGCTTTTTTGCGAGCTAAAAACTCTCCACCTTTGCCAACATCCGTGTTAATTGGTACGTTTTGGGCGCAAAGCGGGCAATCAGCTTCCTCCCAGGCGTCGAGCTTGACATTGACGAGCGCAAAGAGCTTCGGCGGATCCGCCACATCCTGCGGCGTGATTCCTCCGCGATTGCAGAGAACGCCCAAGCCCACAATGTTGCCGCCGAGATCACGAGTCGCCTCGATGGCTTTCTTCGCCGATCCGCCGGTAGTGAGCACATCTTCCACCACCAAGACATTTTTCCCGGAAACGAGTTTATCGTAACCACGCTTGATGATGAAAGTATCGCCACTCTCTGCTTTCTCGGCATAAACACCAAACACTTCGCGTCCGGTGATTTCCGAGAGGTGATACGCTATCCACTGCGAGAGGATTACGCCGCCGATAGCCGGGGCAATGACTACTTCCACGCTATCATCCGCAAACTGCGCGGCGATTGCTCGGCACAAATTCGATGTCTCCCTGGTGTGCGGATAGACCGCATCCTTGTTGACATAAGCCGTGCCGTGCTTGCCGGAAGTGTAAACGATATGACTGTCGGTGATGACTGCGCCGACATTCCCGAGGACTTGCAGAACTTCTTGTTCGCCCATGGCTTTAGCCTCCTTCTTCTGTTGTGTCGACTCCATATAACATGTCTCTTGCCGCCGACATTTTGGATTGGTGCAAATCATAATAAAGATATTGCTGTGGCTCGGCCCGCCAGCATATTCCATCAGCGTGCCACACTCTTGGCATTTCATCGTAGGGATCTCACACATGCTATTTTCTCCTTTCTTACAGAACCGCCTCCTTACAGAACCGCCGCGATTTCTTCCGCGATCTTTTTCGCCGCGTCAACGGGCGTGCCGATTGCCGCCGGCGGCTTCGTGATCGGACGACCGATGACTAGGGCCGTCGCACCGGCTTTGATTGCTTCCGCCGGAGTCATGATTCGCTTCTGGTCGCCAGCAGCCGCCCATTCGGGACGAACGCCGGGCGTAACTTTCAGCAGACCGACGAGCTCCTTCTGCTTGCCGAGAAGTTCCAGCTCCTGTGGTGAACAGATAATGCCGTCACAACCGGCAATCTTCGCGTCGCGCGCCAACTGCAGAACCTTGGCCTTGCTCGAACCTCCGAATATCAGATGAGCGTTGTTCTCCTCAAGCGAGGTAAGAACAGTGACGGCGAGAACGAGCGCCTTCCCCCTGTTGGCAACAGCGGCCATCATTGCCTCAACTCCCGCCGAAGCGTGAACATTGAACATCTTTACGCCTAAACCAGCCGCGGCCTTGGCGGCATTGCCGACGGTATTGGGGATGTCACAAAATTTACCGTCATAAAAAACCTGCCCGCCCCGTTCCTGCACAAAACGAACTGCCTGCGGTCCGCCTTCGGCTGTAATCAACTCAAGCCCAATTTTAAAGCACCAAACATAAGGCGCCAAACTGGTGACGAGCGGCTCCGCCTGCTCCAGCGAAGGAACATCCAAAGCGACGATAATTCTGCCTTTTACTCGCATTGTCTTTCACCTCTTTAACCTTTCTGTTGTGATAAGAACAAAATTAAAGCCAAACGCTCGGATACAAACCTCCTCCCGTTTGGCTTTATCTGAAAGTAAACATAAAACAAAGCGTGCAAAAAAGCAAATTATAATTTTTCCCGATAATACGCCTCCACAAAATCCGCGAGTCTAGGCGGCCTCGCGCCAAAAGTTACGAAGCGCTGTTCGGGCAAAGTTAAAGCGCGAAATTGCGCGAGCGCTTGCGACGCGCCAATCAGCGGCAGGCGCGCGGTTTGCGAGCGGTGCGCGCCAATCGCTTTGTTTTTTAACGCCAACAATTTTTTATCAAAACCAAAAATTAAATTAATGTTTTCCAGAAAGTGCTGGGACCACAGCCCTTCGTAAAACCATAGCTCAATATTTTTTATCTTTGCTTGCTTTAAATAATCCAAAACCAGCGCCGCGCTTAAAGCGTGCGTGGGGTGTTCGTCGCGCCGCTCCGGTAAAATTATAATATCCGGCTTAACGCGCCGCCACAACTTATCAAGTTGCCGCAAATCCTGCCGCCAAAATTTCTGACCGTGTTCGTAAAACTGACGGTAATTAAAAATAATTTTGCTGTTTAAAATACGGCTTTCCGCTAATGCCTCGCGCTCGCGCGTTTTAATTTTTTGCGCGCGGCTCAAAGCGTCAATCGCCGCGTGGAAGCCGGCGCTCATCACGGCAATGGTAATTTTATTATTGGCTGCCAAAGCGGCTAAAGTCGCGCCCGAACTTACGGCCGAATCGTCGTGGTGCGGACTGACGACTAAAATCCTTTTGCCTCTTGGCGTTACTCTTTCATTTAAAATTTGGATCTCGCTGCCGCCATTTTTTACGCTACTTATTGTTTTATTTTTTAATAAACTGGCGGCGGCTTTATCTAAAACAACGGTCGCGTCCGGATGCAGCTGCAACCAGCTGGCCGGACAATTAGCGTTTAGCTTTCCCTCAATCATCTGTCGCACGGCTTTGGATTTATTTCTGCCGCTCGCAAGCATTACTATTTTTTTTGCTTTTAAAATTGTGCTGACGCCAACCGTAACTGCTTGCCGCGGCGCTTCGCTTTGATTATTAAAAAAGCGCGCGTTAGCTTCTATGGTGCTCGGGCTTAAATTAACCGCGCGCGTGATCGAATCAAGCGCGCTGCCGGGTTCGTTAAAGCCAATGTGGCCGTTTTGCCCAATGCCTAAAATCTGCAGGTCAATCGGATTTTGGTTGATGTGCCGCTCGTACCACGCGCAATATTTGGTTAAATTTTTAGTTTTGCCGGCGGGAATAAAAATATTTTTCGGCCTAATGTTAACCTGCGTAAAAAAATTTTGCTGCATAAAGTAACGGTAGCTTTGCGAGTGATTATCGTCTAAGCCAATGTACTCGTCCAAATTAAAAGTGATAACGCGCGCGAAATCGTAAGTATATTCCCGGGCGCGTTTAACAATTTCCGCGTACATTCCGAGCGGCGTTGAGCCGGTAGCCAAACCAAAAACGCTGTTCGGCTTGAGCGCCAGCTGGTTTAAAAATATATTAGCGGCTTTCTCCGAAAGTTCGCGGTAAGAATTAATAATAATAATATTCATAAATATTAATTTAAGACTGATTTTTATATTGTAGTCTTGCCGCGCTAAGCTGTCAAAGCCATCCTGATTGCTTGACAAAATTTACCGGAATAATATACTTAAAAAATTAACGAGCGTTCATTCTTATAAATTTTTTATTTGAGAAGGAGAAAACCATGGGCGCACCTGTTGAAGTTAAAACGACCAGCACGGAAAAAAATTTTGATTCGCCAGGCTTGCCAATAGCGTCTATTACGGAAGACGGTACTATTCGTTGCCCGCATCCGAATTGCAAAAAATGGATGCGAGCCGATAAAACAGGAATCGTACCCTGCCGTTACTGTAAAAAAGAATTTATAGCCACAATTTAAGCTGCTCTTTTGCGCCGCTGCGCCCCTTTAGCCAGCGGGGGGCGCTCCTCCTAGCCCCAGCCAACGCTACTGCTTATCTCCCTGTCTAAAGCAAGTAGTCTGGCTGGGGCTTATTATTTTTTATAATTTTTATGTTGACTTAGCCCGTTCTTTTCGTTATTATGGTTTTAGTTAATAAAATTATTTTGGCCCCATCGTCTATCGGTTAGGACATCAGGTTTTCATCCTGAAAAGAGGGGTTCGACTCCCCTTGGGGCTACCAAAATAAAAAATCTCCGTTAATCGGAGATTTTTTATTTTATATTTTACCTTATTCCTTAACGCTAACTTCTTACTTCTTACTTGCCGTTGCTTCCTCTACCTTCAAACTTAAAAGCTGCGAAACTCCGTCTGCGCCCATCGTTACGCCGTAAATAATATCGGCTTTGTACATAATGGAGCGGTTGTGGGTAATGACGATAAACTGCGTTTTATGGACTAATTCTTCTAAAATATCCCCTAGACGGCCGGAGTTGGCTTCGTCCAAAGCCGCATCCACTTCATCTAAAATAACAAAGGGGGAAGGATTAACGGAGATAATGGCGCAAATCAGCGCAATCGCCGTTAAGGCGCGCTCGCCGCCGGAAAGCATTGAGATGCTTTTTATTTTTTTACCCGGCGGAGTGGCTTCAATTTCAATGCCGGTCATTATTTGTTTTGCCTGCCGCAAAATTATTTTGTTTGCTTTTTTCCGGCCTTCCGCCGCGGCATCGTCCGCCTCCTCTTCGTCTTCAGCCCCGGTCTGCTCTTTGGATTCAGCCGCTTTCAGGTCTTCCATTATTTTAATCAATTTAGCGCTTCCTCCCCTAAAAAGCACTTTAAAATATTTTTCAAAATGGCTGGCGATTTCGGAAAACGCTTTGTCAAATTTAACGGCAATGGTTTTATCTAACTCCGCCACGACTTTAGTTAAACTGTTAATTCCACTCTCTAAATCTTCCGTCTGGTTAGATAAAAATTCAAAGCGCGTTTTTGTTTCCTCATATTCTTTTTTTACTTCCGGGTCAATGCCGCCGATAAGTTCCCGCTGGCGCTTTAATTTTTGAATTTCCGCCGCCGCGCCGTCTTTATCCAAATTATGATCAACCCCGCCGGCGTCAATGACGGCGCGCAAATTACCGGTTTCGTTGCGGACTTCGTTTTCCAAATCCTCCAGCTTCGTTTCCACCCGCGCTTTGGCTATTTTTATTTCGTTCAGTTGAGCGGCGTTCGCGTTGGCGTTGGCTTGCAGTTCCGGCAGCAGTTTCCGCAGCTTCATTAACGCTTCCTGTTCCTGCCGGCCGGCCGCCTGCAGCTCCGCCAAATTTTTTTCCGCTTTGGCTATCTCCTTATTAACCGCTTCCCATTTGGCGGCTAGCCCCAGCTCCGCGCGCTTTAATTCTCGGTTGCTTCCCTCGCCGTCCGCGTTGGTCAACTTGGCGGTTAGCTCTGTTTGTTCTCTCGCCTTGGCGGCCAGCGCTTCTCGCAAAAATTTAATTTTGGCCTGCGCGCCCTGACTTTTGCCTTGCCAAACGATATACCGCTCAACGGCCGCTTGCTTTTTCTCTTCCCCGGAAACCATTTCTTTTTTAAACCGTTCGGTTTCCGCTTCCGCCTCGCTCCGCTTGTCTTGCAACGCCTCTTTGAGCCCCTTTAATTTAGCTTGCAACAAAATCAAATGCTTGGTCGCGCCCGCGATGTCGCCCGCCTGCTCTAAACAAATAAAAATCCGCTCGTAGATATCCAACAACTCGTCTATTTCCTGCCGGGCTTTTTTGAGTAAAGCGCCCGCGGGTTGCTTTTCTCCCGCGCCGTTATTTAACTTGCCGCGCCATTCGTTAAGCGCGCGGCTGATTTGTTCTTGTTCGGTTTTTGCCGCTTGCGCCCCCGCTTCAGCTTCGGCTAAATTTATTTCCGCTTCTTTAATTTCTTTGTTTAAGCCGGCTATTTCCTGTTCCAGCCGCCCGCCTCGTTTTAACAGCCAAGCCGCGTCAGTTTTGCCCGCCCGTTCGTAACTCACGCTAAGGCGCGCCTTAACTTCGGAAAGCGCCTGAAATAAATTATTGCGCTCGGCTTCTAATTTCCTTTTAACTTCTTCCAGCCGCCCGCGTTCGGCCTGTCCGCTCTGCCGCTCCTGCCGCTGTCCGAGCTCGCGGTTGATTTTAGCCATTTCTTTTTCTTCCTCGCGGCTAAGCCGTTCGCGCTCCACCAGCTTTTTATTGATGGCTTTCAATTC
>PFAT01000004.1 GCA_002773575.1 Candidatus Falkowbacteria bacterium CG10_big_fil_rev_8_21_14_0_10_44_15
AAAGCGTGGATCTTCCCGCCGGGTTTACCCCTACACCAAAATTGGCGTTGGGGTTTAATACCCGGCGGTGAAGGTGTTTGGATTTATTTTGGTAATAATTGCCAACTTGACGCTCATTAGTTATTTTGCTAATCTAATGGTAGTTACAAATTATACACATAAAACACATAAAGTCCCTTTCGGGGATAATTTTTTTGTTACCTCCTAATTATGCCTACCATTAATCAGTTAGTAAGAAAACCAAGAAGGGTGCAAAAGGCAAAAACCAAAGCGCCGGCATTACAAAGCGTGTTGGATACCCTGCACCGCAAGCGCACCGAATTGCCCAAAGGCAATCCGTTTAAGCGCGGCGTTTGTTTAAAAGTAACGACCATGACGCCGAAAAAGCCGAACTCGGCTTTGCGTAAAATCGCCCGCGTCCGGCTTTCTAACGGCAGCGAAGTTACGGCCTACATCCCGGGCATGGGCCATAATCTGCAGGAGCACGCGATTGTTTTAATCAAAGGCGGACGCACCAAAGACCTGCCGGGCGTGCGCTATAAAATTATCCGCGGCGTGTACGACACGCAAGGCGTGCAGAACCGAAAACAAGGCAGAAGCCGTTACGGAGCTAAGAAACCTAAGTAATTTATTAAAGAAATTTTGTACGGATTTAACAGATTAACGAACTCTTAACGCGAAAATTGGCTACGAATTTATATCTGCCTGCAATTACGCGAATGCCACGAATGATAGAAAAAATTTTTTTAAAATAATTTGCGGCATTCGCATTCATCTGAGCCAACATAGAACCGCAGGGAGAATTCGTATTAGAGGTTCATAAAAAGATTTAAGTCCGTAATAACTATTTGAACTATGCGAGGAAAACCAGCGCCCAAAAGAAACATCAACCCGGACGCCCGCTATCATGACGGTGAAGTGGCCAAATTAATGAATTACCTTATGCGGGGCGGGAAAAAAACAGTCGCGGAAAAAATCGTTTATCGTTGTTTTGACATCGTGAAGGAAAAAACCAAACAGGACCCGCGCCATCTGTTTAATAAAGCGCTTAAGCAAGTCAGCCCTATCTTGGAAGTGCGCGGCCGCCGCGTCGGGGGAGCGAACTATCAGATTCCGTACCCGGTCCGGCCGGAGCGGCGTTTTGCGCTCGCCTGCCATTGGATGATTGACGCGGCGCGGGCGCGCAAAGGCCGTTCCATGGCGGAAAAGTTAGCCGCGGAAGTTATGGACGCGGCCCGCGGCGAAGGCGCGGCGATGAAAAAGAAAATGGACGTTCAGCGCATGGCGGAAGCTAACAAAGCGTTCGCTCATTTCGCTAGGTTCTAGAAAGACACGAATAGACACGAATAAATTAACGAATAGCCACAAATCACGAATTCATATAAATAATTTTTTTGTTTGTCATTCCTGCGGAGGCAGGAATCCAGAAGAAAATACGCGCAAGTTATTTGTTTTCGTAATTTTTGATAATATTCTTTCCACTTTCAAATTCATAAAATAATTATTGTAAAATTATTATTCAATCTATGGACTATCCGCTAGATAAAGTAAGAAATATAGGAATTATCGCCCATATTGACGCCGGTAAAACAACCGTTTCCGAGCGCATTTTATTTTATACCGGTAAAAAGCACAAAATCGGCGAGGTGCATGAGGGCGAAGCGACCATGGACTGGATGGAACAGGAACGCGAGCGCGGCATTACGATAACGAGCGCCGCGACCACTTGCTTTTGGAAAGACTGCCGCCTTAACTTAATTGACACGCCCGGGCACGTGGATTTTACGGCCGAAGTAGAGCGTAGCTTGCGCGTTTTAGACGGCGGCGTAGTCGTGTTTGACGGCGTGGCCGGCGTGGAACCGCAATCCGAAACCGTTTGGCATCAGGCGGAAAAATACAACGTGCCGCGCATGTGCTTTATCAATAAATTAGACCGCACCGGCGCGGATTTTTATAAAGACGTGGAATCAATCCATGACCGTTTAACTAAACACGCCCATCCCATCCAACTGCCCATCGGCATCGAGGATACTTTTAAAGGTTTAATTGATTTATTGGAGCGCAAAGCGAGAATTTATGAAGACGATTTAGGCACTAAGTGGCACGATGAAGACGCGCCGGCCGACATGAAAGATAAAGTAGAGGAGTACCGCGGACAATTAGTGGAGGCGATCGTGGAACACAACGAAGATTTAATGGGCAAATATTTAGCCGGCGAAGAAATAAGTCTTGAATCTTTACAGCAAGAATTGCGCGCCGCCGTGATTGCCAACAGAATAGTGCCGATTTTGTGCGGCAGCGCGCTAAAAAATAAAGGCGTGCAGTTTTTATTGGACGCGGTTTGCGCCTACCTGCCGTCGCCGCTCGACGTACCGCCTCTGGAAGGAACCGACGCGAAGAACCCGGAAAAAAAGATTGCCGTCCGCCCGGACCCTAACGAACCGTTCGCGGGATTAGCTTTCAAAATCGCCACCGACCCTTTTGTCGGCAAGTTGTGTTTCGTTCGGGTGTACAGCGGCATCCTGAAGGCCGGGTCATACGTTTTAAATACCGCGACTGACGATAAAGAGCGCATCGGCCGCATCGTTTTGATGCACGCCAACCACCGCGAAGACGTGCCGGAAGTGAAAGCCGGAGAAATCGCGGCGGTGATTGGCTTAAAAAATACCGTTACCGGCCATACCCTGTGCGACGAGAGCCGGCCGATTATTTTAGAAAGCATTACTTTCCCGGAGCCGGTAATTAAAGTCGCCGTGGAGCCGAAAACCAAAGCGGACCAGGAAAAAATGGGCATTGCTTTATCAAAGCTCGCCGAAGAAGACCCGACTTTCCGGGTAAACACCGACCAGGAAACCGGCCAGACTTTAATCGCGGGCATGGGAGAATTGCATTTGGACATTATCGTTGACCGCATGAAACGGGAGTTTAAAGTGGAAGCTAACGTCGGTCAGCCGCAAGTCGCTTACCGCGAAACGATTAAAAAAGAAGCGGAAGCGGAAGGAAAATACATCCGCCAGTCCGGCGGCCGCGGCCAATACGGGCATTGCTGGTTGCGCGTGAAGCCGCTAGCGACCGGCAAAGGATTTGAGTTTGAGGATGAAGTCAGGGGAGGCGCTATCCCCAAAGAATATATTCCGGCGATTGAAAAAGGCGTCAAGGAAGCAAAAGAAAAAGGCATTTTAGCCGGCTACTCCCTGGTGGACGTCAGCGTAACGGTATATGACGGCTCCTACCATGAAGTGGACTCTTCCGAAGCCGCTTTCAAAATCGCCGGCTCCATTGCTTTTCAGGACGCTTGCCGCAAAGCCGACCCTATTTTACTTGAGCCAGTCATGAAAGTAGAGGTAGTTACGCCGGAGCAGTTTATGGGCGACGTGGTAGGCGACATTAATTCCAAGCGCGGCAAAGTGGAAGAAATGGGCGAGCGCGGCTCAATCAAAGTCATTGACGCGAAAGTTCCTTTAGCCGAAATGTTCGGTTACGCGACGCAACTGCGTTCCATGACCCAGGGGCGCGCGAGTTACAGCATGGAACTGTTTGGTTATGAAGAAGTGCCGCGCCACAAAGCGCAGGAAATTATCGAAGGCCGAGGCGGCAGAAAGTGAGCAGTCAGAAGCAGTAAAAATGATTAACAGTTGACTTTTAACGGCGGAAAGCTATAATCTTAGTAGTAAGTTGTTAGTTTAATTAGCTTAAATATATGCATAACCAACTGGATAGAATTATCAATTTAGTAAGGAGGACGGGCGATCGGCTGGTCGTCTTGGATCGTGATAATTTGCGTAAAAGCTACGTAGTAATGGACATTAAGGAATATGAAAGGTTAGTAAATTGTTGCGGTCTGGGCGACTGGAAAGAAGACGAGAGTGAAGCCGGCGAAGACGAAGAAGATTATGAAGGCTATGGAGACAAACTTTGGCGGGAGGACGAGGACAGGGAAGACGAGGATTGGGATTTTAAAGCAGAGGATATTTTTAAAGATCAAGACGATGAATTTGACAATCTGCCCGATGGCGGCGAGTTTGACTTTGGGGAGCCGCCGCTGGTTAAAGCTGCCGACGAGCGTCAGCCGGAAGCAAAAGATGATTTCGTGCCGATAGGCGATATTTTCAACGAGGTTGACAATAATTGGGAGTATGGTACAATAAAGCAAAATCTAAAAGAAAGCAAAAAAAACGGCGGTCAAAGGAGGGGTAAGTGGGAAATCGCTCCCGAAATTAAAAAAACAGCGCCGGCAGACGCTGCCGCGGAGGAAGACGACCGCTATTATTTAGAAACCATATAAGATTTGGTTTTTTTACTTTATCAACATTGTTTATTAATAATTTAATTAAGGGATAAAAACATGACTGCACAATTTGAACGCAATAAGCCGCACATTAATGTCGGCACTATCGGCCATGTGGACCATGGCAAAACAACTTTAACCGCCGCTATTTTAAAGGTACTGCGGGGAAAAGGTTTTAACGCGCAAGAAAAATCAGTTGACCAAATAGACGCCGCTCCGGAAGAAAAAGCGCGGGGCATTACCATCGCTACCGCCCATGTGGAGTACGAATCAGCCAAGCGCCACTACGCGCACGTTGATTGCCCCGGACACGCCGACTACGTAAAAAACATGATTACCGGCGCCGCCCAAATGGATGGCGCAATTTTGGTAGTGAGCGCCACCGACGGCCCGATGCCCCAGACGCGCGAACACATTTTATTGGCTAAACAAGTAGGCGTTCCTAATATCGTCGTTTTTTTGAATAAAGTTGATATGGTTGAAGACAAAGAATTAATTGATTTAGTAGAGGAAGAAATCCGCGATTTATTAAAGAAATATGAATTTGACGGTGATAATACGCCGATTATCCGCGGCAGCGCCTTAAAAGCTTTGGAGGACCCGAACGGCGAGTACGGCCAAGCGATTTTAGATTTAATTAACACTTTGGACGAAAAAATCGCCGAGCCCAAGCGCGAAATTGACAAGCCGTTTTTAATGCCGATTGAAGACGTTTTTTCTATTGAAGGCCGGGGCACTGTCGTTACGGGCAGAATAGAACGCGGCATCATCAAGACAGGCGAAGAAGTGGAAATAATTGGCTTACGCGATACGCAAAAAACGACCATTACGGGAGTGGAGATGTTTAACAAAACTTTGGATCAGGGCCAGGCAGGCGATAACGCCGGCGCGCTTTTGCGGGGCACGAAAAAAGACGAAGTAGAGCGCGGCCAAGTGCTGGCTAAACCAGGCACGGTTACTCCGCACACGGAATTTGAAACGGAAGTTTATATCTTGACTAAAGAAGAAGGCGGGCGCCATAAGCCGTTTTTCAAGGGCTACAAACCGCAGTTTTATATTCGGACAACCGATGTAACCGGCGAAGTTGGCTTACCTGAAGGAACGGAAATGGTAATGCCGGGCGATACTATCAACAAAATGGTCGTTAAATTAATCTCCCCGGTCGCTTTGGAAGAAAAGCAACGCTTTGCCATCCGCGAAGGCGGTCATACGGTAGGCGCGGGCGTGGTAACTAAAATTATCAAGTAAATAAAGACATTACATGAGCATCACCGAGGCAACTAAGAAACAGCCGGCTGACACGGCCGTCGCTGATGACAATAGGCAGAAAATCAGGATTAAAATCCGCGCTTACGATTATAAAATTATCGATCAGGCGGCTAAAACCATTATTGAAACCGCGCGGCGCAGCGGCGCGCAAATATTCGGCCCTATTCCCCTGCCCACTGCCAAGAGAAAATACACCGTGAACCGCTCCACTTTTGTGCACCGCAAATCCAAAGAGCAGTACGAAATGCGCGTCCATAAGCGGCTGATTGATATTATTGAGCCGACGGTCCAAACCGTAGAGCTCTTAACGAACTTAAGCTTGCCCACCGGAGTGGATGTAGAGATTAAAATGTGAGTTCAAAATTGCGTTATAGATTTGAATATCAAAATATCGTTGGATTGTTGCCGTAACCTTCCGCCATAACGCGGGAGAAGTGCGGTAACGAGAAGATGATATAGCTAAGGATAAAAAAGAGCAATAACTACAATAAAAAATGAAGTTAACCAAGACAGTCAATTCTGGTGCTTTGTTGTAGTGCCAGTTTTTTTTAATATAAAAAGTTTGTACGGATTTCATTCGTTAGTTGATCTTTTAATACGAATACTCCCTACGGTTTTAATATTACCTGCAGCTATGCGAATGCCACGAATGCAAGTAAAAAGTTTGGTAACGTAATTTGCGGTATTCGCATCCATCTGATATGTTGTCAATGCGTAGGAATAATTCGTGTTAACGGTTCGCTCAAAGATGTAAATACGTAAAAACTGTTTGAATATTTATGAAGTTTATTTTAGGAAAAAAATTAGAGATGACGCAAATTTTTCAGGATGACGGCACGGTGGTGCCGGTAACGAAAGTGCAAGCCGGGCCTTGCGTTGTCGTGCAGATTAAGAACGCGGCGGTTGACGGCTATACCGCCGTGCAGTTTGGCTATGGCGAGAGGAAAATAAAAAATATTGCTAAATCCCAGCAAGGGCGTTTATCGGATTTGCCTAAGGTTAGATATTTGCGGGAGATGAGAATTAAAGATGCGGCCGCTCAAGCCGAACTAAAGCGCGGCCAAATTATTGATGTTTCCAGTTTTGCCCCCGGCGACATTATTGATGTTACCGGCACGAGCAAAGGGCGCGGTTTTCAGGGAGTAGTTAAGCGCCATGGCTTCCACGGCATGCCGGCAACGCACGGCCACAAAGACCAGTTGCGGCATTCTGGTTCCGTGGGCGCGAAAGGTCCGGCGCGCGTATTTAAAGGAACGCGCATGGGCGGGCAGATGGGCGACGAGCGAATAACCATAAAAAATTTATCCATTGCCCGGGTTGATGGGGATAATAATATTTTATATATTACCGGGGCGGTGCCGGGAGCGCGCAACGGGCTATTAATCATTAAAGGCGAGGGGGAGATGCAGATAGTTGAAAGTGAGGAATCATTAAAACATGAAAGCATTAAAACATTAAAACAAGCAGGCGATAAAAATGATGCGGTGGGGCTGATTAAGGATAATAAGGACAGCCAAAATAATACTGAAGGTGAGGTTGTAGCTAAAGAATTATTGTAAAGTATGAAGGTCAAAGTTTATAATCAGCAAGCAGAAGCAGTCGGCGAGCAGGAGTTAAATCCGGCCGTGTTTGCGGTGCCGGCATCGGCGGCGTTGGTACATCAGGTAGCGGTGGCGCAAACGGCCAATGCGCGGCAAACGCTCGCCCACACCAAGACCAAAGCCGAAGTGCGCGGCGGCGGCCGCAAGCCTTGGCGCCAGAAAGGCACTGGCCGGGCGCGGGCCGGCTCTATCCGCAGCCCTTTATGGAAAGGCGGCGGCGTAACCTTTGGCCCGCGTAAGGACCGCAATTTTTCCAAAAAGATTAACATTAAAATGAAACGGAAGGCGACGCTGGGCGTTTTATCCGACAGAGTGCGTAGCGGCAATTTGATTTTAGTTGATAAGTTAGAGCTGCCGGACGCCAAGACGAAACAAGCCGCGGCCATTATCGCCGATTTTTTGCGCAAAGTGTTTATTGCCGATAAAAAAACCAGCATACTTATAATGATTGCGGATAAAAATGAGCCGGTTGAAATAGCGATGAGAAATTTAGCCGGCGTTAGCTTAATCAAGACAAATAATATTAATATTGTGGATTTATTAAAATACCGGAATATAATGTTAACGGTGGCGGCG
>PFAT01000027.1 GCA_002773575.1 Candidatus Falkowbacteria bacterium CG10_big_fil_rev_8_21_14_0_10_44_15
TGTTGGGCATTATTTTTTTGGTATTAGTTTTGTACGCTGGATTTTTATGGATGACTGCCGCCGGCAACGAAGACCAGGTAACCAAAGCCAAAAGCATACTGACTACGTCAATTATCGGTATTGTTATTATCGTGGCCGCTTACGCTATCGTTACCTTTGTCTTAGATGCCATTTTAAACGTCGGCTAATGCCTAGAAATATTCAAAGGCACAAAAGTTAAAAAATAAATCCAAACACCTTCACGCCGGGATATTCTGGGAGGTGTCTGGATAAACAATCCCGCAATACTGCGGGGTTGTTTTGTTATATTAACAATTTTAGGTAAAAATGATAAGGTGACAGCAAACACTTAACACTTAACGCAAAAACATGATAGCGCTTATTATAATTTTTGTCGTTTTCTTTGCGCTGCTGGCTTGGCGGCGGCTGGATTTAGCAACCGCGTTAGTAATAGCGGCATTACCGGCGTACCAAATCAGATTTAATTTGGGATTTTTGCCGATGACTTTGTTAGAGGCGATGATTTTAGTTTTGTTCGCCGCTTGGTTTATAAAAGCGTGGCGAGCGGATGAATTGCCGTTATTGTTTTATTTGTCATTCCCGCGCAGGCGGGAATCCCATCAAAATATCAAACAGTACCCTTTTCATTTGGAAATTATTTTATTGCTTATAGTCGCGCTTGTTTCCACCGGAGCCGCTGGGTTTACCAACGCGAGCTTAGGAATTCTGAAAGCATATTTTATCGAACCGGTGATGTTTTTTATCGTTTTTGTTAATGTCTTTAAGATTAAGGAAAACAGAAATAAAATATTTTGGGCGTTAGCGATATCCGCGCTCGTTGTCTCTTTGGTAGCGATTTATCAATGGTTGAGCGGAAATTTATTGCCAGCCGCTTGGCAAGGCAGCGGGCGGGTAACCGGAGCGTTTGCGTATCCGAACGCGCTGGGATTATATTTAGGACCAATAATTATTACGCTGTCTGGTTGGCTGTTGGGTCTCACGGCGCAAAATATCAAATATCAAATATCAAATGACAAACAAATTTTAAATTCAAAATTACCAATTTTAAAGGCACTATTTGTTTGTTCAGTTATTTTATTATCTGTCACTGCTATTTATTTTTCCCATTCCCAAGGAGCTTTGATTGGGTTAATAATCGCGTTGGTTATTTTTGGCGTTTTGTATAATTGGCGCTCGCGCCTCATAGTTACGGCAGTAATGGTGGCGGCGTTGATAACCTTGAGCTTAAGCCCGACTGGGTTAGGGCGTCTGCAAAGTAAAATCATGTTGCGCGATTTGGACGGTCAAATCCGGCGGCAGCAATGGGCGGAAACAAAAAAAATGCTTTTAGACGGCAGGATTATTACTGGCGCCGGCTTAGCGAATTACCAAATGGCGGTCGCGCCGCATCATCAGGAAGGAATTTTTGTGCGCGATTATAATGACTCGGATTTTCAGCGCAAGGTGGTTTTTAACGCTGATTATCGCCGGCGAGTTTGGCAGCCATTGGAAACATATCTTTATCCGCACAATATTTTTTTAAACTTCTGGTCGGAACTGGGGCTTGTCGGTATGTTGCTTTTTCTTTGGATTATAGTAAAGTATTTCCTAATCAGTCTAAAGTCTATAAAGTCTGTAAAGTCCATAAAGTCAGAAAGAGAAAGAGCTTTAATTTTAGGATTGGCATGCGCGATGATAGTTATTGTCGTTCACGGCTTAGTTGACGCGCCGTATTTTAAAAATGATTTGGCGGTGTTGTTTTGGGTGCTGGCGGGGATGATGGGCGTGTACCAAATAGACATTCACCCGCAAATCAACAAATCTTTTACAAATAATACAAATAAAAGGTAAGGTGGGATGGCTGAGCGGTTGAAGGCGCTGGTTTCGAAAACCAGTAAGGGTTAACGCCCTTCGTGAGTTCAAATCTCACTCCCACCGCCAGATTTAATAATTGATGTCACTAATATATTATGATGAATCAAAAAATTTTTATTGCCCTGACGATGTACCTGACCGCCTTAATCGCCTCCAATACTTTAGGCATTAAACTGATGCCATTTATTTTTGGCACGCACTTGTCGGTCGCGATTTTTGCTTTCCCGATCGTTTTTTTAATGACGGACGTCATCGGCGAAGTGTACGGAAAAGAGCTGGCGCGGATGTTCGTCAGAATGGGAATTTATTGCACCGCGCTTTTTATCGGCTTTAATTTTTTAGCTAATTTAATGCCCGCCTCGCCGGATTTTTTTATGCGGGAATCCTATGGGCAAATTTTTGGTCTTTCCTTGCGCTTTGCCGTCGCCTCTTTGGTAGCTTTTGCCATCGGCGAGTACCAGGACGTATTTTCATTTTTTTTCCTTCGGGCTAAATTAGGAGGCAAGCTGTTTTGGCTGCGCTCCAACTTGTCTAACCTGTGGGGGCAGTTAGTGGATACCGTTATTTGGTCCTCAATCGCTTTTGCCGGCGTGTATCCGCTTAAAACCATCATGATGATTATTATCCCCTGGTGGCTGTTTAAATTCGGAATGGGAATACTCTATACGCCGTTGAGTTATTTGGGAATTTGGCTGCTGCGGCGCCAAGAAGAAAAAACTTAAAAATTTATTTATTAATATAAAAGTAACCTATGGTAAATTTCGTGCCGACTAAAATGTTCCTTACCAAAGGCGTTGGCCATCACAAGGAATATTTGCAGTCGTTTGAAATGGCTTTGCGCAATGCCGACATTGCCGAGTACAATTTAGTCACCGTCAGTTCGATTTTCCCGCCGAATTGCAAACGAATTTCTAAAGAGGAAGGGAAAAAATTTTTAAGCCCGGGGCAAGTCGTTTTTACCGTATTAGCCCGACAGGCGACTAACGAACCCAACCGCTTAATCTGCGCTTCCATTGGTCTGGCGCAGCCGGGAGACGCCAATCAGCACGGCTACCTGTCCGAGCACCATCCTTGCGGCGAAACCGCCGAGAAAGCCGGCGACTACGCGGAGGATTTAGCGGCTACCATGCTCGCGACTACTTTGGGGTTAGAATTTGATTCCAACGCCGCCTGGGATGAGCGGGAGCAGGTGTATAAGGCATCGGGCAAAATAATTAAAACAACCAATATTACGCAGTCTGCCGAGGGCCATAAAGACGGGCTATGGACAACGGTGTTGGCGGCGGCAGTATTGATTTTTGAGTAGTTATTTGACAAAAATTGAGTTTAGGCTTATACTGACAGTTAAGTAAGCGTTGTTCGCTCAACTCTTCCCTTTAAACGCAAGTGATAGGGGCAAGCAGAGGCGTAACAAATAGGTCGCCTTACAACTTAATCACTAACGTTTAAAGAGAAATCAATGGCCAAGAAACTTTATGTCGGCGGTTTGTCTTATGACACCACCGACGACGGGTTGCGTGACGCTTTTGCGCAGGCAGGCTCCGTCACATCAGCGGCAGTAGTCACTGATAAATTTTCCGGCCGCTCTCGGGGCTTCGGCTTCGTAGAGATGGCAACGGATGAGGAAGCTACAGCGGCAATTGACATGTGGAACGGCAAAGAATTAGACGGCCGTACCATCACTGTCAGCGAAGCTCGCCCGCCCAAAGAGCGGGGTGAGCATCGGGGCGGCGGTTTCCGCTCGGGCGGTTATAACGACCGCGGCGGCGATCGGCCGCGCAGCAATTGGTAAGACAGTAAAATAGATTACCATAAAAAAATTCCGTCCCGCAGTAATGCGGGACGGAATTTTTGTTTACTCCTGTTTCAACTTATCAAGCAATATCTGGGCGCGTTCGGGCTCGGGATACTGGCTGACGAAAAGATAAATGACCGTGCGCAAGGCGGCCCAACGGTAGTAGGTGGATATTCTTTGTTGTAAATCGGCAGTCAGTTTCAGTTTGGCCGCTTTAACGTATTCAGTTAAAAATATCTGCTTTAATTCGGTGATGGTATTTTGTTCCTTAGTGAATTTACTGGCCATATATTCCAGTTGCTGCAGGAAAGCGCCGATATCACGGGCAAAATCCGCTAAGCACATGTCAGTAAAATCAATTAAACCGATTTTATTTTTGGCAATGCGGATGACGTTTTCCGGATGGGCGTCGCCGTGGATTAAGTAGCGCCGGCTTAACGAGGCAAATTGGATTTTTTCTTCCTGATTGAGGCGGGAAAAAATATTATAGGCGTCGGCGTAGGAGGCCGGATACCGGTCTTGTATTTTTTTCAACCAGTGTTGGGCGCCGGGGATGGTGGTAGCGATTAAACTGTTTTTTTTATTAAAATTTTTCGCGCCCGCAGTCGGCAATTGGTGCAACTTGGCAAACCAGCGGGCCGTCAGGCGGAGCAGATGTTTTATTTCGGCCGCGTCTTTAGCCATAATAAAATGAAAAAGGTTGTTTCCTTTTAAGCCGCGGTAAAAAACGCCGTGGAAGCGTTGCGAATAAAAAAGAGGATGGGGGATAGTAAGGTTGCCCCGGGCAAAGCCCTTGCTCCATAAAAAACAAAGGGCGGCGTAAATATTGCGGCGCGGCTCATGCGAATGGGCCGAGCAAAATATCGGCAGCATCTTTAGTTTATGACCCGCGGCGGTAAAATAGGTGTCGTACTCCACTACCACATGATATGAATTTTCCCAGATGTTATTTTTAATGCCGTTAATTTTAACTCGGGTGATGTTTTGGCAGTCGGGATAAAGAGGCAGAATCCGCCGCCTAAAATATTTTAAAATAAATTGTTCGTCGTAGAGTTGCCTGATGTTCATAGGTTATTTTTTCCAGTAATATTTCCAGTGCTTGCTCCAAATCATTTTTTTTATTTCTAAGCAGATTTTTTCCGCTTTGATTTTGGCGGGGCGGCTGGCCGAATCATCCAGCGAGCGAACGGCTTTAGTTAATTCGTTGACGCCTCTCTCGATTTCATCCGGGCTCCAGGAGAGGGAGCCAAAGAGGTTTTTAAAATCGCGGCCGGACGCCCACCAAAAAGTACAGCTGGCGAGCCCTTGGCGCAAATGCCGTTCCGCCCAAAGATGCTGATAGTCGGCGTCAAAACGCCCCACCGTTTCCCAAGCCAGACGGGAGAGCCGCCAAAGTTTTTTTTGCAGAAGGTTATTGTCATCGTACCAGAGCGCGTAAGGCTTGCCCGCCCGTAATTCCGGAACCGTTGACTCCCAAGACGAGGGAGTTATTTTTATTTTTTTTGTCGGCGGGTTTTGTCCCATAAATTCGGAAATCGTCAATGTCTGCAGCCGGTCGTCCCGCAACAATTTTTCAAAGTTCCCGGACAAATCGGTATACCGTAAGCCGTAAAGTTCGGCATCGGTCGCCGTCACTGCAACCGCTCGTTCGGTAGCGATTAATTTAGCGACGGTGTTGGGTACGTAGCTTTGCGAAAGCAGGCGCTCGCGGAAAATAACTTTTAGCCCGCTCTGCGCGTCAACGTAAACTTGGCCGCAGTCTAAAGCGCTCGCCTTGCCGCCCGAAATCTCATCTAATATCAGCCATTCGTATCCTAAAGTTTTGATCAGCTGGGCCGCTGCCGGAGAATAGGCCATTTCGGGCAGAAAAAATCCGCGCCCGCGAGGCTCGCCGATAAATTTACCCAACAGCTCTTCCTGCAACTTTATCTGTTTAGTTGCTTCCGCCGGAGGGATAAGCGGCAGGAGCGGATGATAAGCGGCCGTGCCTACTAACTCCAGCTGCCCGCGTTGAGCCAGCTTGCGCAAACCATCAAGCAGCGCTTGGTAACCAAATTCGTTTATTTTTTCCAACAAGCAGCCGCTGACGTTAACGGTAAATTTAATCCGCGGATTTTTCAGCAAAGCTTTAGTAATGCGGGTGTAACTGCTAATTATCGCCGCTACTATAGTTTCTTTTTCCGCGGTCGCCGGTTGATAGAAATGGAGAAAGTTTAACCAAAGCATAGAAATACGGTATGAAATTTTTTATTTTTAATTTATCGCTAAAGCTGTTTTATATAGGTCTAAATATTTTTTTGCCGGTATCTCCCAAGAATTTGATTCTTGCATGGCGTGAATGAGCAGCTTGTGCCATTGTTTTTTATTTTTAAAGAGCTCCAGCGCGCGCACTAAGGCGCCGTAGAGTTCGTAAGAATTAAAATTATCAAAAGCAAAGCCGTTGCCGCTATGGTCGCGGGGGCTGTAATCGGCGACGGTGTCTAAAAGTCCGCCCACCCGATGCACCGCCGGCACGCAGCCGTAGCGCATCGCAATCAGCTGATTTAACCCGCAGGGCTCGTGGTGGGAAGGCAGCAGCAGCAGGTCGGAGCCGGCGTAAATCAGGGTTTCATACTTTTGATTTTCCTGATGCGAAGGAATAATGACGAACTTATCATTGTGTCTCGCTAATTTTTGCATCTCGTTAATGTAGGTTTTTTCTCCCGAACCGACGACCATTAACTGCAAGTTAAGCCGCATAATTTCTTCGGCGATTTGGAGCACCAATTCAAATCCTTTTTGAAAGACGATGCGGGAAGTCATCGCTACCAGCGGGATATCAGCATTAACCGGCAAGCCGAATTTTTTTTGCAGGAATTTTTTATTGTTCTTTTTGCCCGTCATGGCATTTTGGTAACTATAATTTTTGTGCAAACCGGCGTCAGTCGCCGGATTGTAATCTTTGTAGTCAATGCCGTTGATAATGCCAAAGAGCTTATTTTGGCGGTGGCGCAAGATGCGGTGCAGGTCTTGGCCGAATTTAGGGGTGAGAATTTCCTCCGCGTATTGTTCCGAAACCGCGTTGACGACGTCGGCGTTCATAATGGCGCGTTTGGCAAAGTTAACATATTCTATCGCCGGCTCCGCAAAGGACGGCAGCTTGGTCGTGCCGTAATCTTTGTGTTTAGGCGGCACGTCCCACCAATTCATGCCCATTTGATAAGCGAGGTTATGGATGGTAAAAACGGTTTTTGCGTTTTGCAATTTAGCCGCGTAGGGGAAGTTATTTTTTAGATAGTAAGGGATAAGCCCGGCATGCCAGTCGTGGCAATGGATAATGTCCGGGTTGAGCTCGCGCATGGAGATGAAGCGCAAAGCCGCCGCGTCAAAAATTAAAAAACGCGCGTTTTCGTGCGTTGAGCCGTAAAGATTTTTGCGCTGGGAAAAGTATTTTTCATTTTCCACGAAATATACCGGCAAGCCGTGCATTAAATAGCCGCGCCAATAATTAACGGTAACGGTTTCGCCGTTATCGTTGCCGCTTTCATCGCCGTTGGGGTAAAGCTTGATGTCTTTTTCTATCAATTCCAGCCGGAATTTTTTATTGTCAATAATTTGTCCGTAAAGCGGCGTGATGATCGCCACATCGTGGCCTAACCTTTTTAAGGCTTTGGGTAAACTGCGGACCACATCCGCTAGCCCGCCGGTTTTGGAAAAGGGATCAACTTCGGAAACGATATGGATTATTTTAAGCGTTTTCATGTAAAATTTTTAATTTTGTAATTTTTAATTTTTAAATAATATTTAATATCTAATTTTTAAAAATTAAGATTTAAGATTTGTTTAAAAATTCAAAAATTAAAAATTGGCTATTTATTTCTGTATTGGTTTGGTAATGAGTTGGCGCAACAAATCGCTATTGCCAGCGCATCGGCCGCATCGTCGGGTTTTGGCATTTCTTTCATCCGCAATAATAATTTTACCATTTTTTGCACTTGCAGTTTACTGGCTTGGCCGTAGGTGCTGACCGCCTGTTTTACCTGCAGCGGCGTATATTCATAAATGGGCAGACGGCGCTCGCAGGCGGTAAGTAAAATAACGCCGCGCGCTTCTCCGACCACAAAGGCCGTTTTAGCGTTATTATAAAAAAATAGTTGTTCCACGGCAATGGCGTTGGGCTGATATTTGGTTATGATTTTTGTCAGCTTGTCTTTAATTTGCTTCAGCCGCTGGGCGTGCGGCGAATTGGGCTTAGTTTGAATGCAGCCATAGCCCGCTAAGCTTTGGCGATATTTATCGGCGTTGATAACGCCAAAGCCGGTAGTGGCGAGACCGGGATCTACGCCTAAAATTATTTTGGGGTCGCTCTTGTTAGAAAAAGTTGAGCGCGCCCGATGTTCCTCTTTTTTAAAAGATGGCATTAAATTTTTAATTTCCAATTTTTAATTTTTAAAAATTAGGATTTATTTAAAAATTACAAAATTAAAAATTATATATTTAAATTATAACATCCGGATAATAATTGCTAACGTCTTGATTGTCGTCCAAGTCCTCAATTAATTTTTGGATTTTTGTTTTATCTTCCTCACTCGCGTTTTTTTCTTCTTTAGGCGCGTATTCTAAAGCCGCCGATTCAGTAATAATTTTTTTATCGTCCAACCAATTTTTAAGTTTGGTTAAATTTTCAATTTTGGTTAAAATAATCACCCCCTCCTCTTCTTGTTTGATGTCATCAGCGCCGTTGTCTATTAACTCCAACTCAAACTCGTCCCAGTTCGCGCCCGCTAAATTTTCTTTAGCAATTCTAATCACTCCTTTACGTTCAAAATTCCACATGACACTGCCGGCCGCGCCGAGCGCGCCGCCGTTTTTAGTGAATAGATGGCGGATCTCGGCGGCAGTGCGGTTTTTGTTGTCGGTGACGACTTCTACGATAAATCCGGATTTGGCGGGACCGAATCCTTCGTAGGTCAATTCTTCCAAAGTAACGCCACCGAGTTCTCCGCTGCCGCGCTTAATCGCCCGCTCAATGTTGTCTTTGGGCATGTTAACGGCGCGGGCGCGGTCAACGGCGATACGAAGCGAAAAATTCATTTCCGGGTTGCCGCCTTGGCGCGCGGCAATCGTGATGATGTTGGCGATTTTGGTAAATACCGAACTGCGTTTGGCGTCTACCGCCGCTTTTTGCCTTTTGGTCGTCGCCCATTTGGAATGGCCGGACATAAAGTCAATTAAAAATTATCAATTACGAATTACAATAAACTTATCTCCGCTTTTTGCAGTGTAACTTATTTGGCGGCAAAAATCAAGCTGGAGCAGGGCGTTTTTTATGATATAATAAACCCACATGACAGAGGAAAAACAATTACCACGCGAATTAATCAGCAGCTTAACCCATTTAATCGGGGCGCTATCGTCTATCGCCGGGCTGGCCGTATTGGTAAGTTTAGCGGCGGCGCGCGATGCCGGCCCTTGGCATATTGTCTCGTTTGCCGTTTTCGGCGCCAGTTTGATTTTAACTTACGGGACCAGCGCCGCCTATCACTTAACGACCAGTGGCTCGGCTAAAAAGGAAACTTTGCGGCGGCTGGACCACGCCATGATTTATATTTTAATCGCCGGCACTTATACGCCCGTTAGTTTAGTGCCTTTGCGCGGCGGCTGGGGCTGGAGTTTGTTTGGGGCAGTGTGGGGCATAGGTTTAATCGGGGCCGTCTGGAAATTAGCCGGCTGGCGGTTGCCGCCGGCGTTATCGGGCGTAAGCTATTTGCTATTGGGCTGGCTGATAATAATAGCGATTGTGCCGCTGTTGCAATCAATCCCTCTGCCGGCTTTTTGGTGGCTGTTTGCCGGCGGCATGTTTTATACCATCGGCGTAATATTTTTTGGCTTGGGCGGCATCATGCCGGCTAAACGATGGTTTGGCATGCACGAAATTTTTCATTTGTTCGTAATGGCGGGAAGTTTCGCGCATTTTTGGATGATGCTGAAATACATATTGTATTTATGAGTTTAATTAAAATAAAATTACATAAAAATAAAATTCTGTTTATTATATTTTTAGCTTCAGTTGCCTTTTTTTGTTGGCAAAATTATGCGCACGCGGCTAATCTTGGCGATATTATTATTAATGAAATAGCGTGGATGGGCACAAATATTAGCGCTAATGACGAATGGATAGAATTATATAATACAACTACTGGTAATATCAGTTTAGATGGATGGATTTTAAGCGCGACAGATGGCGGTGCACCGCAGATAAATTTACATGGTGTTATTTCAGGTAATAATTATTTTTTATTAGAACGCACTGATGATGAAACTGTTTCTGGTGTTGCGGCTGATTTTATTTATACCGGTGCCTTGGGAAATGATGGTGAAGTATTAGAATTGCAAGATAACCAAGGTAGCTTAATTAATAAAATAGAAGCGGGCTCTGGTTGGCCTGCCGGCGATAATACATCCAAACAAACAATGGAGCGCGTAGCAAGCGGCAACTGGCAAAATAGCGCCAGCGCTGGCGGCACGCCGAAAGCGGCAAATAGCGAAGGAGCTCAAACGCCGCCACTGCCCCCGCCCGCGGATAATTCACCTGTGTCGCCGCCAGAGAGCCCCGAGCCAACTATCGCCACACCATCAGCCGGTCAAATTAATGTCAATTACCGCTGGGGCGACATTGTTATTAATGAATTCGTGCCGGATCCGGCGGATGAGGAAGTGGAGTTTATAGAATTATATAATAAACAAAGTAGTAATATAAACTTGGACGGTTGGTTTATTTACGACGGCAGCGGCGCCAAAACCTCTTTAAGCGGCATATTAGAAAAATATTTTGTGGTGGAAAAGCCCAAAGGAAATTTGAACAACGCGGGCGATTTAATTATTTTAAAGCAAGGCGACACTGTCATTGACCAAGTCGCTTACGGCAACTGGAAAGACGGTAGTACCGACGATAACGCACCGACCGCAAGCGATCCTAAAGCAATAGCGCGCACCGGAGACGGGCATAATACTTACAACAACAACAAAAACGATTTTGCGGTGACCGCGACAGTTACCAAGGGTGGCGCAAATATTATTTCCGATGTTGACGCATCGTTAGGAAGGCGAGACGTCGACGTCTCGCCTTCAGGGGAGAGTGATATTATCATCAACGAAATCCTGCCCCAGCCGCGCGGCGATGAAGTTGCAGGAGAGTTTATTGAGTTGTTTAATCGGGGAGACAAAGAAGTGGATTTAACCGGCTGGATTTTAGGAGACAGCAGCACAAGAAGATACGCAATAAAAAAGACGGATGCCGTTAATAGCGGGGTTGCTCGCAATGACACTATTATCAAACCGCAAAATTATTTCGTAGTTTACCGCAGAGACAGCAAAATCGCGCTGAATAACGGCGGTGACGAGGTAAAATTATATCCGCCCGATTCAGAAACGCCGGCGCAGACGGTAAAATACGAAAAATCAGTCGAGGGACGGAGCTATAACGTGAAAAACGCGACTAGCACGCCGTTAACTTGGGAATGGAGCGAAGTGGTTACGCCCGGCGCGCCTAATATTATTCAGATTAAGCATGCGCCAGTAGTTGATTTTGGCTGGTCAGGCGAACCGGTAGTCGGGCAAATAATTTTTTTTGACAGTTCGGACACGGAAGACGCGGACGGCGATGATTTAACTTATTTATGGAACTTTGGCACGGGCGCGACTGCTACCGAGCCGAACCCGATTTATATTTATTTCCAAGCCGGAAATTTTCAAGCGTCATTAACAGTGAGCGACGTCGAGCACACAATCAAAGAGGAAAAAATAATAAAGATTAAAGCAGCGCTGAATGCTTCGCCGGTTACAGTTTCAACCAACGCAACCACGGCGGTAAAAGGCGTGAAAGTTACTAGCGCGAGTGCCGCCAAAAACAGCGTCTCAACCGGCGCGAAAACAAATACGGCTTTTACCCAAACTACTTTGGAAAATATCCGCGAATTAGCAAAGGGAAGCTACGCGAAAGTTGAAGGCACGGTCGCGGTTAAGCCCGGAGTTTTCTCCACGCAATATTTTTATATCGTTGGTTCGCCCGGCATTCAAGTGTACAGCAATAAAAAGTTATTTCCGGCGCTGGAAGTCGGCGACAAAATTTCCGTTGCGGGGGAGTTATCGGAAAGTTACGGCGAATTGCGTTTAAAGACAAAAGCGGCCGCTGACATTAAAAAAATCGCGACCAGCACTTTGCCGGCGCCCCAAGATTTTACGGCTGAAGAAATCGGCGAAGAAACGGAGGCGCAATTAGTGCGCGTGAGCGGCGAGGTGGTTGATAAAAAAGGTTCCAGCGTCTGGCTGGACGACGGCAACGGCGAAGCGGAAGTTTATTTTAAGCAGGGCGCGAAAATAAATAGAGAAAACATCAATGAAGGCGACAAAATTTCCGTTATTGGCATCGTGTCGCAAAGTAACGATAAATACCGGATTCTGCCGCGTTCCCAGCAAGATATTATTATGGAAAGCGGCTCGGCGCAAACGGGCGAAGTGCTCGGCGCAGTCAGCGCGAGCGATTCGTGGGAGCTGGCGCAGAATAATAAAAAGCTAAAATTAATCCAGTATCTATTAGTTTTGAGCGGAGGGTTGATTGTGGTTTTAGTGGGGGTGATTTGGAAACGCAAGAAATAAAAACGATTTTGTCAACGCAAAACAGCTTTTATTTTTCTCTAAAATTTGTTATAATTAAAGCGTGGATAAAGTCACTTTTTAGTGATTTTTTTGCAGTATCATTATGTTAGGCAGACGAAAAAGAAAATACACGCGCCATTACGACCGCTTTTCCGGCGGCTATACTTTTGATTTAAGCCCGGAAGCAAAAAAGAGCATTTTAATCATTGCGCTGGTTGCTTTCGGCGGCGTCAGTTGGTTAAGCTTATTTAGTTTAGCCGGCTTTTTAGGAGACTATATTGACTCCGGCTTGACGATTCTTTTTGGCTGGGGGAAATTCGTGTTTCCGCTGTTAGTTTTGGGCTTTGCCTGGCTATTGTACAACGAGGACAAAAAGTGGGTGCACGGCTATACTTATGTGGGCCTGTTTTTTTTCCTGTTAAGCTGGCAGTCGCTGTTGCATTTTTTTTATCAAGACAACCCCGAAACGGCGGTTAATTTAGGCAAAGGCGGCGGCTACATCGGTCTTTTTTTAGCCAAAATTTTTATTAATTTAGTCGGTTTTTGGGCGGCGTTGCTGGTGCTAGGGTGTTTATTAGTCATATCGCTAGTGTTGATTTTTGACACTACTATCAGCGGCATGTTTGGCGTCCAAGGATTCTTAGGCCGCCTGTTTGCTCCCTTCGGATGGGTCCTGAACAGATTGCGCCGCCGGCAAGGCGCCGGCGAAACGAGCGAGGAAGAAGAAGGAATGGAAGAGCTGATTGCGGAAGAAGAGGTTGAATTTAGCGAAAACGAAAATGGGGCGGAGTTTAGTTCGCGTAAAGTAGCTGAAGCCGCCGGCGCTTCCAGGCAGTCGGAGCTTGAACGGGCGGAAGAACAGCCAACGCGGCTAACCCGCAGCAACATTAGAATAAATTTGCCGCTCGATTTATTAAGCGATAAAATTGGCCGCCCTTCGGGCGCGGACGTAAAAACTTCCAGCGAAGTCATTAAGCGCACTTTGGAAAATTTTGGCATTCCGGTAGAAATGGGCGAGGTCAGCGTCGGTCCGACCGTAACGCAATATACTTTTAAGCCGGCCGAGGGGATAAAATTAACCCGCATCACCGCCCTGAACAACGACTTGGCGCTGGCGCTCGCCATGCACCCGATCAGAATTGAGGCGCCGATTCCGGGCAAGTCCTTAGTCGGCGTTGAAGTGCCCAACCGCATTATCGCGCGGGTGGGATTGCGTGAGATATTGGACACCAAAGAGTTTCGGGAGAGAAAGCATAACATTATGATTTCGCTGGGCAAAGACGTCGCCGGTCAGGCGTGGCTGGCGAATTTAGCCAAAATGCCGCACCTGCTCGTGGCGGGCACTACCGGTTCGGGAAAATCCGTTTGTTTAAATTCAATTATCGTCAGTTTGCTTTATCAAAATAATCCCGATGATTTAAAGTTAATTTTAGTCGATCCCAAACGGGTTGAATTCCCCGTCTATAACGGGTTGCCGTATCTGTTAACGCCGGTCATTACCGATGTGCCTAAAACCATCAACGCCCTGAAATGGTGCTTAAATGAGATGGACCGCCGCTTTGATGTCTTGGCCGCCGCCGGCAAACGCAACATTGACAGTTATAACGCCAATGCCGCCGAAAGAATGCCGGCAATCGTCGTCATTATCGATGAATTGGCGGATTTAATGGTCGCGGCCGCGCGCGACGTAGAAGGGGCCGTAATTCGGCTGGCGCAAATGGCCCGGGCGGTCGGCATCCATTTAGTTTTAGCAACGCAGCGGCCTTCGGTAGATATTTTAACCGGTTTAATCAAAGCCAATATTCCGGCGCGGATCGCTTTCTCGGTTTCCAGCGCCATTGACTCGCGCACTATTTTAGATTCGCAGGGAGCGGAAAAATTACTCGGGCGGGGCGACATGCTCTTTATCACCGCCGAGCTGTCAAAGCCCAAGCGCCTGCAAGGGGCCTTTGTGGACGACTATGAAATCAAGCGCATCGTTCGTCATATCAAAGGCCAGGCCGGCGAAGTCGCCTACAACGAAGAAATAGTGGGGCGGCAAAAAGTAAGCGGCCTGGCCGGCATGGGATTTAACGACAGCGACAGCGATGATTTGTACGAAGAAGCCAAAGAGATCGTGATTAATTCCGGCAAAGCTTCCACCTCATTTTTGCAGCGCCGGTTGCGCATTGGCTATGCGCGCGCGGCCCGGTTAATCGACATCTTAGAGGATGGAGGGATCATTGGCCCGGCGAATGGCGCTAAGCCGCGCGAGATCTTGATTAGCAGGCAAGAATATGCTAAAGTAAGCGAGCTTAGTACTGCCGGAGTTCCTCTGCATAATCGCGCCGAGTCGCAATTTGACGTGGAGGAAGTTTTAGGAGAAGAAGAGGAACAAGAAAACAATAAAACAAGAAAGCGAGAAAACGAAGAAGGCGATGAAGAGGGTGGAGAAGTTGCAGATGAAAGCGAGGAATTTGAGGAAAGCGAAGACATTGAAAATCAAGAGGGCAATGTTATAGATGAAGAATTAGCAGCGGAGGCGGGGACAGATTTGCCGCCGGTGGCGGCGGCGGAAGAGGCGGAAGAAGAATTGGAAGATGAAAGTAAAAACGAAGAAAATAAAGAGGATGAAGAGATGGAGAGACTGTACTCTAGATAAAATTTTTAATTTTGTAATTTTTAATTTTTAAATAATGCTTTAATATTTAAATTTTAAGATTAAAAATTCAAAAATTGTATTATGTACATCCAATATTTAGGCCATTCCTGCTTTAAATTAAGCGGTAAAGACAGCAAGGGCGAAAACGTGAACGTCATCATTGACCCGTTCGGCAAAGACTACGGGCTGAAGGTTCCCGGCATGGAAGCGGATATCGTTACCGTCAGCCACCCGCATAAAGACCATAACAATCTGGCGGCGGTGCGCGGCAATCCTTATGTGGTTGATACGGCGGGCGAGTACGAAATTAAGGACGTTTTTATCCAGGGCATTGATTCGTTCCATGACGATAAAGAAGGAAAAGAACGGGGCGGCAACATAATTTATCGCCTTAGCCTGGAAGACGTGGTGATAACGCACTTGGGAGATTTGGGGCACATTTTAGACCACAAACAGGTAGAGCGGCTGGAAGGAACCGACGTTTTGATGATACCGGTGGGAGGCAAATATACTTTAGACGCTAAACGGGCGGTAGAAGTCATAAACCAAATTGAGCCGCGATTAATCATTCCGATGCATTATCAGCAGCCCAACTTAACGTTAGACATCAGCGGGGTGGAGCCGTTTATCAAAGAAATCGGCATCAAGCCGCAAAATATAGAAGATAAATTAAAGATCAATAAAAAAGATTTGCCGACCGAGGATATGGAGTTAGTGGTGTTTAAGTAAAATTTTTAGGCATTGTCATTCCCGCGAAAGCGGGAATCCCATATTTTTGCAATAATATTTAGATTCCCGCTTTCGCGGGAATGACATAAGAGGAAAAAAAAGAGGAGGTATGTCCGCAAAAAAGAAAATAACTAAAAAAGTAATTAGACGAGCAAAAGGAACTCCAGTTGTTTTAACATCTGAACATCAAGCCAAAGTGGAACGGGAAAAAAGACTGGCGATGTACGCGGGAGTGGGTTTTTTTATGGTGGTGATCGCGGTAGTGTGGGCAATAAATTTTAAAAATAACATTCAGCCAGCCAGCCGGCAAGCGGTTAGCCCCAATACGCAGTTAGACGCGGCCGCTCTTAATTTTAAAGAGGCGTTAACCGAGGCTAAAAAAAACATGGCTGACTTGAAACAAGCCATGAATAATTCGGGGCAGGTAGCGGCCATCAAGCTGCCGACTGACATGGAGCGGAGAATTGAGTTGGAGAAGTTATTGTTCATCCTAAATGATAAGCTGACGCAGGCGTCAAGCACCGGCGAAAAATAAATAAAATTAAAAATTAGAGTTTATATAGTATGTCTAAGAAAGAAAAATCTAAATCAATAGAGCCGGGACAAGAAGAGGGCGCGGGAAAGACAGCCGCGCCGGCAGCGCCGAATCAGATAATCAAGGAGAAGCAAAAAACCGATTACGGTTTGGTGGCGCCGACTTCGCTCGCTGCCGAAATGCGCAGCTCTTATTTAGATTACGCCATGTCCGTGATCGTCAGCCGCGCTTTGCCGGACGTGCGCGACGGCTTGAAGCCGGTGCATCGCCGCATTCTGTACGCCATGTGGAGTTTGGGCTTAAAGCCGACCGCGAAATTCCGCAAATCGGCGACCGTCGTCGGCGAGGTTTTAGGCAAATACCATCCGCACGGGGACGCGGCGGTTTACGAATCAATGGTCCGGATGGCGCAGGATTTTTCCATGCGCTACCGCTTAGTCAACGGACAGGGAAACTTTGGTTCCATGGACGGCGACAGCGCGGCGGCGATGCGCTACACTGAAGCCAAACTTTCTTTTATTTCCGAAGAGCTGCTTTCCGATTTAGAAAGAAACACCGTTGATTTTATCCCTAACTACGACGGCAGCCAAAAAGAGCCGGTAGTTTTTCCGGCCAAACTGCCGAATCTGCTTTTAAACGGCGCGCTGGGCATAGCGGTCGGCATGGCGACTAACATTCCGCCCCATAATTTAACCGAATTGTGTCAAGGCATAATTTACCTCATTGACCATCCCGACGCTTCCGTCGACGAATTGATGGAGTTCATCAAGGGCCCGGATTTTCCCACCGGCGGCATTATTTACGACGCCGAGGAAATAAAAAAAGCCTACGCGGCCGGCAAAGGCGCGATCGTGATGCGCGCCAAAACCGACATTACGGAAGACAAAGGCGGCGCGGTAAAAATTATAGTTTCCGAAATTCCCTATCAAGTGAATAAAGCCGAGTTGATGGAAAAAATCGCGGAGCTGGTCAAAGACAAAAAGTTAGAAGGCATTAAGGATTTGCGCGACGAATCGGACAGAGAAGGCGTGCGCGTCGTCATTGAATTAAAAAAGGACACTTATCCCAAGAAAATTTTAAACAGCTTGTTTAAGCATACTTCGCTGCAGACGACTTTCCACGTTAATTTGATCGCTTTGGTGGACGGCATTCAGCCAAAATTGCTTAATTTAAAGATGGTGCTGGACGAATATTTAAAGCACCGCGGCGAAGTTATCCGGCGCCGCACGCAGTTTGATTTGGACAAAGCTAAAGCGCGCGCGCACATTCTTGAAGGTTTGATGATCGCGCTCAACCATATTGACGCGGTCATTAAAGTCATCAAAGCGTCCAAAGACAAAGAAGTCGCTCGCGTCAATTTAATGAAGCGCTTTAAGCTGACGGAAATTCAGGCGGCAGCCATCCTAGAAATGCGCCTGCAGAATTTAGCCAATTTGGAACAGCAAAAAGTAACCGATGAATTAGCCGAGAAACGAAAATTAATCAAAGAGCTGGAGTCTATTTTAAAATCAAAAGAAAAAATTTTAAAAAGCATCAAAGGCGATTTGCAGGGTTTAATTGATAAATTCGGCGATGAGCGCAAAACTAAAATTATCGCCTCTTCCGTCAAAGAGTTCCGGCAGGAAGATTTGGTGCCCAATGAACCGACGGTGGTGATAATGACGCGCGACGGCTACATCAAACGCGTGCCGCCGGAAACTTTCAAAGTGCAGGGGCGCGGCGGCAAAGGGGTAGTCGGGCTCACTACTAAAGAAGAAGACGTGGTGGAGTTTTTCTTTACGACCACGACCCACAGCGACATGCTGTTTTTTACCACCCGCGGCCGGGTTTTTCAGCTTAAGGCTTACGATATTCCGGTTGCTTCCCGCACCGCCAAAGGCCAGGCCATCGTAAATTTTTTACAGCTGTTAAGCACCGAAAAAGTGACTACCATTCTGCCGTTAGACAAATTAACCAAAACCGACGCTCGGTTTTTGTTTATGGCGACCGAACACGGCTTGGTGAAAAAAGTTGAACTGGACGCTTTTGGCAACGTCCGCCGCAGCGGGCTGATAGCGATTAAAGTAAAAGACGACGACCGCCTGATTTGGACGAAGCCCACCAGCGGCAAAGACCAAATCATTTTAGTAACGGCTAAGGGGCAGTCAATCCGCTTTAAGGAAGCGGACGTGCGCCCGATGGGACGCAACGCGAGCGGGGTGTTCGGCGCGCGGATTAAAAAGGACGACAAGGTTATCGGCATGGGCATAATTAAAAACGAGCTGGCTAACACTAAACTATACCAGTTGCTGGTCGTCAGCGAATTCGGCTTTGGCAAGCGTTCGGCTTTGGGATTTTATAAAGTGCAGGCGCGCGCCGGCAGCGGCATCAAAACTTTTAAAGTAACTTCTAAAACCGGGCAATTGGTCAACGCTTATATCGCCAACAGCGCTTTGATGAAAGACAAAGACTTGATTATTATCTCGGAAAAAGGGCAGGTCATTCGTCTGCCGTTTAACTCGGTGCCTACTTTAGGGCGCGACACCCAAGGCGTGCGGCTAATGCGCTTTAAGGAAGAGGGAGATAAAATAGCGAATGTAACTTGGGTATAAATTAGTCAAAAGTCCATAAAGTCTGTAAAGTCTATAAAGCAATACATACAGAAGGCTGTTTATAAAAAACAGCTTTTTGTTTTTTCAAATATTTAGGTCATTGCACAGAACATTTATTTTGTTTATATTATAATTATGACTTTATAGACTTTAGACTTTATAGACTTTAAGGACTTCTTATGCCTTATTTAGTGGACGCGAACAATTTAGCCGGGCGCTTAAAGATTTTACGCGAGCCGGACTTTGACCAAACGCTGGTGGAGTTAGTGCGGGACTACAGTGAACGCACGGACAAAAAAATTATTTTAGTGTTTGACAGTTCGGACACGCTCGGCGACCGCTACACCGAAGCGAACATAACCGTGATTTATACGCCGCGCGACGCGGTTTACAACAACGCCGACGATAAAATCATGGAATTGATGGCTAACGAGAAGCGACCGCAGGATTGGACGGTAATTACCGATGACATGAACATCATTGAAGCCGCGAGAGACTTAGACATTGAAACCATTTCGACGCGTGATTTCGCGGCCGAATTAACGCCGGTCGGAAATTTAACTGACGACGGCGAGGCAGAGGATGAGATGTCTGATTTAGAGCAAGCCAAAATTACGGATGAATTGCTGGAGGAATGGGAAGAAAAGTAAAAAAGTAAGAAGTAAAAAGTAAAAATTTTATTAATTGATGAAAACGGCGATTTGTAGTATGCTAAAGGTAGGTCTGCTTTAAAATTTTAATAATTTATATGGATAAATTTGAGCAATATAAAGCGCTGATGTCGGAAATTATTGCTAAACAAATCGTTATCTTAGGCCCCCAGATAGCAATCATTAAAGCGCGCGGCGTCGCTGGGCTGACGATTGACGAGGAGGGAAGGGTAGTTGACATTAAAGGCGAGCCGGCGGCGGCGCTGCAAAGCCTGATTGACGTTTATGTTAACTTGTCGGGGCTGATTGTCAAAAACGCGCTCGGTTCGATTTTTTCTAAATATCCCGGCCTTAAGAACGGCATTAATTAGCAGGAACATAATAATATGTTTAATTCTCTGGGTAACGTTTTTTTATTTCTAATTTGGCCGCTGTTTATTCTTTTAAGCGCCGGCGTGTTTATTAAAGGTTGGCGGGTATACCGCCTGACTAAAGACGCGCTGGTAGGCAGAATCACTAAAGCGCTGATTTACACCATTTTGGTGGACATTTCCAGCCTCGGGGTAATTTACATTCTTTATTTGTTGAATCGGCAGGGCCAATCGGAAGGGGATTACTTTTTATTTGCGGTGCTGGGAGTCTGGTTTATCGTCTTTATTTGGTCGCTTGGGACTTTAACGCGCGCGCAAGCGGAATTGAAAGGAATCGTGGAACAGAAGAAATAATTTCGGGGAAGAGAAAAAGCCATAGTTTTTCAGCTTTAAAATCATTCAAGGAGATGAATTATTTTGACAACCAAACCGCGATCTTATTGGCGGCGGTAGCAGCGTTGATTTTGGGAAGTTTATACTGCTGGCAGATTTTTTATTTGCGGGATAAATTTAAGCGGCGGGAAGAAGAAATAAAACGCCATTTGTATGAACTGACTATTTTAAAAGAATTAGGGGACCGCGTCGGCTATTCGTTGAACATTCCTAACATTATTGACGTTATCTGCGGCTCTTTAAACCAGTTTATAAAATTCAGCGCGGTCGCTTCCTTGGTGGTGGAGCCGGACAAAATCGTTTTTAAAATTAATTTAGCCGAGCCGGTGGCTAAAGAGTTCGTGGCGGAAGTGCGGGAGCGGATGCGGCAGTCCTTAGGCGCTTTGTTGAATAAAACCATCCCCCAGCGCCAAATAAAAGAAGTAATTTCGGGGGCAGTTTTGGTCGAGGAGTTTAAGGAGCCGGTCCGCTCTTTTTTTAATATCCCGTTAGTGATTGGCGATCAAGCGGCTGGCGTGTTAACGATAGCGCACACCCAAGCGGGGCTCTACCGCGAAGAGGACATGACGATTTTATATAAAATCGTGCAGCAGGCGTCGCGCGCGGTAACGCGCCTGCAGGAGGTAGTGCGGGCGGAACAGCGGAAATTAAACGCCATGGTATCAAGCATTACGGAAGGAATCGTGATGACCGACCGCGACTACAAAATAGTGGTTGCTAATCCGGCGGTTTTACAAGCGCTGGGGCTGACTAACCAACCGGAGCTCTCCCTCTTTGATTTTATCGATAATTTGGAAGGCAAGTTTGACATTCGGGGAAAATTAGAGCAAAGCATCCGTTTTGACAAAATTATTCCTGAACGCGAAGTAATGATTCGGGATAAATTCTGGCAGATAATCGTCGCGCCGGTTAAAAGCAAAAACGATTTCAACGGCCAAGAAGTATTAGGCGGGGTGGTAATTTTCCATGACGTCACGGAAGAGAAAAAACTAACGCAAATGAGGGAAGATTTTACCTCCATGATGGTGCACGAATTGCGTTCGCCGCTGACCGGCATTAAAAAAGCCACCGAATTCATGCAAACCGGAAACATCAACGCCAACCCGCAAAGCTACGGGGAGTACGTCAAGCTGATTAACGCGAGCGCGAGTGAAATGTTAAGCTTAGTCAATGATTTATTGGAGGTGGCGAAAATAGAAGCCGGGGGTTTAGCCGTCAAGCGGGAAGAAGTCGACGTCAGGCAATTAATCAACGAGCGGGTAAAATTTTACCGGGTGATAGCTCAAGACGCTAACATCAATTTACAAGCAGTAGTTGACGATAAGCTGCCCGCGGTTGTTAAGGCAGACCCGCGGCGCTTGGCGCAGATCATCAACAACTTTATTTCCAACGGCTTGAAATTTACCGCCGCCGGAGGTAAAGTAACGGTGCAGGCAATGCTGCATCAGCGCCGGCAGGATGTCCGCGCCGAAGGCAAAACTTTAAACTGGGAATGGTTTTTAAATCAGGGGGAGCAAAGCTTTAAAGATTTTCCGGCGGCATTGCTGTTAGCCGTAACTGATACCGGCATCGGGGTGGCGGAAGCAGGCAGGGAGCAGTTATTTAATAAGTTTAAACAAATCAGCAATATTGCCGCGCCCAGTGAAATTAAAGGAACTGGGCTGGGGCTAAGCATCGCTAAAGGAATAGTGGAAGCGCACGGCGGCGTCATCGGGGTGGAATCAACCGAAGGCGAAGGCAGCACTTTTTATTGTCTTATTCCTATTTAAAATTGTTAATTAAAATTCATATGGGAAGTATTAACAAGAAAATTTTGATCGTTGAGGACGAAGCCTTAATGTTGCGTTCCTTAAGCGATAAATTTAGGGAGGAGAAATTTACCGTATTGGAGGCGAACGACGGCGCCAATGGTTTGGATTCCGCTCTAGCCAATCATCCGGACATTATTTTATTGGACATTATTATGCCCAAAATGGACGGTTTAACCGTTTTGGAAAAATTGCGGCAGGACGAATGGGGCAAAGAAGTGCCGGTGATAATTTTGACTAACTTAAGCGATTCGGACAAGGTGGCGGAAGCGATGAAAAACAGGGCTTACGACTTTTTAGTGAAAGCGGACTGGAAGCTTGAAGACATCGTCCGGAAAGTGAATGAGAAATTAGCTAAAGATTAAATTTGCCTTATCTTTATCGTTATGTTATTCTGAAGCAGAAAACTTCCTTATTTTGGGAGTTTTTTATAATAGCGGCTGGGTAGCTCAGTTGGTTAGAGCGAGGGAATCATAACCCCTAGGTCGTGAGTCCGATCCTCACCCCAGCTACAATCAATTTACAATTAACAATTACGAATTATCAAAAGACATAAATTCGCAGTTCTTAATTGATAATTTATAATTATATGCCGCCCCGGTAGCTCAACTGGATAGAGCGCTTGGCTTCGGACCAAGAGGTTAGGAGTTCAACTCTTCTCCGGGGCACAAAATTATGGCGGGTCGGAAAATTTTTTTGGGTCGTTAGCTCAATTGGTAGAGCAGAGGCCTCTTAAGCCTAAGGTTACAGGTTCGATTCCTGTACGACCCACAAATTTATCTTTTAGTTCGCTATGGGACCCCGTGGAGAACTAAAAAAAGTTTGATTTTTTAAGTAAAGAGAGCATAATAAAATATAATTAATTAAAAAATATGGACAATCGCACGCTTTATTTTGGCGACAATTTAGAAATTTTACGCAAAAAGGTTCCCGACGAGAGCTTTGATTTGATTTATCTTGACCCTCCTTTTAACTCTAACCGCAACTATAATGTGCTTTTTAAAGAAGGCCTGGTAGACAGCGAAGCGCAAATTCAGGCCTTTGAGGATTCTTGGCAGTGGACGCAAGAAACCAAACAAACATTTGATTATTTAGTGAGTAAAACCAATGATGGAGTCTCCAATTTGATGCTGGCTTTTGAAAAAATGATTGGCAATAATGATATGTTGGCTTATTTAACTATGATGACAGTTCGCCTGATTGAACTTCATCGCGTTTTGAAAAAGACCGGCAGTTTATATCTGCATTGCGATCCGACCGCCAGCCATTATTTAAAACTTGTTTTAGATGTGATTTTTGGAAAGAATAATTTTGTTAATGAAATTATTTGGTATTATCCAAATAAAATACCAGATAAAAGAAAAAAACTTTTTACTCAATCGTCGGATAGGTTGTTGTTTTATGCAAAAAACAGAGGCGAACACATTTTTAATTTACAAGAAGAAAAAAGAGAAAATCCAATAACCGTTACAAAAATGAAAAAGGTGGATGGTAAAAAAATTTATGTTAGAGGCGAAGACGGGAAGGTTATATTAATAACAAGAGATGTGCGAATTGTTGATGATATTTGGCGAATTCCTATGTTAATGGGTCAATCCGAAAGATTGGGCTATCCTACTCAAAAACCTGAAGCGCTTTTGGAAAGAATAATAAAAGCAAGTTCTAGTGAGGGTGATTGGATTTTGGATCCGTTTTGTGGTTGCGGCACGACCGTTTCTGTGGCCGAAAGGTTAAATAGAGAGTGGGTTGGCATTGATATTACAATGCTGGCCATCAATCTGATTAAAAAAAGATTAAAAGAACAATTTGAAGATAAAAATATAAAAATAAATATTGATGGTTTGCCAAAAGATTTAACCGGAGCCGCGGCTTTAGCTAAAAGAGACAGATTTGAATTTGAATATTGGGCTTTAAGTTTAATTGACGCTATGCCGGCTAAAAGTAAAAGCGAGGAAAATATGCGTGGCGCGGATAAAGGCATTGACGGTACATTGGCGCCGATTATTGGTTTTGAAAATGGTCGCGAACAATATGGCAGAATTTTAGTTCAAGTAAAAAGCGGCGGAGTAAAACGAAATGATATTGCCACTTTGAAAGGAGACATTGAAAGAGAAAAAGCGATTGGTGGCGTATTTATTACTTTAGAAAAACCGACCAAGCCGATGTTGGAAGAAGCGGTTTTAGCTGGCGATTATAGCGTTAAATTTTTTAAGGGTGAATTTCCCAAAATACAAATTTTAACCATAGAGGAATTGTTGCATGGAAGAAAATTAAATATTCCGCTTTGGTCAAAGCCATATCATAAAAAAGCAAAAAAAGTGGAGATTGAAGAAAATAAGTTTCAAAGGGGGTTAGGAGTGTAATTGTAATAATATTTAAAAAGTGACAAAGATGTTGGAAGTTTAGATTAAAAGTTGTGCCGTTATAAATTTTTTGCTATTGGAATGCGAGTCAAAAATTATTGAAGAGTTGTGGAAAACTTTATATGCATAAACATTTAGAAGTGTGGTATAATATAAAATATAAATGTGTTTATGATTAATGAAATAAGCAAAACGGCAGATAAGGCCTTGTTAGTGGCTGAATATTTTATTTGGAAAAGTAAGGTTAACCCTAAACCGACGGGGCTTGATAAGTTAAAACTTCAAAAGCTTTTATACTACGCTCAAGCTTGGAATTTGGTATTTAATAAGAGCCCGCTGTTTCAAAATGAGATAGAGGCATGGATACATGGACCGGCTGTTCCCGAGGTCTATCAATTTTTTAAAAATTTTGATTTTTCAAATCCAACAGTAAAATTTAGAGAGGATGATTTCAAAATTTTTTCTGCTGATGAGAAAAATATATTAGATAACATTTGGGAAGTGTACGGCAAATACGATGGTCCTTATCTAGAGGCGCTTACTCACGCGGAGTTGCCTTGGCAAGAGGCGCGTAGCGGCATTGAATTATCAAAGCCGTCTCAAAATATCATCTCCACGCAAAGAATGCAACAATATTATGGCGAAAGGCTTGCAAGAGTTGCTAAATAAGTTAAAGGCGAGATATTTTAATGCGCTGTCTCAAAGGACATTGCCGCAACTTGAAGCATTGAACAAAATTCCTCAAGAAAAGTTGTTGTTACCGCCGGAAGTTGCGCAGAATCCATCGGAAGAAATCGGCCCGCAAAGGCTGGTTTTAAATTTTGAGTATTTTAACGAAGATGCTTGTAAGTTTGACGGGTTTGATTCTGCCAAAATAAAGAGTCTGCTTAATAAGTTGGCGGAGATTGCCAAACATACGAGTGCAACGATTATTAGTTCCGGGTTGATTCATGACCATGTGTTTAATAATGGCGACTATCAAGCACTTTTTAACAAACTTGATAAAGATGTGGAAAAGTTATGTGAATTTGAAATATCCGGTTACGGCAGATTTTATGGATTTGTAATTGAAAATAACTTTTATTTTGTAGCGCTTGATGCAATACATAAGAATACACACTGATGGATTTATAAAATGCAAAAAAACAAGGTACGCGAACCTTGTTTTTTGTTATCTTATTATTTTTTCAGCGCGTCTTTCAGGGTTTTTCCGGCTTTAAATTTTGGCACGACTACTTCGGGAATGCGGATGCGCTCGCTGGGTTTTTGCGGATTAACGCCGCCGCGCGCGTGCCGCGTCCGCGGCGAAAACGTGCCGAAACCGACAATCGTAACCGAATTGCCCGCTTTCATTTCGCCAATAATTATTTTAGTGAGCGATTCAATCGCTTGCTCCGCCTGCTTTTTCGTCAGGTTAGCTTCAGTAGCGAGCCGCTCGCTTAATGATTCTTTGTTCATAGAGGTTAGTTGATTAGTTACTTAGTTGATTAGTTACTTAGTTGTATTGTTAATCAAGTCCAGTGTCAAAACCAAGTAACTGATTAACTAATTAACTGGTTAATTCTTTTTATTTCAGTCGCTTTTTTAATTTTAGTATCAATAGTAATCAGCGCGGCATTAAAGAGACAAGCGCCTTTATCAGCCGGCTCTAACGGCTGGCTCGCGTCAAGTTCTAAAAAATTACTAACCGCCGCCTCTGGTTTAACGCCAATAACCGAATCTACCGCGCCCACCATGCCGACGTCAGAAATATAGGCCGTGCCGCGCTGGGTGATGTGTTCGTCCGCCGTAACGATGTGAGTGTGCGTCCCTAAAATCGCGGTGGCGCGTCCGTCCGCGTAGAATTTAAAAGCGACTTTTTCGCTGGTTGCTTCCGCGTGAAAATCAACAATAGTTGCGTCTATTTTTTGGCTCGCGTATTTTTCCATAATATGGTCAAAGGCGCGAAAAGGGCAGTCAAGTGACGCGTCTATAAATACTCTGCCTAATAAGTTTATCAAAAGAATATTTTTTTGGCTAATGTTGATAACTTTTTCGCCTATCCCATCGGCCCCGGCCGGATAATTCGCCGGCCGCAGCAGGCGCCATTTCTCGTCGTTCAATAACTGGTCGTTGCCCGGGCGGGCAAACACATGATTGCCGCTGGTGCAATAATCAACCCCGGCCGCCAGCGCTTCTTGCAGAGTATTAGCCGTCACGCCGACGCCGTGAGCGATGTTTTCCGCATTGGCAATCACTAAATCGGGCTTTAACTCGCGTCTTAATTTGGGGACGATGATTTTTACCGCCGCGCGGCCGATAGCGCCGATAATATCGCCGATAAATAATACTTTTATCATAGATGATTGTTTTACATTAGAAAAGTTTTTGCAATAAACGGATGTTTTAATGTCTAATGACAAATTTTTAATTTCTAATCAAATCCCAATGCCTAAAGTTAGAATGTCTAAAATACTTAATTTAGACATTTAAGCATTGGGTATTAATTAGACATTAGAATAATTAGAAATTAGAAATTCATTTCTATTTATAGTATACTCCAACCAAAAAAGCAGGCAAATCAGCCTGCTTTTAATAAAGTTAAATGAGTGATAATTTATCTGGCGTATTCCACGACGCGCAATTCGCGGATGACGTTGATTTTTATTTCTCCCGGATACCTTAGCTCCTCCTCAATTTTTTTAGCGATGTTTTTAGCCAAATTGTAAGCGGTTAAGTCGTCAATTTTAGTCGGTTCGACGAACACTCTTACTTCTCTGCCGGCTTGGATGGCGTAAGCTTTTTCTACCCCCTCAAACGCCGTGGCTATTTTTTCCAGTTCCTCCAGCCGCTGCAAATATTGCTCCAAAGAATCTTTGCGCGCTCCGGGCCGGGCGCCGGAAATCGCGTCGGCCACTTTAACTATAACCGAAGTTAAGTCAGCCGGCTTGTCGTCATGGTGGGTAGCGATGGCGTTGATGACTTCCGGCTGCAGGTTAAATTTTTGTCCGATGTTTTTGCCGATTTCCGGATGCGTGCCTTGCACTTCGTGGTCAACCGCTTTGCCGATGTCGTGCAGGAGGCCGGCTTTTTTGGCAATCGTTACGTCAGCGCCGAGCTGGTCGGCCAATAAAGAGCAGAGATGCGCGACTTGCACCGAGTGGCTTAAAATATTTTGGCCGTAACTGGTGCGGTATTTGAGCCGGCCTAAAATTTGCACGAGTTTGGGGTCAAAGCCGGTTACGCCCACGTCGTACATCGCCTCTTCGCCCGCTTTTTTAATGTCCAGCGCCAGTTCTTTTTTCGCTTCTTCAATCGCGTCTTCAATTTTGGTCGGATGAATTCGGCCGTCTAAAATTAATTTTTCCAGCGCCCGTTTAGCCAAATGGCGGCGGATCATGGAAAAGCCGGAAATGGTGATGACGTTAGGCGTATCGTCAACGATGATTTCTACGCCGGTTAAATTTTCAATGGCGCGGATGTTTCTGCCTTCGCGGCCGATGATTCTGCCTTTCATCTCGTCGTTAGGCAAATCAACGGTGGTGGTGGTTACTTCCGCCGTGTAAGTAGGCGCGAGCCGCTGCATGGTGATCGCGAGCATCGCTTTGGTTTTTTCTTCCAATTCGCTGGTTGATTCCTGCTCCAGCTTTTTCACGCGGGAGAACAGAGCGTCTTTAATTTCCCCCTCCACGTTGTTCATCAAAATTTCCTTAGCTTCGTCTTTCGTCATCTGGGCGATTTTTTCTAATTTCGCCAGCTGCTCTTTGCGGATGGCGATAATTTTTTCTTTCGCCTCCTCGATTTGGTTTACTTTGTCGTAGAGCTTTTGTTGCTTATCCTGCAGCTCCAGCAGTTTTTGGGAAAAGGTAGTCTCTCTTTTTTCCAGCCGTTTTTGGAATTCGTTTAACTCGCGGTAACGGCGCGCCTCTTCTTTTTTCGCCTCTTCAATGATGACCAAAGCTTTTTCTTGCGCCTTGATAACCGTTTCCTTTTCTTGCGCTTTGGCTTCGTTTACTATTTTTTGCGCCCTCGCTTCGGCTGAATTTATTTCACTTAAAGCTTTTTGTTTTCTGACGTAATAGCCCAAAGCAATGCCGATAAACAGGGCGATGATGCCTAAAATAACTTCTAAACCAGCAAGCATAAAATTTAAGCTTCGCGGTAAAAGCTAGCTTGCCCAATTATTATTAAGTGATTGGGCTATCAGAAAATAATTTTTCTGGAGTTGTAGAGATTCGCGTTAGACACGCGAAAATTAGGCATTAACATTAATGCCGCTGAAAGAAGGAAGAATAGCTAATGATCTTGAGATTTGAAAAGGTTGGAAATTTGAGTAACTTGAAAATTTTATTTTGATGTTAGCCATTTTCATTCAATTCGCATGCTAAATGTCTCTAACCCGGCTCTAGCTTTATTGCGAAAAAATTAATAATTAAATTGATGTGCCTATTGTAGCACGGAAAGGCGACTTTGGCAATGGCCGTAATTTGTTATGGATTTTTGACTTTTTGGCAGCGGGTGACTTGTGAGAAGGGAAGATTGTTGATAAGATAGAAATAACTGTCATTCCCGCGAAGGCGGGAATCCCATTATCAACTAAAGAGATTCCCGCCTTCGCGGGAATGACAAATGTGTATGAATAAGACAATTTTTTCCGGCGTCCAGCCATCCGGCAATTTGCATCTGGGCAACTATCTCGGCGCGCTTAAAAATTGGGTTGCCTTACAAAATCAATATCGCTGTATTTTTTGCGTGGTTGATTACCACGCGATTACGCTTAAGCAGGACCCAAAAGTTTTACGCTCCAAAATTTTAGAAATAGCCAAGCTGTACCTCGCGGCCGGAATAAACCCGGAAACGGCGATTATTTTTCAGCAGTCGCAAGTGAGCGCGCACACCGAACTCGCCTGGATTTTAAATACCATCACCAAAACAGCCGAACTGCAACGGATGACGCAGTTTAAGGACAAAGCTAAAGAGAATAAGGAAAATATAAACATGGGCTTGTTTGATTATCCGGTTTTGATGGCGGCGGATATTTTGCTCTATAATACCGATTTGGTGCCGGTGGGCGACGACCAATCGCAACACGTGGAATTAACGCGCGTTTTGGCGCGGCGGTTTAATTCGCGGTTCAAAGACGTTTTTAAGTTGCCGGAAGTTTATATTCAAAAGCAGGGCGCGCGCGTTATGGGGCTTGACGACCCGCGCAAAAAAATGAGCAAAAGCGCGTCGAGCGAGTTTAACTATGTCGCGCTGTTAGACAAACCGGCAATGGCGCGCAAAAAAATAATGAAAGCCGTAACCGACAGCGGCAGCGAGATTAAGTTTGACCTGCGGAAAAAACCGGCGCTCGCTAATTTATTGGCCATTTATTCATTATTGGCAAATGTGAGCGTGCAGGAATTAGAGGCGCGTTATAACGGCCACGGTTACGGAGAGTTAAAAAAAGATTTAGCCGAGGTAGTGGCGAAATTTTTGGCAGAATTTCAGCATCGCTTTAGCGGTTTTGATGACCAGTTTATCAATAATATTTTAGAGCAGGGAAGGCAAAAGGCGAGCGCTATCGCTGCCGAAACTTTAACTAAAGTGAAAGAAGCAATCGGCGTTGCCTAACACACATAACACGAAACACGCCTGCCTGCCGGCAGGCAGGTAACACAAAAATAGAGACACGACCGGGGCGTCTCTATTGTTATTTAAAGTTTATATTACCG
>PFAT01000012.1:0-7398 GCA_002773575.1 Candidatus Falkowbacteria bacterium CG10_big_fil_rev_8_21_14_0_10_44_15
CTTTAGTTTAAACATTAACCAAAAAGCGCAAAATTTAACGAGCGCCGCCTATTTAGCGCAGGCGGGCCTAGAAAAAACTTTAAGCACGGGCTACGAATCATCCGGCGCGGGAACGGTGGAAGCTAAAGCGCGGCTCTCTAACGACCCGGCGAGTTTTCTTTATCCTTTCTACCGCCAAACTATAGTAACTTATGTTGACGGCAATTTAGCCGATTCAGCGGTTGACACCGGGCTAAAAAAAATAGCGGCTACCGTTTTTTGGTACAATCCCTTAAGCGCGCAAGAGCAACAATATTCGTTGACGACGCTGCTTAGCAAGAACTAAATTTTTAATTTTATAATTTTTAATTTTTATTACCAAATGCTGACGAGCAAAAAAATATTATTAAATAACAATTCAGGTTTTACTTTACTGGAAGTAATCGTCAGCGTGGCTATTTTTACGCTGGTGATTCTAGTGGCTTACGAAACTTACGCTTTGGGCCAAAACATCTACCGGCGGGGCGGAGACGAAATGGAAGTTTGGCAAAACGCCCGCGCGTCTTTGGACCGCCTGACGCGGGAAGCCAGACAGGCGGAAAGTTTAGCCACCGCTTTGCCTGAAGTTAACAACGACCCGGAGAATCCGCCCGCGAACGAACTGCAGTTTCAAGACGGCCACGACACTTCCCGCCTTACTTATCTGCGCTACTATTTGGACGGCACTGATTTAAAATGGCAGCGAATCGCTTACTATTTTTCCGTCCAGCCGGATCTGTACGTTACTTACGACAGCCAAGACCAGTTTGGCAACCCGCCCGAGCAGACAATATTAGAAGAGCGCATTATCGGCGAATATTTCAGCGATTTGGATTTTTGGCGGACGAATAATTTAATCAATATTATCGTTCATCTGACTAAAAACGGGCGCGAAGTAAATTTAATGACTGCGGTTTATGGCAGAAACCTATAATGCTGTCATTCCCGCGCAAGCGGGAATCCCATTATTATTTACTTTAATGGCGAGATTCCCGCTTGCGCGGGAATGACAAAACTAAAATGTCGTTTAAAAAAATAAAAATTATCAACAACCAATGTGGCATAACGCTGATCCTCACTCTGATTGTCATGAGTTTGTTGTTGTTTTTAGGCACTTACTTTATTTCTTTTGCTTTAACCGATTTAAAAATTTCCCGCAGCCATGCCCAAGCCGAACAAGGATATTATTTAGCCGAAGCCGGCTTGCACGAGACGATGTATAAATTAAAAAACGACGACAGCTACCGCATTCCCTTTGAAACTGACCCGAGCTGGTCAACGACTCTGACGCGCGCTAATGTCTTTGGCGCTAACGACTCATACGCCGTGAACATCCAAAACACCGGCCAGGCGCACGCCGAGTTGTCCGCCTCAAGCTCCATTGCTTTGTTTAGTTCGGAAGTGCAGCGCGTTACCCAAACCAACGTTTTTAAAGCGCTGGGGCAAAGCGCCGTGCAGGATAGCGCCGGTTACGCCGACGGCAATGTTGATATTTCTTTCAGCGTGGTTAACTTCTACGACGGCAGCGCTCATTCCAACAACGACTTCAACATTAACGGCGCGAGCACGGTGCGCGTGGATAAAGACTTGAACGCGGTTCGTAACTACATCAAGTCGCAATTTTCTACCGTAACGATAACCGGCGCCATCCATTCGGCTAATAACCAGCCGGCCGCCGAACCGATTACAATGCCGGCGGTGGATTTTGATTCGGCCAGCCCCAACTCCTATAAAAATCAGGCGATTGCTTCCGGCAGCTATTATACCGCTAATGATTTTGAGACTTTATTGCGCAACAACCAAAATTTAACTCTTAATAACGCCGTTACTTATGTTGAAGGAGACGTCCAAATACACGGCAATCAAAATTTAACCGTCAATGGTTTGCTCGTGGTCGGCCGCGATTTAATCGTCGGCAAAGACCTTTGCTGGTGGTGGGGATTTCTGCAGGGCCGCTGCGGCGCGAGCTCCATTACCGTCAACCATGCCGCCGGGCAGCCGTCCGGAATATTAGCGAAACGAAAAATATATTTTGAATCTTTTTCCGGCGCGATGGACCTTAACGGCGTAGTTTACGCCAACGACCAGCTCTCCGTTACCGGCATTCCTTTGGGCTTGACTTTTAACGCTCATGGCGGCTTAATCGGCCGCAAACTAACCATCACCAGCGTCTGGCGTCCGATTAACCTTTATCACGACAACGCTATTTTAACCGAAGTATTGGGCGCGACGGAATTCTCGCCGGTGATTAACGTGGAGCACTGGGAAGAAGAATACTAAACAATCAAATAAAATTCGTAATTGCCAATTCGTAATTTTTAATCGGCGATGCTATAATAACGCTATGAATCTATTAAGCTTTCCCTCAAAACATCCGGTAGGAATTGACATTTCCGATTTGTCGTTAAAATTGGTGCAGCTGCAAACTAACAGGCATAAAATTACTCTGCAAACTTTAAGCCGGCTATCCGTGCCGGAGGGTTATATTACGGACGGCATCATTAAAAATAAAGCGGGCGTAGCGGAACTGCTCCAACAACTGACGAGAGAAACGATTTTGGGCAAAGTAACCAGTAAAGAAGTAGTCGCCTGCCTGCCGGAAACTAAAACTTTCATCAAACTCATTGCCTTGAGCCGCGCCGAAGAAAACGTTGCCGCCGCGATTAAATCAGAAATAGAAAAAAACATTCCCTACGAGTTGGCGGAAATAAACTATGACTGGCAAATTATCGCCAAAGACCGGCGGGAACAAAAAATATTAGTCGGCGTTATACCAAAAATAATCGCCGACGGCTACGCCGAAGTGCTGGAGGAAGCGGATTTGTTCCCGGTGGCCTTAGAAATAGAGGCCGCCGCCATTGTCCGCAGCGTGCTCCCTTTGGCGCCGGCCGCGCGCGCCACCGCTCTGATTGTAGACATTGGCGCCGCCCGCTCAAGTTTAATCGCTTACGCCGATAATACCGTGCTCTTTACCGTGAGCTTGCCCGTATCCGGCAGGAAATATACCGCCATTATTGCCCGCGAACTCAATTTGGATTTGGCTAAAGCGGAAGAGGCAAAAATCATCTGCGGCTTGGACCCAAGCGCCGCCCAAGGCATCATCGCCGCTACTTTATCGCAAATGGGCAATGAATTGATAACTAAAATCACTGCCGCCCTTAAATATCTGGCTGCCCATTACCCCGCTTACGGTAAAGTCGGCTCCATGTATCTTTGCGGCGGCGGCGCCAATTTAAAAGGATTGTCAGACTTAATGACCCAGCGCTTAAATATCCCCACGCAAGTAAGCGACGTGTTCACTAACATCGCTCTTAACCAAAAACAAGCCGGCCAATACTTCCAAAAAAAACTTACTACCGATAAAAAAATTACTCCCCGTTATCAATACCAGCGGGATAGCTCGCCTATTTTTGCCACGGCCATCGGTTTGGCGCTGCGGGGAGTTTATCTTGCCTAAATTATGACGATAACTTTAAACCTGCTGTCCACCGAGCAGAAAAAAAAAGTGCGGCTGCAAAAAATGAGCTCGCTGGCTAAACAATTCATGATCGCGTTGTTAGCCGCCGTTATTTTGTTAACGGTAATTTTCGTTTTGGCCAAAATTACTCTGCGCAACAGCTTAGCCAAAGCGTCAGAAACATATTATAAAAGCAACCATACTTTCAACCTCCGCATCAATCAAACCAACGAATTGTTAAAATTCATCAAGGAAATAAAAATGAACAATCGCGCTTTGTCTCCCCTCTTGACAGATATCGCCGCCCGCACGCCCGCTAACGTTAAATTGTCGGCGCTGGAAATAGACGCGCTTAACCAAAAGGTTGCCTTGCGCGGGCTGTCGCCCACGCGCGCCGAACTGTTGATTTTTAAAGATAATTTAAATAAGTCAACTTGGTTTGAGCCGGTTGATTTGCCCGTGCAAAATTTAGCGCTCAAAGCCAATATTGACTTCGTAATCAACGCCGTTTTACTGGCCAAATAATTTAACTATGAACTTCAGCTGGCTAACCAATTTAAACCGATTAATCGTCCGGCGGCGAACCAGGCTGTTCTGGGCCCTAACCTCCGTCATCGTCGCTAGCTTAGCGATTTTGGTTATTTATCCGGCGCTGCGGGAAATAAAAACTACCGCCGCCGAAATAACAAAACTAAAAAACCAGCTGGAGCGGCGGCAGGCGCCGGAATACGCCTTGAAGGACATTTTAGCCAGCTACCGCCAGCATGAAGTTAAACTCGGCTCGTTAAACCGCGCCGTGATGAACAAAAGCCGGGAGCTGGAGTTTATTACCGCTCTGGAAGATATCGCGGCGCGTTATGGTTTGCAGCAAAAAATAGTAATCGGCAACTATCAAGCGCTGCCTAACAACGCTTTTAGCCAAATGCCGCTGCAACTGCAACTGACGGGAAATTTTAAAGACGAGTTGAGGTATCTGCAGGGATTGGAGCGCCTGCCGTTTTACGTTAACGTCAAACAAATAAGCCTTAATTCCATCGCCGCGCCGCCAATGCCAAGCAACGCGGACGCAGTTGCGGCCCCGGCCGACAACTTAGTTAACTTAGTAATCACTGCCGACACTTTCTGGCAGTAATCGTATGGTTAAAGGAATAGCTAATTATTTGAGCGGTAAAATAGTCAAACACAGTACGGCGATTTTGTCGGTGCTGACGCTGGCGGCGTTATTGGCGGCGCTGCTGTTTTTATACCGATACCTGTATCAGCCGATGAACACCATCGCCGACATCTATACTCTCAAAGGACAAATAAATTTTTCCATTATTGACGACCAATTATTCAACGAAATTTATTCCGGCATCCAAACGAAAACGCAGCCGCCGTTAGCGCCCATAGATAATCTTAACTCGCCGTTCTAACTTGTTAGCGTAGTAGGAAGTAGCTTAGTAGCTGATTAGCTTTAAATATGAAAAATGATATTATACACGGTTATAAAGATTTAATAGTATGGCAACGTTCGATGGAGTTAGTAGTTGCTGTTTATCAACTGACTGATGATTTCCCAAGGCAAGAAATATACGGATTGATTTCTCAAATGAGGCGAGCGGCGGTGTCTATTCCTTCAAATATTGCGGAAGGCAGAAGAAGAGGAGGAAAAAAAGAATTCCGTCAATTTCTGCTAATTAGTTACGGATCAGGAGCCGAATTGGAAACTCAGATAGAAATCGCTAAACGTTTAAAGTTCAGCGATTCTTTAAATTTCACCAAAGTTGATGGTTTGTTGAGTGAAGTTATGAAAATGCTGAATAAAATAACTTGTTCTTTAGTTGACTAACATAATTCTGCACTGCTACTGCGCTAATAAGCTGCTGCACTAACTAGCTATTACCTCCTTCACTTCCGGCACGTCTTGTTTGATTATTCGTTCAATGCCGTTTTTTAAAGTTACTTCCGCCATCAGGCAGCCGGCGCAATGCCCTTGCAGGCGCACGCTTACCACGCCTGTTTTTTTATTAAAATCAACCAACTCTACATCGCCGCCGTCTTGTTGAAGAAATGGGCGGATTTTATTTAGAGCTAAATTTATTTTATTGATGGTGTTTTGTTTTTTCATGTCGTGATTTTATAATAATTTGTTTAATCAGTTTCTTCATGGAATCCCCGCCGGAGTTTACCCCGTATTTATTGCGGGGCGGTAATGACACCTTGTTTTAATGTTTTTATGTTTTATTGTTTTAATGCTTTTGCTAATTCACAAACACTTTCGTCCCTATTTCCGCCCAGTTATACAACTTTGCCGCCGGTCCGACGCCCAAGCGCACGCAGCCGTGCGAAACCGGAATGCCCAGGTGGTCCGCGCCTTCTTTGGTGCCGTCGTTCCATTCCGGCAATTCGTGGACGCCAAAACCGCGCCGGTCAAACATCAGCCAATACGGCATCCAAAGTTTCGCGAGACTTGACCAGCGGCGCAGATTTTTTTCAATCACTTGGTATTGCCCGGCGGGCGTTTCCGTTCCCCGCTTGCCGGTAGAAATGGGAAACAGGCCTAAGCGCACTTCGCCTAAGTTATAAGCGAGCAACTGGTTTTTAGTGTCAATAAAAATCTTTTTCTCTAATTTTGCTTTGCCGGGCTTAGCCGGGTCGTAGCCATTATTAACTTCATCGCCGTCAAAAAAACCGTCGCCGTCCGTGTCCGGGCTCGTCGGGTCGGCATGAAACGCGAGCTCCAGCTTGTCGTTTAAGCCGTCATGGTCGGCGTCGTTATTTTCTAACTTTGCTTCACCGGCGGTATAGGGAGAATAACCGTGGTTTAATTCTTCCCAATCGTTATAACCGTCGCCGTCCGTGTCCGGATTATCCGGATTGGTACGGTAAATATTAATTTCATCCTTATCGGTAACGCCGTCGCTGTCGGTATCCATATTTATTGCCGCATTAGCGACTATTGGCCTGGCTATTAAAAAAAATGCTATTAAAATAGTCAACCTAAACCACATAAAAAAATAATTAATTCGTTTTAATTACCGTTTAATTATTGTTAAATTATTGTTTAATAATTGTTTATATTCTACCATTCCTTGACACATTAATCAACTATTGCTATTATTATTTGTAATTGATAATTGATAATTTTTAATTGATTTTTTATGGCTCATACTAAAGCCGGCGGCTCAACCGCTCTCGGCCGCGATTCGCGCCCGCAATATTTAGGCGTAAAACTGCACGACGGCGCCCGCGCCAAAGTCGGCTCAATCATTATCCGCCAGCGCGGCACGAAATGGCATCCGGGAAAAAACGTCCGGCGCGGCAAAGACGACACTATTTTTTCTCTCATTAACGGCGTGGTAAAATTTACCAAAAAGCATCTTAAAAAATACGACGGCAGTTTAAAGCAAGCGACGATCGTTAACGTTCACCCTGTGAAATAAAATTTGAGCAGAGTGCTCAAATTTTAATTTTTAATTTTTTACATTAAAAAATTAAAAATTTATTTCACGGGGTGAATGCCGGCACAAAAATAACAAAAACTTCAATAAAAAAATTCGGCTGATAGGCCGAATTTTTTTGTATTTATATGTTAATATTTTTTTACCGGCGCCGCCTTGCTAAAACAATATCCTCTACTCTCTGCACCCTTTTTTCTAAAGCTACTAATTCAAAACGATAGGCGACATTATCCAATTTTAGTTTAATTTCTTCCTGACCTTGCTTTAAAATATCTACATCCTGCTTTATTGCTTCCTGACCTTGCTTTAAAATATCTACGTCTTGTTTTATTGCTTCCTGACCTTGCTTTAAAATATCTACGTCTTGTTTTATCTCACTAACTTCGTCAAAACCCTCTTTAACTGTTATAACTAATTCGTCAACTGTAGTAACTAAACCATTAACCGTAGAAGCTAGTTTGCTTACTGTTGTTGTTAAAT
>PFAT01000012.1:7424-7949 GCA_002773575.1 Candidatus Falkowbacteria bacterium CG10_big_fil_rev_8_21_14_0_10_44_15
GATTATGATGCCATAAATAAAATTATTTGCAGCCGATTTCTGACCGCTTAGTAGACATATTGCCGTTATTAATTAAACCATTTATAGTTGCGCACCACGATTGGCCGATAGAATCGTATGACCAATTTATTGTCCACCATTCACTTACTGAACAATTAAAATCAAACCCACATACATTATTGCCACTACCATTTGGTTCGTAGTCATAGGACTGTTGATTTAAAAAACTCTCTGGACCATCGTCCGCATAATACCCGCAGACATCACCGTGAGTATTGCTCCCCCAACCCTCTGATGTGTAGTGTTGCCAATTACCCGCCTGCGACCAGCCGGAAGGACAACTTAAATTAGATCCGCTAAATTTACAGATAGTGCCATTGCCGGTATTGTAAACCGTGCCGTCGGCTGTTGTACACTGGATTTCGGAATGAGTAGCGCCGGAAAAGGTTAGTAACTGAATTGACGCGCAAGCGCCATTATTGCATTGTCGGTTAGTATCGCAAGTAAGCCCGTTATTGATGTTAG
>PFAT01000036.1:0-163 GCA_002773575.1 Candidatus Falkowbacteria bacterium CG10_big_fil_rev_8_21_14_0_10_44_15
TTTTTAATATCCAAGTGCTTTCCGCTTTCTCGGAAATATTTTAACTCGAACAACAACCGTTCGAGCAAAGTAATTCCGGACATTTTTTCTTGCCAAATAGTTTCCGCTAACTTGTTTTTATGCTCTTCGTCGGCTTCAATGCGGTCACGCACCCAGATGGCAT
>PFAT01000036.1:205-29335 GCA_002773575.1 Candidatus Falkowbacteria bacterium CG10_big_fil_rev_8_21_14_0_10_44_15
CATCCAAATTTTCTTCCGGCCACTTACAACAGAGAAAATTTTCAGCACACTTGTCGTATGCCTTTTGGATTGTTAATCCTCGGGCAACGACGATTAAACGGTCAAATTCATCGCGGTGCGGCGGAATAACGACTTCGCCGAGCTCAATGCCGAGCTCGTCGCGATAAAAAACGCGCCAGTCGGCAAGCAGACTTTCGGGGTTGACGGCAAACGGATTTTTATGCTCAATGACCAACTGCAATTGTTCAAGCGTTAAACCATTACCGGGATTGGTAACCCCTTGAATCAACTGCCGGTCCAGTTCGGCAAAAATACCTCGCCGCTTTTCTAACCATTCCGGCGTCAAGATAGAAACCGGAACCACAACCATGTTTTTATTTTGTTCATTCATGGCTGTATCTCCTTTACTTTAGAATATGTGAGCGCCTATCCTCACTTTGACTATGAATGGCCAATGATTTAGCCGCTCGTAGCCAAAGTGAGAGAATTATTAAGGAACATAAATTTCTAACAAAATAGTATAGCAAAAAAAATTAAAAAAGTCAAATGAAGCAAAGTAATTCTTACATCAACAAATTTTTCTGCCTCGCCGCAGTCTCGCGCTTCGGGCGGAGATGGGAAAAAACACCGCAGTCCTTTCACGAAAGACTGCGGTTTTGTTATTTAATCAATTCTATTTTCCTAACTCTAAAAACTCTTCTACTGAGAACACTGTTTTATTAATAATGCTTTTGAAATCGCGTTTATTGTGCTCTTTGACATTAGCTAAATGCAGGGAAACCGCTGCCTGAATGTTTCTTTTTGCTTCCTCAATTGTTTTTCCATAACTAACGCAACCGGGCAATTGCGGCACCGTAACCGTATAGCCACCCTCTTTTTCGGCAATTAAATTAATTTGAAATGTTTTATTTTCCATATATTTCTATAATACAAAATTACTTAATAAAAGTCAATGTTTTAGCTTCACTATTTCTTATTTCTCAATTCTTACTTCTTACTTCTAACTTTCCACTTCCCTCGCCTTAACTTCGCTTAAAATTCTCTTGCGCAGCTCTTTCATTAACTTTTGGTTCGCTTTTAAATAAACTTTCGCGTTCTCGCGGCCGGTGCCGAGCTTTTCTTCGCCGAATGAATAGGAATTGCCGGATTTTCCGACCACGCCATAGACAATACCCATGTCTAATAAATCGCCCGTAACCGAAATGCCTTCGTTGTACATAATGTCAAATTCAGTCGTGCGAAATGGCGGCGCCACTTTGTTTTTAACCACCTTTACCTTAACGCGGTTGCCGATGATTTTTTCCGCCTGTTTGATTTGCGCGCTGCGGCGTACTTCAATGCGCAGGGAGGAGTAGAACTTCAGGGCGTTGCCGCCCGGGGTAGTTTCCGGATTGCCGAAAAACACGCCTATTTTCATGCGGATCTGGTTGATGAAAATAACGACCGTACTGGTTTTAGAGACAACGCCGGAGAGCTTGCGCAACGCCTGCGACATTAAGCGCGCCTGCAAGCCCATGTGGCTGTCGCCCATTTCGCCTTCAATTTCCGCTTTGGGCACGAGCGCCGCGACCGAATCTATCACAATCACGTCCACCGCGTTGGAGCGCACCAGCGTTTCCACGATTTCCAAGGCCTGCTCGCCCGTGTCCGGCTGGGAAATCAACAAATTATTAATGTCCACGCCGATTTTTTTAGAATAATCCGGGTCAAGCGCGTGTTCCGCGTCCACGAACGCCGCCGTGCCGCCCATTTTCTGGACTTCGGCTAAAACATGCAGCGCTAAAGTAGTTTTACCCGAGGACTCGGGGCCGAAGACTTCAATGATGCGCCCGCGCGGCATGCCGTTGCCTAAAGCAATGTCAAGCGACAGGCAGCCGGTCGGCACTCCTTCCACTACCATGCGCTTAGCTTCCCCGAGGCGCATAATCGCGCCTTCGCCGAAGCGCTCTTTAATCTGCTGCACCGCCTCTTCGGCGGCTTTTATTTTAAATTCACTGGTTAACTCCTCCCCTTCCATGGCGATGGCTGGTTTAGGCATAGATTTTAATTTTAATATTTATTTAAAAAATTATTTAACAAGCACCTGCCTGACCGCTTCCGCTTCCCGGCTATATCTTTTCTTCGCTTTCACGGTAATGACGTTAAGCCCGGCGGTTAAATTAACTTCCTCGCTAAAATTACCCGCTTCGTCGCTCAATACTTCGCTGCCGTTGACGGTCAGGCGCGTTTCCCGTTCCGTCCGCCCCAAAAGAGTAATTTTATTTTCGGCCGTAAGGTAACTTTCGGGCGGAAACATAATAGCCAGAGCCGGCGGAGCGATAATTTGCTGGATTCTCCACCCTAAGTAACCCAGCCCCCCTAAAATAACTATCACCAGTATAGTATTGCGCGCAACTTTAGGCAAGGATAAAAAATAGTACCAGCGCGGCCGCTGGCGGCTGAATATTTCCTGGCCGCCGGCGTCAACTTTCGTTAAATTTATTTCCCCCTCAAACGCCTCTAACATCGGCTGGCTGTTAAGTCCTAACCAAAAGCAGTACTCGCGCAAAAAATTACGGGCGTAAACGCCGCTGGGCAGACTTTGGCAGTCGCCGTTCTCCAACGCCCGCAGATACTTAACGTTAATTTTGGTCGCCGCGGCGGCCGCTTCTAAACTAATGTTTTTTCGCCGGCGATGTTCCTGCAATATTTCCCCGACGCTCGCGTCCGCGATGTTCTTTTTTTTAAAAAAATATTTCATAAAATAACACCCTATTGTAACAATAATGCAAATCTACAAATTTATGCAAATACCACAAAAGCTATATTTGCATATTAATTTTACAAGTAAAGCTTTATTATTTAAACGAGCTGTTTGTTAAACTTAAGACATCCAAATTATTTATTTGCAACATTCGCATCCATCTGAGATGTAAAAAATCCGTACCAAGTATTCGCATTACGGGTTCGCTAATCAAATAGATAAGCACAAACTCCTTGAACAACTAAAAAGGAGCTCTATCGCCCCCCATTTTAACACGGATTGTGAGGAAAATAAATTAACGCGTCTGGTACCAGGAATTGCCAAAAATTGTTGTTCCGCCCGTTAACACCGAAACGGTAAAATTAATTATCACCCAACTCATAAAAACGATGATTAACCCGATAATCGCGTTAGTTAGAATAGTTTTGGCTTTCTGTATTTCTTCGCTCTTGCCGCTGGAAATAATCATCCATATCCCGCCGTAAATAAAAAACAACAAAGCCAAACTGCCGACGATTCCCAAAATCCAATTGGCGATGTTTACGCCTAAACGAATAAAATCATTGAGAGTGCATGTACCGCATTTGCGACACATCTGCATATTGTCCCACAAAGTAGCGCCTGTATCTGACCTACTGGCGCATTCACTCAAAGCAGCGCTTGTTTGAGCAAAACCAACATGGACAAAAAAACTAAAAAACAAAAAAACAAGAATTAATACTGCAACCAATTTATATTTTGTAATATTCATAATATCCTAATATCCTAATATCCTAATATCTGATTGTTCTATATATATTAGATACTGGATATTGGATATTAAACTTTTAAATTCTTATTCCTAAATTTACTGAATGGTTTGTTGAATTTTCCTGGCCGCCGTTTCCATCAGTTTCGGCATCTGCTGGGGGTCAAGCAACGCCTGGTCAATCAGTTCGCCTAAAATAACTTCCGCCGCGTTGTAATCTTTGCCCTGATACCAGGCGCGGGCGGTTAACAGTTGTCCGGCGAAAACCGACGCTTCTTCGTTATTTGCCTGCTCGTCCACGAGTGAGCGCAAAGCGGTTGGTTTGACTGCTTTGGTTAAATAAGATTGCGCATTTTCCGCCCGGGCGGCAAACTGAATGAAATCCCAAGCTTCGTTCTGATAGGCGCTCTTGTTAGAAACCGTTTCCAGCCAAAAGTTGGCAAAGTTAACCGCGGTTGGATTGCCTTCTATCTGCAACATTGGGCTGACGCCAAAATTTAAGCGCGGCGCCCGGGCTTTGATTTGGGGCAGATGGTAGGAATAGCCGAAAAAAAATCCGAGCCGCCCCTCAATAAACGCCTCTAAAGAATTGGGCATCTCTTTATTCCAGGAATAAACCTCTTTAACGGGGTTGGCAAAATCAGTATAAAACCGCAGCGCTTCCAGCCCGGGCGCGTAATTATCCCTACTGCCCGCAGGCGCGCGATGAAAAGCGACCGCTCCCTCCGGCGTAACCATTTCGGCGCCGTTTTGCATCATCAATAAGCTCAAAATGTCGCTATAGCGCTCAATATTATTGCTGGTGCCGAGCGCCACGCCGGCCTGCGCGAGTTTGCCGTCCGCGTCTTGTTTGGACAATTTTTTTACGTCGGCTAAAAATTCTTCATTCCAATAGCGCGGCGCCGCGGTAATGCCGGCATTATTCAATAAATCGCGGTTATAAAATAATATCAGCGTATCAACGCTCACCGGCAATCCATAAATTTTGCCGGCGATGACGGCGTTATCATACACCACATCCAAATACTGCTCTCGCAGTTGCGCCGCGGTAATGCTTTTAGCGGTGCGCAGTTCGGTCACTTCTTCTTTTTTTAAAGTGCCTTTTACTACCGGATAAGCCATAGTGATTTCTTCCGGCAGAGAGGCGATTTTACCTTGGTAGCGCTTAAGCCAGCCGGCGTTCAGTGAAAAAATATCCGGCCCGCGGTCTTCCGCCAAACTGTCAATTAATTCTCTTTCGTATTCTTCGTAGCGCAATTTGCGGTAGTTAACGGTAATATTGGGATGCAACGCTCGGTAAGCGGCGATAATGTCGCTAAAAGCCTCTGGCCCGTCCCAAACGCGCCAGTAGTTGAGCGTAATCGGCTTTACTTTTTCTTGAGCTTCTTTGCTTAAGCTTCCCTTGCAACCAAAAGCAGAGGTCATGATAAAAATTAAAAGCAATAGAATAAAAGATAATTTAAAGGTAATGTTTTTGCGCATAAAAAATATTAGGACATTGGATACTAAGATATTGGATATTACGACAACGAGAGCGACAAACTTTATTTAATATTTAAAGTCATTTCTATCCGTTGCGAATACCCTAATATCTAATTTCATTATATCAAATTTTTTCCAAACCACCAACTCGCGTGACTTTTGACTTTATGGACTTTTAATTATCCACTTTCGGTCGATATTGCAGCGCTTCGGCAATGTGCGCCGTCTGGATATCGGCGGCTTCGGCTAAATCGGCAATCGTGCGGGCTAGTTTTAAAATACGGTAATAGGCGCGCGCCGACAGATGCAACTGCTCTACCGCGCTCCGCAGCAATGAATAGGATTCGGCGGTTACCCGGCAAAACTCTTTGACTTGGTTGGAAGACATTTCGGAATTGGTGATGATGCCTTTGCCCCGAAAGCGCTCGTGCTGAATGGTCCGCGCGCGGGCGATTCGTTGGCTGATCAAACTTGAACTTTCTCCCGATGTTTCGTCGGTTAGTTTGTCAAACTTCATGCGCGGCACTTCTAAATGCAGGTCAATGCGGTCTAAGATGGGGCCGGAAATTTTCTTTTGGTAATTAATGATTTGGTTAGTGGTGCAACTGCATTGCCGCTCGGCATCGGTTTTGTAGCCGCACGGGCAAGGATTCATCGCCGCGACCAAAATAAAACGGGCCGGAAAAGTCAGGGAGCCGGCGGCGCGGGAAATGTTGACAATGCCGTCTTCCAGCGGCTGGCGCAAATTTTCCAGCATGGCCCGGGGAAATTCAGCAAACTCGTCCAGAAACAAAACGCCGCGGTGCGCTAAAGATATTTCTCCCGGACGCGGCCAGGTTCCGCCGCCCACTAAAGCGGCCCCGCTCGCGGTATGGTGCGGGGCGCGGAAAGGGCGCGTTTTAACTAACGCGCTGCCTTCGGGCAACATCCCGGCCACGCTATAAATTTTGGTTATTTCTAAAGCTTCCTCCAAAGTGAGCTTGGGCAAAATGGAAGGAATGGTGCGGGCGAGCAAAGTTTTGCCCGAACCGGGCGGGCCGGACATTAAAACGTTATGCGCGCCGGCGGCGGCAATTTCTAAAGCGCGTTTCGCCTGCTCCTGCCCGCGGACATGCGCCATATCGTTGCCTCCTTCCGCGTCATTAAAAATAATGTCCGTTTGCGCCAGCGGCGCAATCGGCTCTCGCCCCTCTAAATGGCTGATGAGCTGGCGCAAAGAATCAAGCGGAATGACTTCCAGCTCCCGCACTAATTTTGCCTCGCGCGCGTTGGCTTTGGGCACGTATAAAATTTTGACGCCTAATTTTAAAGCCGCAATCGCTATCGGCAAAACGCCGTTAATAGAGCGAATTTTCCCGTCCAACGCCAACTCGCCTACGAACACCTCCTGGCCGCTCGGCAAAAAATTTATTCTGCCGGTCGTTAACAGGATGCTGATGGCAATCGGCAAATCATAAGCCGGGCCGGATTTGCGCAAGTCTGCCGGCGCCAGATTCACCGCTATTTTTTTATGCGGGAAATCACGGCCGCTGTTTAAAATGGCGCTGCGCACCCGCTCGCGCGACTCTTGCACCGCCGCGTCCGGCAAGCCGACGATTATAAAAGAACCGATTGAACCGGGAACGATTTCCGCTTCTACTTCCACCAACGCGCCGTCTAAACCGACGGTGGCGGCGGATAAAACTTTTGCAGCCATATGTTAGTTAATCAGTTTAACTAAGTAATTAGCTTCAGTATATCATACTACTTTCCTTGACTCTATTATTGCCCTATGATAAGATATCAACAGTTGTTTTCCAACTAAATAAATCCGAACACCTTCACCGCCGGGTTTATCCTAACACCAAATCTTGGTGTAAGGGTATTCCCCCACGCCAAAATTTGGTGCGGGGGTATTCTGGAAGGTGTTATGGATAAATATCAAGAGCGGCACGAGGGAAACGGCCCGATGACTGCCCGCCAACCTGGCTTAAAAAGTTAAGGTGGTAAATCGTACCCTATGGGGGCAGATATGGTTCCGCAATACTGCGGAGCAAAAAAAGACACCGGGCTTTTTATCCTGAAGCGTCATATCTGACTCTCGGGCTAAAAAGCCTTTTGTTTTTTATAAAAAACCAGAAAGGAAGGTATTGTAAAATGGTAGCTTCACCTGCTCTTACTCAAGTAGAATCCTGTCTCCGCCCTTTATACGAACAAGCGATAGCAGCAGGGAAAATCAAACCACTCAAGCAGTTCCGAATTATTTCGGTGCCTTGTGTGGGAGATGAGGGGCGCGAAGGATGGCGAAGGTTCTTTGTGGCTGATGATGACGGTCAGCCCCTACACACTGTTGGCAGTACCAAAGCTAAGCCCACTATCTGCGATTAACTCCCGATGCTCCCAAAAATTGTTCTTTATTTAAAAAACCCCACGGTCTTCACAAACCGTGGGCTTCTTTTTTTACTTACCCCGTGAAATACTAAACGATACTACGGTACAAAAAATTTTTAATCCTTTTATTTCACGGGGTGAACTTTACAGACTATCTCAACGTCCAGCCCCCGTCCACGATAATCGTTTGGCCGGTAATGTAATCGGCTTGGTCTGACGCTAAAAATACAACTGCGTTGGCAATATCTTGCGGCAGGCCCATTCTGCCCCAAGGAATCGCGGCGATTGTTTGCTTGGCCGCTTTTTCATTAAATGCCGCCTGCGCGCCCGGCGTATCAATCGCTCCCGGCGCCACCGCGTTGACGTTGATTTTTTTCGGCGCGAGTTCCAAGGCCATCGCTCTAACTAAAGCGTTGATGCCGCCTTTGGAAGCGCAGTAGTGAGTTAAACCTTCAAAACCGACAAAAGAAGCGATGGAAGAAATACTGATAATTTTGCCGCCCGCCGGCATCGCTTTTGCCGCCGCTTGCGAACATAAAAAAATGCTTTTTAAATTAACGTCTAACACTTTATCCCAGCCCGCTTCAGTCATTTCTAAAAATGGTTTAAAAGGAAAAATGCCGGCGTTATTGACTAAGATGTCTAATTTGCCAAATTCGGCCAAAGCTTTAGTTACTAAATTATCCACTTCCTTTTTTTTAGAAACATCGCAACCAACTGCTAAACTTTTTCCGCCGGCTTTGGCTATTTCGGCCGCCGTTGTTTTGGCGTTACTCTCGTTGAGGTCGCTCGCTGTAACCTTGCAACCTTCTTTAGCTAAAGCGAGCGCAATGCCTTTGCCAATGCCTTGCCCGGCGCCGGTAACGATGGCTGCTTTATTTTTTAACATCATATTTTTATGGTTTAAAATTAAGAACGGTCACCTTAATCATACCTCTTGGCAGTAAAATTTTCAAGAAAAGTGGGCTTGAAAAATTTACTGCTTTGCCTGCCCGTCTATCACGCGTAATTCTTCCGCTTTTTCAGGAGATGCTTCCTGTCCAATTTTTGGCCGTTCTCGTTGTTCCATAAAGATTTAATAATGGTCTGAACTAATAAATTTGTGCCGGAGAGAGGGATCGAACCTCCATGCCTTGCGGCGCTAGGTCCTAAACCTAGTGCGTCTACCAATTTCGCCACTCCGGCTTAACTTTTATTATGTTTTAATTTCCCCAAAAAATCAAATTGTGTTATTATATTTTTATATCTTAATTAACAATAATTTAAAAGGAGGAAATATGCCAACTGCTAAAAAATCCGCCAACAAAACTAACGCTAAACCTTCAGGCGCTCAAGTTAAATTTTCCGCGAGCGACATTGAAGAAAATAAAATCATCGCTTCCCTGTCCTACATTTTTATCCTCTGCCTCGCGCCGCTGCTGTCAAAAAGGAAAAGCGGCTTTGCCCAGTTCCACGCCCGGCAAGGACTGACGGTTACGGTCGCTTGGTTCGTGTTTTGGGTGATAGGCATTGTGCCGATTTTAGGCTGGCTGATTTCGTTCTTGGGAAATTTAATGCTGCTCGTTATCAGCATTATGGGCGTGATAAAAACTTTGGACGGCCAAACCTGGAAAATACCGTACATTTACGAGTGGTCTAAAAAATGGAACCTTTGATTATTAAATTGCAAAAATCAAATAACAAATAGCAAACAAATCTAAAATCTTAAATAATAATGACCAAAACTTTTGTTTATAATCTTTAATTTATAATTTGGAATTTGTTTGTTATTTGCTTTTTGTCATTTGTTATTTTTTAAGTATCTCTATGCAAAAACCTTTTATAATTTTTTTCAAGGACCTAACAATCAAAGACGTTCCGGTCGTGGGCGGCAAAAACGCTTCGTTAGGCGAAATGTACAGCCGGCTGACAAGTAAAGGAATAAACGTGCCGAACGGGTTTGCCACGACTGCTGACGCTTATTTTTATTTTTTGGAACAAGCCGGTATTAAAACAGAGATAAAAAAAATACTGCAAGGTCTCAATACCCATAATATTTTAGATTTAGCCAAGCGCGGCCGAACCGTGCGCCAGACAATTTTAGGCGCTAAATTGCCGCCGGAGTTAGAACGGGAAATTACCCAAGCTTACCAAAAGTTAAGCAAGGAATATGCCCCATCCTTACTAAGGAGGGGAGAAGGGGGAGGACTGGATGTCGCCGTCCGCTCGTCGGCCACGGCCGAAGATTTGCCGGACGCGTCTTTTGCCGGACAGCAGGAAACTTTTTTAAACGTCCGCGGCGAAGTTGATTTACTAATCGCGGTTAAAAAATGCGTCGCTTCGTTGTTTACCAACCGCGCCATTTCTTACCGCCAAGACAAGGGCTTTGACCATTTTACCATCGGCTTGTCGGTCGGCGTGCAAAAAATGGTGCGCTCGGACTTGGGCGCTTCCGGCGTAACTTTTACGATTGACACCGAAAGCGGCTTTAAAGACATAGTGCTGATTAATTCTATTTACGGCTTAGGCGAAAACATCGTGCAAGGAAAAGTGAATCCAGATGAATTTTATTACTTTAAACCGACCGGCGCGATTATTTCAAAAACTATCGGCCATAAAGACATTAAAATGGTCTATAGCAATGACCATCAACGCCCCACTAAAGACATAAAAGTCAGTTTGGCTGACCAGCACCGCCAATCCATCAGCGACTCCGAAATTAAACGATTGGCGGAATGGGCGGTTATGATCGAAAAGCACTACGGCCGGCCGATGGACATTGAATGGGCAAAAGACGGGCGCAACAATAAACTTTACATCATCCAAGCGCGGCCGGAAACGGTGCAAAGCCAGCGCGACTATAATATTATTGAAGAATATATTCTTGCCCAACGCGGCAAAATTTTAGCGCGCGGCCGCTCGGTCGGAAGCCGCATCGGCGCCGGCATTGCGCGCGTTATTTTAGACATTAAAGGCATCTCCCAATTTAAGCCCGGCGAGGTGCTCGTGACGGACATGACGGATCCGGACTGGGAACCGATTATGAAAATCGCCTCCGCGATCGTTACCGACCGCGGCGGGCGCACCTGCCACGCGGCTATCGTCAGCCGCGAACTCGGCATCCCCTGCGTAGTCGGCACGAAAACCGTAACGAGCGCCGTTACGACCGGCCAAGGGATAACCGTTAGCTGCGCCGAGGGCGAAGAGGGTTTTGTTTACGAAGGGGAATTAAAATTTAACATAAAAAAAACTAACATCGCCGATTTGTTTAAAGGCGGCCGGCCGAAAACAAAAATTATGCTCAATATCGGCGCGCCGGACATTGCTTTTGCCTCTTCTTTCATCCCTAACGACGGCGTGGGGCTCGCGCGCGAAGAGTTTATCGTCGCTAATTACATCAAAATCCATCCCCGCGTGCTGTTAAATTACGAGGAATTAAAAAAACAAAAAAAACTAACGGCTGCGCAAATTCGGGAGATAGCCAAAATTACCGTCGGCTACGCGGACAAAAAGAAATTTTACGTTGATAAACTGTCGCAAGGGGTGGGAATTATCGCCGCCGCCTTTTATCCTAAAGACGTGATTTTGCGCCTGTCTGATTTTAAAACCGATGAATACAAAACTTTGCTCGGCGGCGAGCGCTTTGAGCCGGAGGAAGACAATCCCCTGTTGGGCTGGCGGGGCGCTTCCCGCTATTATCATCCGGAATTTATTGAGGTGTTTAAGATGGAATGCGCGGCTTTGCGCTTAGCGCGCGATGAGATGGGTTTAACTAACGTTAAAATAATGATTCCTTTCGTGCGCACGGTTGAGGAAATAAAAAAAGTCATTGCCATTATGGCGCAGCAAGGGCTAAAGCGCGGCCGCAACGGGCTGGAACTTTATATGATGACGGAAGTGCCGTCAAGCGTAATTTTAGCCGATGAATTCGCTAAATACGTGGATGGTTTTTCCATCGGCTCTAATGACTTAACGATGGCTACGCTCGGCGTTGACCGAAATTCCGAGCGCATCGCGGCGCTTTACGACGAGCGCGACGAAGCGGTCAAGCGGCTGATTTCACAGGCGATTAAAAGCGCGCGCCAGACTAAAACTAAAATCGGCATTTGCGGACAAGGGCCGTCTGATTATCCTGACTTTGCCCAATTTTTAGTGGAGCAGGGTATTGACAGCATTTCCCTTAATCCTGATACTGTCATTAAGACGACGGTTGCCATTTTGAAGACGGAAAAAAGACTGCGTAATTAACTTGTCATTCCCGCGAAAGCGGGAATCTATCAATTAGCGAGATTCCCGCTTTCGCGGGAATGACAGCAAATAAGATATGTCTTTTGACAAAAAACCAAATAAAAAAATAACTGAACAGAAAGTAATGCCTAAAAACATCTTCCAGGACATTGACCCGCGCGACCCCATCGTCGTGATTGACGACATTATCAGCCATTTGCAGGAAATGCAGGAGATGCTGATCGCCGAGCGCGAACTGGAGCATAATCCGACTAAACGGCGCTTGCGCCGCGTTTACGAACGGCGGCGAAACTTAAGCCGGCATCCGCTGCTTGTGCTCGCCCGGCGCTACAGCGAACTGGCCCAAGACTTCCTGAATGAATTTTGGTTTGAACAACAAAAAATGGTGCTGCAGTACGGAGTAGAAATTTCCGTTGACGATTTGTCGGAAGAAATGGACCATATCGCCTGGCTGCATCCGGTAATATTAAGCAAGACCTGGCGCTACCTGACGGAAAAAGTAGCGCCGCCGCGCTTGCTTGAAGTACAGACCAGACGCCCTAATTTGCGCCAACTTCCCTCTTCCGTCTTCGTGATTGAAGAGTGCATTAAAAAATCAACCTTTGCTCTCAACTCTTTTTTACGCAAACGCTCTTCTCAAAACGAACGCGCGAGCGAAATGCTCAAACTGCTCGAGCAAATTCAACAAGGCGTTCAGCTGACAAAATAACGTCATCTCTAAAATAAAAAAGCCGTGGCAAGTCTTTGACTGCACGGCCTCAACCCTAGATCATAGATGACTCTTGGTGCTGGCTTAGGCGGCAAGACACCTAAGTACGTCTACAAACTTTACAAACGAGGAAGATGGCTTTTTGCCAAAAAGCCGAATGGCATCTTGGGCATCTTCGGCAAGGGAGAAATTAGTAAAAATAACCTTCCTGCCTTTCCAAGCAACCACAATCTCCCGCGTAAATATAAAACTGGAGGCGGGGACGACTATGCCATTCGCCACTTCCCGCCCGCACTCTTTTTCCCCGGGAAACTGTTCTCTCCACAACATGAATTTCAGGTGGTGAGCGGAAGCCAGGGAAATGCCGTGAATTATGCCATAATAACGAAAGTTGTCCAAAACGCTCATTGAATTTAAATCAAATAATGAGCATTCTTCCGTTACCGGCACAACCAGCAACTTTTGTAATTCAAGATGCGTGGCACTTCTTGGCGTTGGTCTATGGTTTACTTCACCATTAGACCTTCGCGCGATAACCCTCAACTTTGACCTCAACTCCATATTCATTCTCCCTCTCTTTTAAATTTGAGTCATCTACTGGATAAAATTAAGAGAACAATTAATACCCTCTTTATAGCACTAACAAATAAAAAAGTCAATCTTTTGCCAAAATAATAAAAATAATCTATACTCAATTCGTAATTGATAATTCGTAATTGATAATTGATTTATGTCTTTTTCCGTCGGCATCGTCGGCTTGCCTAATGTGGGAAAATCAACAACCTTCAACGCGCTTTTGAAGCGCAAACAGGCCGCTGCTTCTAATTTTCCTTTTTGCACCATTGACCCCAATGTGGGTGTGGTTAACGTACCCGATGAACGGCTAAAACAGCTGGCACAAGTATCGCGATCAAAAAAAATCGTGCCGACTGCGATTGAGTTTATTGACATCGCCGGCTTAGTCGCCGACGCGCACAAAGGCGAGGGCTTGGGCAATAAATTCTTATCCCACATCCGCGAGGTGGACGCGATCGTGGAAGTAGTGCGCGCTTTTCAAAATCCAGAAATAATTCATGTCGCCGGCAAAATTTCGCCGGCGGATGACATCGCGACTGTTAATTTAGAATTAATAATGGCCGATTTGCAGACGGTAGCCAAGCGGCTGTCTAAAGTTACAAGCGACGCTAAATCTGTCGACCCCAAGTCATCCGACGGGGCAGGTAAGGCGCTCTTAGCGGAAAAACAAGTTTTGGAAAAAATAAAGCAGGCGCTGGAACGGGAGCAGGCGGCGCGCGAATTGCAATTATCAGAGGAAGAAACGGCGCTGGTAAAATCTTTGTCGCTTTTGACCGCCAAACCGCTATTGTATGTTTTAAATATTGACGACAAAATTAAAGACAACCCCGCAATATTGCGGGATCGCCTTCCAGGTAATACAACCTCAATTATGATTAACGCTCAGCTGGAATCCGAAATCGCCGAGCTGCCGGAGGAAGAACAGGAAAATTACAAAAAAGAATTGGGCGTCACGGAGACCGGCTTGGACAAATTAATCAAAGCATCGTACCAGCTGCTTAACCTAATCACTTTTCTCACTTCCGGCGAGCCGGAAACACGCGCCTGGACGGTTAGGCAGGGCGCGCTGGCGCCGGAAGCGGCGGGCGTTATCCATACTGATTTTATCAAGGGCTTTGTCCGCGCCGAAGTAATAAATTGGCAAAACTTTGTGGCGGCTGGCGGCTGGAGCAAAGCGAAAGAAAAAGGCCTGGTCCGAACCGAGGGCAAGGAGTATAAGGTGAAAGATGGGGATGTTTGCTATTTTTTGATTAACAAATAATTGTCATCCATTGTCATTCCCGCGAAAGCGGGAATCTCGTTATTATTTTCACGGGATTCCCGCTTTCGCGGGAATGACATTTTTATTTTTTTGTTTTTTTGTTTTATGTTACGTGTTACGCGCAATTTGCCTTTTTCCCCGTTTTATTGTAAAGTTTTGGCAGTTTACCCCCACACTTATGTATAAATGTGGGGGTAAAGTACCTATAATTAGTTCCTTAACAACTTTATAATTTCCGAAAAGGAGAGGAAATATCATGATACCAAGATACACTCTACTGGAAATGGGAACGCTTTGGAATGAATTGGCAAAAAAAACTCATTGGTTAAAAGTGGAAATAGCCGTGCTTCAAGCGCGCGGAGAATTGGGAGAAATCTCAACAAACATTCATGAGTTGGCGAGAAAAGTTCGGATAACTGAAGCGATTCTCGCCCGGGCCGACGAATTGGAAAAAATCAGCGACCATGATTTGATCGCTTTCGTCTTAGCGGTCACTGAACAATTGCCGGAAGAAGTTAAGCCGCATTTTCATAGCGGTTTGACCTCTTACGATGTTGAGGATACCGGACTGGCGATGACATTAGTCTCCTCGCTCGGGCTTATTTTAAGAAAAATGAATCGTCTGCGGAAAGTTATCGCCGCCAAAGCGCAGGAACATCGTAATACGGCGATGATCGGCCGGACGCATTTTATCCACGCCGAACCGATAACATTTGGATTAAAACTTCTCGGCTGGCTTGATGTGGTTGAACGGCACATCGAACGCCTTAAATCTGTCAGGGGGGAAGTAGGGGTGGGAAAAATTTCCGGCGCGGTCGGAACTTATGTCCTTGACCCTAAAATTGAGGAGCTGGCTTGCGGATATTTGGGCTTAAAACCGGCGCGCATTTCCACGCAGATTTTAAGCCGCGACATCATCGTTCGCTATATCAGCGCGCTGGTTGCCGTCGCCAATTCATTGGATAGATTCGCGACCGAAATCCGTCATCTGGCCGGCACCGACATCAGCGAAGTGGCTGAATTTAAACGGCCGGGCGCCAAGGGATCTTCGGCCATGCCCGGAAAAAGCTTTCTGCGCAATCCTATAAAAAGCGAAAATATTTGTTCGCTGGCGAGAGTGATGCGCGGACACCTTATTCCTGCTTTTGAATGCGAGGTCGTCTGGTGCGAACGCACGCTGGAAAATTCCGCGGCCGAACGAATTTTTTTGCCGGACGCAACCATTCTGCTTGATTTTATGCTTGAGCGGTTCGCTGACACGGTGGAAAAACTGGAAGTATTTCCGGCACACATGGAGCGGAACCTGCGAAAAACCGGCGGCATCATCTTCGCCCAGCGAGTGATGCTGGCTCTAACCGCTAAAGGCATGGCTCGCTATCAGGCTTATGATTTAGTTGAGGGTGTATGTTTTAAAGTTGAACGCGGCACTTTCCAGACAGAGGACGAAAAAACATTCCGTGATCTTGTCGCCGCTCATTCGGAAATCACCAATCAACTTTCGCCCGAAGAAATCAACGCCTGCTTTGACCCACGGCAGAGTTTGAAGCACGTTGATGCCATCTTTAACCGATTTGATCTATAAGCCTAAAAATTCTTCCAAAAAAACAAGAAAGGAATAAAGATGCTAATGGACCAAACACTGAAAGAGTTAATTGAGGCGGGACACGGCGTTGCGATTATCGTTGCCGGCTCTGACAGCGATAAGCCGCATATTGAAAAAATCATCACGGCCCTGCGTCGTCAATATCGCGTTCCTTATGAGGTAAGGATATTGTCGGCGCATAAACAAGCCCTGGGGGATGAAATAGGAGATTTCATCCGGGAATATCAAGAATTTGCCGGCTATCCTCTGGCGTTCATCGCGGTAGCGGGAGGAACCGACGCTTTATCGGGGATGCTGGCTTTCAACCTGCCGTTTCCGGTAATTAGCTGCGCGCCAGATGCGACACCGACCGCGCCTAACATCAGTTGCCTTACGAATCCGCCGGGCAACTCTAACGCCTGCATTATCCGTCCGGAAAATGCTGCCCGCTTCGTAGCACAAATGTTTGCTTGGTGTAACCATAATATTGCCGAGCGGCTACTCCAAGAAGAAGCAAAGAAAGTATCGTCATTAAATGCAGCAGACAGAGAATCAAGGGTGGGCATGCTCTATCTGGGAGAAGAGGAGGAAGACTGATGAACAAAATCCAAAAAATTCCCGAGTATCTCAAAACGGCGCTACACACAAAAATTTTGAAGACCGAGTTACCCCTGCTCAATACCGGCAAAGTGCGCGACACCTTTGCCATTCCGGATCACCCCGACCTTCTGCTGATGGTAGCCAGCGACCGCATCAGCATTTTTGATTTCGTACTGAATGCGCTGGTGCCGCTTAAAGGCGAGGTCTTAACCGCCCTGACTGTTTTTTGGCTTGAGCCCGGAAATGGCTTATTGCGGAAGATACCAAACCATCTCATCGCTTGGGGGGCAGGCATTGACGCTTACTTGCCCGAAGCTCTGCGCGGCAATAGCGCTCTGCAAGCCCGAGCGCTCATCGTACAAAGATGCGACATCATCCCGGTAGAATGTGTCGTACGAGGTCACTTGACCGGTTCGGCTTGGTCTGATTACCGGAAAAATAACGGTTTGGTATTTGACCAGCAACTGCCGGCGGGACTGCAGGACGGCTCAAAATTGCCGGATGATGTTTTCCCGTTCTTTACGCCCACTACCAAAGCCCATATCGGACATGACCAGCCCCTATCTGCCGCCGATGTCTTAAAAGAGCATGGTGGCTGGCTGGCGGACAAGTCCCTGCAGATTTATTTTACCGCCTACAAATATGCGCTCGCGCAAGGCATAATTATCGCTGACACAAAATTTGAATTAGGCGATAATGGCTGGCTGGCTGATGAAGTGCTGACGCCAGATTCATCGCGTTTTTGGTTAATTGATGAATGGGAAGGAGCACTGAAAGACACCCGCACGCCCATGGCTTTGGATAAAGAAGTTGTGCGCCTGTGGGGCAAAGGAGTACTGACTCCGTTTGCTGATGTATCCGGCAAAAAAATTGTAGGCATTAATGGTCTTAAGGACACGGAAAGTTCTGAATTCCTGCAATTTATCCATAGCTTAAGCGTACCAACGGAGATTATTCAAATGACAACCGATCGTTACTGTAAAATTTTCCGGCTCCTGACCGGTTATTCGTTACCAGACTTTCAGCGACAAGTTATGGGCATTGCCGCCTGAACTCGTCGCTGAATTCTTTGATTATGCTAAAGACGCTAGTTTTGATAATTTCAAAATCAGCGCCTTTTTTCTTTTTGACAAACCCCCGCCTCTGACTTATGATGAAAATACAAATTCCGTAGCAATTTAGCAATGTAACAATTTAAAATCTCTTTATGCAATTTACTTCTCTCCAACAAGACCCGGAAATTTATACCGCTCTGCAAGCCGAAACCAGCCGCCAGCGCGAAGGCATAGAACTGATTCCGTCGGAAAATTATACTTCGGCGGCGGTGCTGGAAGCGGCCGGTTCAATTTTAACCAATAAATACTCGGAAGGATACCCGGGCAAACGCTACTACGGCGGCCAAGTTAATATTGACGCGATAGAAAATATCGCGATTGAGCGGGCAAAAAAATTATTTTCCGCCGAACACGTTAACGTCCAGCCCTATTCCGGCTCTCCGGCCAACGCGGCCGTTTATTTTGCTCTCCTAAATTACGGCGACACCATTATGGGGCTTAAATTAGACCACGGCGGCCACATCACGCACGGCTTGCCGATTAGTTTTTCCGGGCGCAGCTACAAAGTAGTCCCCTATACCTGCAAACCGGACGGCTGGCTGGATATGGATGAAGTGGAACGCTTGGCGCAGGAGCATAAGCCAAAATTAATCGTCGCCGGCTTTACGGCATACCCGCGCGCGATTGACTGGCGGCGGTTCCGCGCGATTGCCGATTCGGTCAACGCCATTGCTTTTGCCGACATTTCGCACACGGCCGGTTTAATCGCCGGCAAACAACTGGAAAACCCGACGCCGTATTTTGACGTCGTTATGACCACGACGCATAAAACAATGCGCGGGCCGCGCGGCGCCATTATTATGTGCAAAGAAAAATACGCGGCGGCGATTGATAAAGCCGTTTTCCCCGGACTGCAAGGCGGGCCGCACGACCATATTATTGCGGGCAAAGCGGTTTGTTTTGCGGAAGCGCTCCAGCCGGATTTTCAAAACTACGCGCGCCAAATAATTTTAAACGCCGCCGCGCTCGCGGACGCTCTAAAAAATCACGGCTTTAAACTCGTAACCGACGGCACTGACACTCATTTGATTTTAATTGATTTAACCAATAAAAATATTACCGGCAAACAAGCGCAAACCGCGTTAGACGCGGTCGGCATTACCGCGAACAAAAATACCATTCCGCACGAACCGCGCCGCCCCATGGACCCATCCGGCTTGCGGCTCGGCACTCCGGCCGCCACCACCCGCGGCATGAAGGAAGCGGACATGCAAAAAATCGCCGCTTGGATTAACGGAGCGCTCGCGTCTAAAGACGACTCGGCTAAATTGCAGGCGATACAAGAGGAAGTAAAAATTTTCTGCCTGCAGTTTCCGCTTCCGGGAGTTCACGAATAGCTACCCATTGCACATAGTGTGTTATGTGTTTTATGTTATGTGTTACTTGTTATGTGTAAAATCATCGACGGCAACGCTTTAGCCGACCAAATTAAAGATAAAATCGTTAAAGAGGTAGTTAAGTTGCCAAGTCGGCCAAACTTGGCGATTTTGTTAGTGGGCGAACGGCCGGATTCGGCGCTGTATGTGGCGCGCAAAGAAAAAGAGGCGAAAAAATGCGGCATTGACACGCATTTATATAAGTTCGGCGAAGACGCAAGCGAACAAGAACTGCTGGACTGCATTGATTATTTAAACAAAGACGATTTAATTGACGGCATCTTACTGCAAATGCCTCTGCCTAAACATCTTGATGCCAATAAAATCGCGGCGGCTGTTAGCGCGGCTAAAGAGGTGGACGGCTTTCATCCGGAGAATTTAAAAAAAATACGAGCGGGCAAAACATATCAAATTCCGGTGCTCGCGGCCGTTATTTTAGAAATTTTAAACAGCATTAACTGTGATTTGCGGAGTAAAACCGTTGCGCTGCTCGCGCACAGCGATATTTTTATGAACGGCGTGGGTGAAATTTTACAGCAGCGCGGAGCGACTATTCTACCTTGTTCTTATGATAAGCATAGCGCAAACGAACTGCAAAGTTGCTCTCAGCAAGCCGACATCGTCATTACCGCTGTTGGCAAAAAACATTACTTAACCGCCGCTTACATCAAACCAGAAGCCATCGTGATTGATATCGGCATTATACGCGAGGGCGATCCCAGCGATAAACACGGGGCGGGAAAAACTTTTGGTGACGTTGAATCAAAAAGCGTTGGCAAAATCGCTTCTTTTCTTACGCCTGTGCCCGGCGGCGTCGGACCGATGACGATAGCTTGCGCTTTAAGAAATGTAGTAGAACTATATAAAGTTCATAAAGTCAAAATACGCCACAACCACTATTCTTAGAGACTTTATGGACTTTAAGGACTTTATAAACTTTTGACTAATTTACCCATGCTTAATTCTCAACTGCAACAACTCAAAGACCTGCTAAAAATTCACTGGGGCTTCAGTGAATTTCGTTATGGGCAGGAACAGGCGATTAGTAATGTTTTAAATAAAACTAATACCGTCGTGGTGATGCCGACCGGCGGGGGCAAATCGCTGATTTATCAGTTGCCCGCCTTAATTTTAGACGGCGTGACGATTGTCATTTCCCCGCTGATCGCTTTGATGAAAGACCAGGTTGATAGTTTGGATAAAATTGGCATTCCGGCGACTTTTATCAATAGCTCGTTAACTGCGACGGAAACAGCGAGCCGCCTTAGCGCGATTAAAAATAACCGTTACAAATTAGTCTACATCGCGCCGGAAAGATTTTACTCGCGCGAATTTATTGCCTTGATTAAAAATTTAACCGTGGCGCTTTTTGCCATTGACGAAGCGCACTGCATTTCCGAATGGGGGCATGACTTTCGCCCCAGTTACATGAAACTGCGCGAGGTAATAAAACTAGTCGGCAGCCCGACGGTAGCCGCTTTGACCGCTACGGCCACGCCGGAAGTGCGCGCCGACATCATCAAACAACTTGAGTTGCAAAATCCGTCAGTAATCATTACCGGTTTTGACCGGCCCAATTTAAAATTCGGAGTAATTCGCGCCTCGGACGCGCAAAAATACGGCCACCTTTTAGACATTGTTCGGCAAATTGGCGGCGCGGGCATTATTTACGCCGGCACGCGGCAAAAAGTTGAAGACATCTTAGAGTATTTGCTCGCTAACGGCATAACCGCCATCGGTTATCACGCCGGCATGGAAGCGGCGGACCGCCAATACGTGCAGAATGAATTTATGTCCGGAGCGGCGCGCATTATTGTCGCGACGAATGCTTTCGGCTTGGGAATTGACAAACGCGACATCCGCTTAATTATCCATTTTGACATGCCCGGCACGATTGAGGCCTACTATCAGGAAGCCGGCCGCGCCGGCCGAGACGGCCAAAAAAGCTACTGCATCTTATTTTATTCGCCGGCCGATCGCTACCTGCGCGAATTTTTTATTGCCGGCGATAATCCGCCGCCGCGCGTTATTACCCAAGTTTATGCCGCTCTATTATCATACGACAGCGACACGGTGCTTGCTACCTACAGCGAATTAATGGAGGGCGTAAGCGAGCAAGTGCCGGATATGGCGATCGGCACGGCCTTAAAAATTTTAGAAAAAGAAAGTTATCTGGAGCGCAGCCGGGAAAAAAACGGCTTAGCTTATCTGCGTTTTATGGAGCGTCCTGAACAAGTGCGGGAATCTTTAGGCGCCAAAGCCAAAGTACAAACTAAAACTTTGCAGGCCTTGATTAAACATTATGGCGAGAGTTTGCTTAGCGGCGTAGAATTTTCCCCCGAAGATTTGGCGGCGCTGGGAAGCGTCAAGCGCGAAGCCGTAACGCGGCTGGTAAAAAAATTAACGGAAAGTAATTTAGCCGAGTACCGCCCGCCCTTCCGCGGCACGGAAATTAAAATTTTACAACGGGTTAAACCGGAAGGGCTGCGGATTGATTTCTCCGCGCTGAAAGCTAAACACAAACGCGAACTGCATAAATTAGACTTGATGGAAAGTTACGTCTTCCACGATGCTTGCCGGCGCAAATACATTTTAGACTACTTTCAGGATAGTGCGGCAAAAAATTGCAGTATGTGCGATAATTGCGCGACGCTCAACGAGTTGCCGGCCGTCAATAGCCGGCAATCAGAATCCGTTAACCAATCAGCGGTGATTTCTTTGGAAACAAAACTTACCCAGCTCCAAACTTACGAACTTTACCAACAAGGCATGCCCCTGGAGGAAATGGCGCAAAGGCGGAACTTAAAGCCGGCGACCATCGTTCAGCACCTCTGCTTTCTGATTGAGCACGGCAAACCGATTGATATTAATAGGTTTGTGGAGCCGAAAAAACAGCAGTTGATTAAAAAAGCCGCCCGGCAAATCGGCGCCGACCGGCTCACGCCGATTAAAGAAATGTTAGGCAACGACTTTAATTGGGATGAAATTCGCTTAACTTTGGCTAAAAAGATTGACAAATTTTGATGCCTCTTATAATATTTGCTATCCTTTTAATTAGGAGGGTGTTAATAAAGTAAACTCCATAAGAAAGGTGTCGCTTGGCAGTGGCATTAAACCACCGCCCGCGACTATTTTTACACCGCCGACTTCGTCAAGCGGCTTTCTGTACGGAGTAAAGTTCTTTGCCAAGAAACAAACTAGCAAACAATTTAACTAAAGGAGATCTCGCCATGAAATGGGTTTATATTCCACTTTTAGTTTTAATTGCAGTACTACTTGTCTGGCTGGTAAAAAATTGGCGGCAAACTATTTTCAGGAAAAGAGTGGTGCAAGCGCTGCAAAACTTCCAGCAGGCTACGCAAGCGGAAATTGAAAACTATTTCAGAGGCCAAAAATGGCCTACCCCACCCCCAAAAAAATTTGGGACAAGGTTAGCGATAATGGAAGAAAGGGGGTTGCTTTCTTGGCACAGAGGAAAAAAAATAGTATTCAAGCTAACGGAAGCCGGCATGGAGCTGCTGCCTAAACCAAAAGCTGAAACTCCGACGGTAACGCCGACTTTCGCTGCCAAAGAGTTTCAACGCAAACCAAAATGATGTTTTATGATGTTTTGCTTTTGGTTACGACAAAGGGCATATGCTTAATATATGCCCCTTTTATTTTTCTATAAAAATTGATTTTAAAATTTATTTTCTTTTTCTAAATTCAGGCAGACAGAATTTATGCAATATCTTTTGCCCTGCCTGCCGGCAGGCAGGCGACTGTCTTTAGACCCGTCGTCAAAAACATGCCCCAAGTGCGCCCCGCAATTTTTACATATAACCTCGGTGCGGCTCGTGCCGTGGCTTTGGTCTTCCCGCAATTCAATATTTTCTAAATTCGCCGGCTCGCTAAAACTGGGCCAGCCCGTTCCCGAATCAAATTTGGCGTCGGAAGAAAAAAGCTCCGCGCCGCAGACGGCGCATTTGTACATCCCTTGTTCGTGGTTATTCCAGTACTTGCCTGCAAACGGCGCTTCCGTGCCGCCGGCGCGCGCCACCCGGCGCAATTCGGGCGAAAGTTCGCTGTCTTTTTTAATTGGTGATGGCATATTTTACTATTTTAATAATTTAGAGAACCGCGATTTGAGTTTTATTGTTGATCGTTATTATATTTTTAGTTGAAAATTTAATCTTGGAGCGGGTAAGGGGAGTCGAACCCCTCTCAACAGGTTGGAAACCTGTGGTAATACCGATATACGATACCCGCTTTTTATTTTAACGCTAACGCAAACTTAGCATAAATAAACTCTGCTGTAAATATAAATTTATACGAGCGGCACGAAGACAAACCCGGGGAATTCTTGCTGCCTAAATTTGCCCGCCGCCGCTTTATCAATTTGCCAAATAGAATTTTGGATAGGGATAATAAGGCGGCCGCCAATCTTTAGTTGGGTTAACAATTTTCCCGGCGGCTCTTCCGCCGCCGCCGAAACTAAAATCTTATCAAAGGGGGCAAGCGGCGGACAACCCAATTCTCCGGTTACTAATTTTATCTCCGCCCAATTCAATTCATAGTTAGCTAAATTTTTTCGGCCAAATTCCGCCAGTTCCGGCACGATTTCCACGCCGCATACCTTGCCCGCCGGCCCAACGATTTGCGCTAATAACGCCGTTGTCCAGCCGGAGCCGGAACCAACGTCTAAAATCTTTTCGCCGGCTTGCGGCTGCAGCTTTTCCAGCATAAAGGCAACCGTGGTTGGTTGAGATATTGTCTGCCCGTATCCAAGCGGCAGGGGGTAGTCGCCGTAAGCTTCGTTTAAATATTTCCGGGGCACAAAATCCGCGCGGTCAATACTTTGGAAAGCATTAATGATGTGCGGCGACTTTAAAACGTCTAAATCTATAAGATATTTTGTTAAGCCTATTTGAAACATTAGTTATTAAACAGTAATTTAACCATAATTGTAATAACTAAATTATTGTTCAATTACTGTTAAGTTATTGCAAAATTATCGCGCCTCTTTAGATTTTGAAAAACTATCAATAGTAAACTTAACTTCCTTATAATTATTAGCCTTCATCAATTTAATCCGCAGCTCCTTCGCGCCCTCAAAGCCGGACGCATACGCCTTAAAGTGCTTTTTCATGATGTTAAAATTTTTGTGCCCCGCAAATAATTTTTCAAACAGCTTGGTATGCTCTGCCATTACTTCCAACTTTTTCTTTGCGTTCATCTCTCCCCCCTTAGTAAGGGGAAAACCGGAGAGGGGTCTACTCCCAAACTCACGCATGAGTGTGGGGGTAAAAAACCACGGCTTGCCAAAAACGCTGCGGCCGACCATAATGCCGTCTAAATTATATTGTTTTGCTTTTTGGTAAGCGTCGGCTAAATCAGCCACATCGCCGTTGCCAATGGCTAATGTTCCTTTTTTGCTTGCCTTAATAATTTCTGCCGCCCGACCAATTATATCCCAGCGCGCTGATGCTTTTGACATTTCTTGGCGCGTCCGCCCGTGCACTATGATTGCCGCCGGCTTTGCCGCAAGCAAAGCCGGCATCCAAGTGGCTGTCTCATTTTTATTATAGCCGATGCGAGTTTTAACGGAAACCGGCAACCCGGCTGCTCCTGCTTGCGTAGCTAAAATAATTTCCTGCGCCAATTTAGGATTTTTTATCAGCGCCGCGCCGGCGCCTTGTTTTTCCACTTTCCTGTCCGGGCAACCCATATTAATGTCAATGCCGTCAAAACCAAGTTCGGCCAACAGGCGGGCGCTCGTATAAAAATTTTTTGGTTTAGCCCCAAAAATTTGCGCCACAATCGGATGCTCGGCGGAAGAATACTTTAAATCAATTAATAAATTGTTTTTTCCCGCCGAGCAAAGTCCGTCCGCCGAAACAAATTCGGTCCAAAAAACGTCCGGCCGGCCGTATTTAACAAACATCCGCCGAAAGGCCGCGTCCGTTACGTCCGCCATCGGCGCGAGGCACATTATCGGTTTCTTTTGCCGCCGGCTCCTCTTTAATAATTTTATCCAAAAACCCAAGTTTTTATTGTCTCTTTTCATAAATTTAAATTAGGATGCAACTCTCGTCTTTCTCTTGTCATTCCCGCGAAAGCGGGAATCTCCAGTTTGTTTTAAATTTATTCCCTTATATCTTAGATTCCCGCTTTCGCGGGAATGACAGACATAACATTTTATAACTTTCATTACTCTAACATAAAAATTACCGCTCTTCAACCTTACTATAATTAACAAAACCTCCTCAATTGAGAAGGTTTTGTTTTATATTCATTGGTCGCTATCTTAAAACCCCGAGCCCGGTATCCCACCGCCTCCGGCAGCGCCCGGCTCCATTGGGCCGGCTCCAAATTCTTCGCCGCCGCTATTTATTTCCTGCCTTCTAAAGGCATCGGGCAGTTCAAAGTTAACATTTGACCTCTTATCCGCTTTAATACGAGGCAAATAGGCATTGGTGCCTTGCAGTTCCTGCATTTTCTCCTGCAAATCTTGCCGCGTCGCGTAAGCGTCTTCCACCATAAAAATTAATTCTTCCGCGTCAAATTTACCCTTCACTAACTGTTGCAACTCGGCTATCTGGCTCTTCATCGTCGCTAACAAATCTTCTACTTCGCCGGTATCTACTTTCTTTTTCTGTAAACTCTTAATTTGCGATTGAATTTTTTTAATCTCGCTCGCCGCGTTTCTCAATCCTTGAGTAACGTTAATTGCGGTTTCAATCGCCATCTGGCTATTGCGGATGTCATCCATCCCGCCGTAAAACTCGTCTTCTAATTTTTCTAACGCCGAACTGGCATCAGTTTTGGCTAATATTACCACTCCCAAAAAGGCACCTTTAATAGCCGCTACCTCTTCTTTGAATGTATTTAATATTTCAGTCAAATTTAATTTTTTGTTCGCCTTAACTCGCGCCTCAACGCGTTTCACATCTCGCTCTAATCTCTTCATGTCTCTGTCTCCTTGTCTCATCATTTGGCAAAGCCGGCCTAAGTCCCCCATCCTTGGCCCCCATTCCTGCATGGTCATACCGACATCTTCCACGTCGCCGATAATGTCTTCAAGCTCGTCGGCCGTTTTAGCGTCTTGAATTTTTTTAACTAAGCCGTCCGTCGCTTTTAAAGCATTGTCCAACTCTACCGGAATGCCAACGCCGCATTTAGCCAATGTTTTTCTCATTTTCTCCACGCTCCTTTTCATCATAGTCGTGCCTTTGGAAAACTGACTTAAACCCCGCTTCATGTCCTGGAATCTGCGATCGTCCATTTTTTTCATCTCTTCTTCCGATGGCCCGCCCGGCCCCATCATCTGTCCCTCTTGCCCAAATACTTGATTAGGGCCCATCATTTGACCTTGCTGATTATACTGACTGCACGAGCCGGGCATTTCCACGCCATTTACGCGGCAGGTTTCCTGCTGATTAAATTGGTTTTGTTGATTTGGCTGATTTTGTTGATTTGGCTGTTGTTGATATTGGTTAGGCTGTTGGTATGGTTGCTGTTGGTTTTGATATGGTTGCTGATACTGATTCGGTTGAGATGACGGGCAAGGAGGCATCTGGCACCAACCGCCACCGGAAGAATTTGCGCACCAAATCTGGCCGCCGGTGCAGCTGCTGGTTGATCCGGTGGTACCTGAAGAGGGTGGCACACTGCATCCCGAAGGACACCCGCGGGAATCATAGATCACCCATGAGCCGCCCTGACAACTGGGCGGAGCCGGACAGGTAGTGCCATCCGACGCAGGATAGGAACTGCCGTCTCCGGGCGGAGGAGTATAACTGCCAGAACCGCTGGGAGGGGGCGTATATGAACCACTATCCCCGCTAGGTGGAGGAGTGTACGAACCACCATCCCCACTCGGAGGGGGAGGGGTGCCTTCCTGCGCTAATTTAATTCCTAATACCGCTGAAGTCGGCTCAAAAGCGTAAGTAATCTTTGTTTTATTGGATAAAGGATTTTCCTCTAAGGAAATGGTTACTTCATCCTCGCCTTTTAAATAAGTTAATTGCGTGCCGGTATTTTCTAATTCTTCCCAGCCTTTGGCGGATAAGTCTTGGGCGTAAAAAGCGGCAACCTGGCTGGCAGAGACCGCCGCCCGATAATTTACCTGCTCACTGGGAGCAAAAGTAACCCGCTGCGCTCCCGGATAAAGCGCTACTCCGGTTTTGGCTAACGCCGCGCTGGCGCTCACGCCGGTATATTCTTCCAGCGCCGCCGGCAGGCCAATCTTAGCTATGGTGTTATAGGCCTCTTTATAAATATTGGCGCTTTGCAAATATACTCCGCCGGCCAAGAATCCTAGCCCTAAAATGAGTATAAGTAAAATTAAATCTTTTTGCTTCATATGTATAAATTTTTTTACCCAGCAAATATTGTTTTAACCGACCTTTTGTTAATTCAATTTGCCCGGATAAAATAAAAAAAGCCCTAAGTAAGGCTTATTTATTATAATAAACTTTATTTAACTTTATAAAATTGGATGGGGTCAATTTTACCAAGTCTGACATTGCTTAATTGTTTTATTATTCTTGAATAACAAAATTTAATTTAACGATTATTTTTATTATACCATTTTTTTTAATAGCTAACAACTGACTTATCCACAACTAATAAACTTAATTAATCATAAAAAGAAAAGACATCGCACATTTCTGTACGATGTCTCTAATTTTCAAGGACTAAGATCAAAGGGGCAAAGCCCAAAACTAACTTGCGCAACCTGCGGAGGGACGATAGGCATTCCACTGATAGACGAGCCAGAGATAGTGCCAGTCCCACTTACCACCGCCGAACCGACAGAAACAGAGCACAGCGCGGCGACCTTCCGGGCTGCGAAGAACGAGGCCGAAAAAAGCGAGGAACTTGATGCCTCTACTACGATAAATAGCCTCAAGTGCGCTGTCTCTCCCGTTGGCTTGGTAATCAAGCCATAGCCCGAGAAAAACATTGCCTCCAAAGCGGATGAAACTTGGTTTCTCTTCCAGGCGGCGAAGCCTCTCTTCGCCGGTAATCCAATTTTCACCTGTCTTGAGGCAGGTCTCAAAAAGAAATTTGGTGATTTCAATTTGAGATAGCGCCAACGAGCGCGGGTCAATATCTTCCTCGCCCGAAAGCCCGCCGCCATCAATTGGACCTTTCCAAATAGTCCAACTTTCTCCGAGAAATGTGCCCGGATCAAAAGATTTCATCTGGATGTTATGTGTTAGGGCTGTTTCATGTTCTGACATGACTGTTCCCTGCCTTTCTTTGATTGATTTTTATGGTACGAAATGCTATCTTAAGATAGCTTGAACAGCATAGCAAATTTATATAAAATGTCAATTATATGCAACAAAAAAAATTTTACCCATTGCTTTTCTCTCTGCTAATTATCGCTAACCTTGCTTATATCGCTTATTTTTGGCTGCATACTTCCGGCCCGGCCTTGCTTGCGGGCGGCAACGCTGCTTTAATCGCGCTCGGACGCGCGAGCGGTCTCTACGGCGCTTTTTTAATACTGTTGCAATTTTTGCTTATCGGTCGGATAAAGTGGCTGGAAGTTTGGATTGGTTTAGACAAACTCTCGCGCCTGCATCATTATAACGGTTTGCTCGCGATAATTTTTATTATCCTGCATCCATTGCTGTTGCTTGTTGGCTACGCCGCCGTTCATAATTATACTTTTACCCGACAACTAATTGATTTCGTCTTACATTGGGAAAATGTGGCGCAGGCCATCATTGGCTTTCTTTTATTAATCGGCGTTGTCATTATTTCTCTGCATATTGTCCGGCAAAAACTCCCCTATGAAAACTGGTATTTTACGCATTTATTAACTTACGCCGCGGTAATACTCGCGTTCGGCCACCAGCTTAATGTCGGTACCGACTTGCAATATCCGCCGGCCGCCATTTATTGGTGGCTGCTGTATGTTTTTGTCTTTGGCAATTTTATTTTATTTCGCTTCTGCCAGCCGCTTTATCAGCTTTGGCGGCGCCGCTTTTATGTCGCGGCCATCACCCGCGAAACGGCCGATGCCATTTCTATTTACATCAAAGGAAAAAATTTAACGCGATTTAAAATCGCCGCCGGCCAATTTATCATCGTCCGCTTTTTAGCCAAAAATTATTTCTGGCAGGCGCATCCTTTTTCGCTTTCCTGCGCGCCCAACGGCCGATACCTGCGTTTAACGATAAAGCAATCGGGCGATTTTACCCGCTCGTTAGAAAACTTGCCCGTCAACACGAAAGCATTGATTGACGGGCCGCATGGTGTTTTTACCGCGCGTTTTGCCCGGCGCAAAAAATTTCTTTTTATCGCCGGCGGCGTAGGAATCACTCCTGTTTTTTCCTTGATTGAAGA
>PFAT01000020.1:0-5848 GCA_002773575.1 Candidatus Falkowbacteria bacterium CG10_big_fil_rev_8_21_14_0_10_44_15
TCCCTGTTTTTATTCAAGGCATTGCCAACCGCTCGCGCCGCCCGAGGCCGGCCTAAAGCGAGCGCCAGGCCGCCGTAAGTTATTAGCCGGCCGCGAGGAATTTTTTTAGTTAAATCCCAAACTTTATCCATACACCTTTCAGAATACCCCCACGCCAAATTTTGGCGTGGGGGATGAACGGACGGCGCGGATTTTCCCGCCGGGTTTACCCCTACACCAAAATTGGTGTTGGGGTTTAATGCCCGGCGGTGAAGGTGTTTGGATTTATCTGTTAAGTCCATTTAAAATTGAATTTATGTCCAAGCCGCCGGATTTATCGCCTCCCAATAATTCTTGATAAGGCGCGATGACATTCTTAAGTAAAGGCGGCAAATAAATTATGCCGATAATTATCGGCCCAACGATGATAATTAAATAAAAAATGCTGGTCAGCCGCTGCCAAAAAAGATAACGGCGCACGGAGCCCATTTGCTTTTGCAATTCCTGCGTTAGTTCTAAATTTTTTCTCACTAACTCCTCCAGGGTTGAAGGGCCTTCTTTTTGATCCGGCATAATTTTATTTTAAAAAATTTAATAATTTACTTTAACGCACTCCGCAAAATTTAACATACCGCGAAGCGACCTGCCGTAACTTTTCCATTTCTTTGTCAGTGTAAGAACTTTTATTTTTAAATTCACGATTAACTAAATCAACGTTGGACCTAAACTTCTGCAAATACCATTTATCGGCTCCGGCGATTAATTCTCCCATTGTGGCTATGTCTTGCTCGGAATGCAGTTCGGGCACGAGGGTGGTGCGAAATTCGTACGCTAAACCGCTCGCCATTATTATCTTAATACTTTTTGCCACCTTGTTCAACGCCAGTTTTACGCCCACTACCGACTCGTACTTATCAAACGGCGCTTTCAAATCCATCGCGACATAATCGAGCAACCGTTCGCGCAATAAACGGGCTAGCATTTCCGGATTAGTGCCGTTGGTATCCAATTTCACTAAATATCCCAACCGCTTAATCCGCCCGATAAATTCCGGCAAATCCGGATGAATAGTGGGCTCGCCGCCGCTAATCACGACGGCGTCTAATTTCCCTTGGCGGGAGCGCAACCATCCAAAAAGACCATTCTCGTCTAGCGAAGAATGGCCTTTTTCTACCGCGCCATCTCGGTTGGGCACGACAAGCTGGGGATTGTAGCAGAAGTGGCAGCGAAAATTACACCCTTGCGTAAAAATGATGGCGGCAACCTGGTCGGGGTAATCCTGAAGCGTCAGCTTCTGCAAGCCACCGATAACCATAATTAATAAACTAATTTGAATTTAAAACCCGGTCGTATGTTTTACGGTCGGAAAATTCCGCCTGTTTGGCGTCGTTCCACTGCTTTACCGGACGCAGATAACCGACGACCCGAGAATAAACCTCGCACTCTTGACGCTTAGTTTGTATTGGACTCATATCTCCTCCTGTTATGTTTATAATTTATAATAAATATCTTTATTATTTTGTCATTCCCGCGAAAGCGGGAATCTCGTGTCTACTTTTCTTTAGATTCCCGCCTACGCGGGAATGACAACTAAGAACCTACTCTACTTTAGCTTCCTGCCTCACGGCCATAATTTCCACGGGCGCGTCTTTTTTCCCTTCAGCCTGCCCAATCTCCTCGTCGCATTTGGGACAATAAAAATGCTCGCCGGACAAATATCCGTGTTTGGGGCAGATGCTGAATGTCGGCGTGATGGTGAAATAAGGCAGGTGATAATTTTCCGCGATGCGCTTCACCAGCGCCCCGACCGCTTTCGCCGACGGCATCGCTTCACCGATAAAGCCGTGCAAAACCGTGCCGCCGGTGTAACAAGTCTGCAGTTCGTCCTGTAAATCAAGGGCGGTAAAAATGTCATCAGTGAAATTAACCGGCAGGTGGGTAGAGTTCGTATAGTAAGGGGCGACATTGGGATCGCGCCGGAGGGCATCTTCGTTGGCGACGATAATATCGGGATATTTGTCTTTATCTTTACGCGCTAAACTTCGCGTTGTCCCTTCCGCCGGCGTCGCTTCTAAATTGTAAAGGCAGTTGGTTTCGTTCTGATAATCCATCAGCCGCTCCCGCATAAACATCAATATTTCTTTGGCAAAGGCGTGGCCGGCGGGCGAAACGATGCTGTCTTTAATGTCACTAAAATTAAGCAGGGCTTCATTCATGCCGATAACGCCGATGGTGGAAAAATGATTCTGCCAATAATTGCCAAAACGCTCTTTAATGCTCCGCAAATAATAGCGAGCGTACGGATAAAGGCCGCCGTCCGTTAAACTTTCTAACACCCGCCGCTTAGTTTCCAGACTGTCTTTAGCCAAAAGCATCAGATGTTCAAGCCGCTTAAATAATTCCGCTTTTGTTTTTGACAGATAGCCAATGCGCGGCAAGTTAATGGTTACTACTCCCACCGAGCCGGTCAGGGGATTAGCGCCAAACAATCCCCCGCCCCGCTTGCGCAGCTCGCGGTTGTCTAAACGCAGGCGGCAGCACATCGAGCGCGCGTCATCCGGCTTCATGTCGCTATTGATAAAGTTAGAAAAGTAAGGAATGCCGTATTTAGCGGTCATGGCAAAAATTTTATCCGCCACGGCCGTTTCCCAGTTAAATTCGCGCGTGATGTTATAAGTCGGAATGGGAAAAGTAAATACTCTGCCTTTGGCGTCGCCTTCCATCATCACTTCTGCGAAAGCAATGTTGAACATGTCGATTTCCGTTTGAAAATCTTGATATTTTTCCGGCATCACCTTGCCGCCAATGATAACCGCTTCCTGGCCGACGGTGGCGGTGGGCACTAAATCTAAGGTGACGTTAGTAAAAGGAGTTTGAAATCCCACCCGCGTCGGCACGTTCATGTTAAATAAAAACTCCTGCAGACACTGTTTTACCTCCTGATAATTTAAATTGTCATAGCGGATGAAAGGTGCTAAATAGGTGTCAAAATTAGCGAAAGCTTCCGCGCCCGCCACCTCCCCCTGCAAGGTATAGAAAAAATTAACTATTTGCCCGAGCGCCGTCCGGAAATGCTTAGGCGGCTTTGACTCTACTTTGCCCGTCACTCCGCCAAAGCCGTACACCAACAAATCTTTCAGGTCCCAGCCGGCGCAATAAGCGGACAAAAGCTGCAAATCATGGATATGGATGTCGCCGTTTTTGTAAGCTTCTCGGATGGGGGTGCTGTATACTTTATTCATCCAGTAACGCGAGGAAATATTAGAGGCGATGTGATTATTAAGGCCTTGCAAAGAATAGCTCATGTTAGAATTCTCTTTAACGCGCCAGTCAACCTGCTGAATATAGCTTTCCATCAGTTCGCTGGAATTGACCAGTTCGTTAATTTCGCGCAAGCGCGCATGCTGGTCGCGGTATAAAATATAGGCCTTGGCGGTTTTTATTTGCCGGCTCCGGATTAAAACTTCCTCCACCGCGTCTTGAATTTCTTCCACCGCCGGAATAGAGCGCTCATGAAATTTTTTATTAAGCAGTTCGACCGCTTCGTCGGCCATTTTGTTCACGAGCTCGGCATTGTATTCTTCCACCGCTTGGGCGGCTTTGGCCAGCGCGCTGATAATTTTAGTCTTATCAAAAGAGGCGATCTCGCCCGAACGTTTTAAAATTTGAGAAATTTGATTTTTGGTCGGCATGGGGACAATTTAGAAATGTTTTAAGTCTTGTCATTCCCGCGAAAGCGGGAATCTCTACTCTGAAAGGATGAACATGGGATTCCCGCCTACGCGGGAATGACAGTGAAATTATCTTTATTTTTTCTTTATTTTTACCGCTCTTTTGGATTTATTTTCTTTTAACAACTTATTCAGTTCCCGATGAAACGTCTGCGCGTCCTTAAATGATTCGTAAACGGAAGCGTAACGAATATAGGCTACTTGATCCGTTTTGCGCAGCTCCTTCATTACGATTTGCCCTATTTGCTGGCTGGTAATTTCACTTTTGCGCAACAGCTGCAAATCCCGCTCAATCCGGCTGACTAATTTTTTAAAATTTTCTTCCGTGATGGGGCGTTTCTCCAGCGACTTTTTTAAGCCGTTGGTTAATTTTTCCCGGCTGTAAGACTCTTTGCGGCCGTCGCGTTTGACGATGGTTAAATCAAGGATTTCCACCTCTTCATAGGTAGAAAAACGAAAACCGCATTTTAAGCATTCCCGGCGGCGGCGGATGGAAAAGCCGTCGCTGGCCACCCGGGAGTCAAGCACTTTGGTGTCGCTGACATTGCAAGCCGGACAACGCATAAATAAATCTTTAAGTCTATAAAGTCAAAAGTCTATAAAGTCATAAATTAACATGTTTTTTCCTAAAATCCTCTCTTTACTTTTGACTTTATGGATTTTATGGACTTTCGACTTATATACTACATATAGTATATCACATACTTATTGATAGTCAATATATTGTTATTACGCTAATCATAGCAAAAGTCAATTTATGCACAGAAAAATAAAAATCCCGGCGTCAACCGGGACTTGTGGATATGTGGAAAAAATAAAAAATTGCGGCTAAACAGCCGCAACTTTGATTATTTAATTCGGATGTGCCGCATTTGTGGCGCGGCTCGCGGAGCGATAACGCTACATCATCTTCTTGCGGATAAAAGCCGGGATGCCTAATTCGTCGTCTTCTTCCTCTTCGCTCCTTTCTTTATTTTTAGCCGGTTCGGCTTGCGCCGCTTTCAGCGGAGACACTCTGCTCTTTTTGCTCCCTTGGCTCATGCGCTCCTCGTTTTTTTCTTCGGCTTTGCTTTTAAGAAAACTGCTGGGCGCATAGGGGCTGCTGTCTTTAGAGATATCAATGGCCGAGGATGACTTATGAGGGGCCGGCTCAAAACCAGTGGCGATGACGGTTATTTTTATCTCGTCTTTCAGCCGTTCGTCAATCACCGCCCCAAAGATAATGCGCGCGTCTTCGTCCGTAGAAGAAGTAATGACTTTAGCGGCTTCGTTCACTTCATACATAGAAAGGTCTTTGCCGCCGACGATGGTAAACAGCACTCCCCGCGCTCCCTCAACGGACATTTCCAGCAAGGGGCTGTTGATGGCCATTTTAGCCGCCTCAATCGCTTTGTTTTCTCCGCTCGCCTGGCCGATGCCCATCAGGGCAGAGCCGGCATTGTTCATAATGCTGCGGACGTCGGCAAAATCTACGTTAATTAACCCCGGGACGGTAATAATTTCGGAGATGCCTTGCACCCCTTGGCGTAAAATTTCATCCGCAATCCGAAAAGCGTCCAAGAGCGAGGTTTTTTTATCAATTACCTGCAGTAATTTATCGTTAGGAATGGTAATGACGGCGTCCACTTTATCCGTTAATTCGGCTAAAGAGCGTTCGGCAATGTTGCGGCGCTGCGCCCCTTCGAAAGAAAAAGGTTTGGTGACGATGGCAATCGTTAAAGCGCCGGTGTCACGGGCAAGCTCGGCAATTACCGGCGAAGAGCCGCTGCCGGTGCCGCCGCCTAAGCCACAGGTGACAAAAACCATATCCGCGCCTTTCAGGGCATCGCGTAATTCGTTTTGGGATTCCTCCGCGGCTAGTTTACCCAACTCCGGATCCATGCCCGCGCCCAATCCTTTAGTGACCGCTCGGCCGATATGAATTTTATGCGGCGCCTTATTATGCTGCAGAGCTTGCATGTCGGTATTAACGGCAATAAATTCAACGTCCCTAATGCCGGCCTCAATCATGCGATTAACGGCCGCTCCCCCTCCGCCGCCGGTGCCTACCACCTTAATTTTGGCAAAAGTCTCTATTTCTGGTTTAATTTGAGCCATAAAATTATTGATGAATTGTAGATGACTACCTGTATCTTAGG
>PFAT01000020.1:5907-12708 GCA_002773575.1 Candidatus Falkowbacteria bacterium CG10_big_fil_rev_8_21_14_0_10_44_15
TGCTCCGCTCAACAATTTAGTCGCCGGCAGTTTTCCCCAAGAGCGCCGCTGGCTGCCGGCAACTTGGTCTCCCCAGATGACTAAACCTAAGGCGGTCAAAAAAACCGGGTCATTAACTTTATCAATGGTGCTGGCCATGCTGCGGTTAGTCCCTAAACCGGCCGGAAGGCGCAACTTTCTTTTCGCTACTTCAACGATGCCGGGCAGCTTGGCTCCGCCGCCGATTAAGAACGCCCCCGCCGGCAACATTCCGCTCCGCTCAATTTTTTTCAGCTCCTCGTCAACTTTTTCCATAATCTCTTCTGCCCTGGCTTCAATGATTTCCGCTACGTATTTTTTGGAAATTACTTCCCGCTCGTCCCCCAACTCTTCTTCCTTTACTAAATCCGAGATGTCTATTTCGTCTTTTTTGCTTAACTCTTTGGTCAAAACCGTGCCGTGTTCAATTTTGATCCGCTCGGCTAAGTTAATCGGGCAGCGCAATCCAATGGCGATGTCGGCGGTAATGTGTTCGGAGCCGATCGGCAGCGCCGCCGTATGCAATAATTCGCCCTCCTCAAAAACGGCGATGCTGGTGGTGCTGGAGCCGATATTAATCAATACCGCGCCTAATTCTTTTTGCTTGGCGGTAAACACCGCCTCGGCTGCCGCCAAACTGGACAGCACCAAATCATCAATGTTTAATTCCGTCCGATAAATGGCTTTGGTAAAATTTTTAATTTGCGCGATTAACCCTTGGATGATTAACGTTTCCGCCTCTAATCTGACGCCGATCATTCCGACCGGGTCTTTGATGTCGGTTTGACTGTCAACGCTGTACTTAGTCGGAATAACGTGCAAAATTTCATAATTAGGCGGCACCGACAACGCCCGCGCCGCTTCAATCGTGCGCTCCACGTCGTCCTCGGTCACTTCGCCGTCGCTGCGCGCCACCGCCACTACCCCCCGGCTCTTTTCGGATTTAATATGTGAACCGGAAATGCCCACCCAAGCGCTAATGATGGGAATGCCGATTAAACGCTCGGCTTTTTCTAAACAGCGGGAAATTGAAGTAGTGGCGTCTTCAATGCTCGTGACCACGCCGCGGCTTACTCCTTCGGCCGGAGATTCAATCGCGCCGATTATTTGCAATTCATCGTCTTTGTGCTGGCCGGCTACTAGACGCACGTAGGTTGAACCAATGTCTAAGCCGACAATTAAATCATCGCGCATGAAAATTCAGTTAATTAGTTATTAATATTTGGTTACTTAATTTTTTGCCCAGCCCCGTCATCTCTTTGCGCCCTTTGTCCGTGGCGTCATCATAGCCGACTAAATGCAATAAGCCGTGAATAAAAATAAAAACTAACTCCGTTTGAATCGCCTGCCGCATCTGTTTTGCCTGTCGTTTTATCTGGGGATAACAAATTATCAGCTCGCCTAAACTTTGGCCGCTATCGGCAAAAGATAAAACGTCAGTGACGCGGTTTAAGCCGCGATACTGCTGATTAAGCTTTTTAATCTTAGCTTGATCAACGAACGCTACCGACACCGTTTGCTTATTGATCTTCATTTTTTTACCAAAAACCTTGGCCGCTGTTTTTAAAATTTTGGCATCTATTTTTTCTTTGGTGGCGTTATTTATTTCTAAACGGATGCTCATAGCGCCTGAAAGCTTTTAATCATCATTTCTAAAACCGTTTTAAATTGTATCAGGCCGCTCTTTTCCGGACTATAGGTTACCACAAATACTTTACTCCCGCCGCCGCCGACGGTAAGATAAGCGGTCAAATTATCCGGACTGTAGATAAGCTCTAAACCGTTCGGAGTCGTCAGCACTGGCCGCAAGACCGCTGCCGGAGAAGAATTTACTAAATCAGCGTACCAGGATTTAATGTCTTTCCGGCTAAAATTGTCCTGCGCTAAAATCTGGATGGAACCGTCCACGCCGGAAAAGAAAAAGACGCTTTCGCCCTCCAGCTTATCCTCTATTTGCCAAGCCTGCGGATAAAGCAGGCTATAACCGTATTGGTTGTTTTTAAATTCGGCTACCAAGCCGCTATCCTCTAACTTGCCCGCGCCCGCCGGATTGTATAAATTTAGCGCCTCGCTGCCGTCGGCGTAGCCATCGCCGTCAGTATCTTGCTCATTGACGCTCGTAGTAAAAACAGCCGTCTCTTCCACGTCCGTTAAGCCGTCGTTATCAATGTCCGCTCCGGCGGATAAAGGCGGCGTTTCCGCCAACTCCGCGCGGGCTTGTTCTTGCGCGCGCTCTAAGGCGCTGCCCAGACAATTTTGATTCTGCTCTAAATTAGCTAAGCCGCTCTGGTTATAAACATAAGCCGCTAACTGGCCGGGCGGATAATTAAGCAGGGTTAAATCATTGACGCCGTATAAACACTGCGAGTAGGTATTGGCGTAAATTTTTAACGGCGCGGCGGTAATTAAAGAGGCGTCAGGATAATCAAGTTGCACTAAACATTTGTCCTGCCGTTCGCCCAGCACGCTTAATTTCACTTCTCCAACTTCAGCAGTGTTAATATTGGCTTGGGCCGGCTGGCAACGATTCGTAATTTTTTCTCCTAAACAAACTAAAACGCCGTCTAATTCATAATTAGCCATGCCGGCAGATAGTAAACTCGTGCCGCAATCAACAGCGGTTAAGTCCGCGGCGGCGCTGGTGGCTTCGGCTAAAGTATCGGCGGCAGACGGAGCGATGGCTTCCGCCGTCTCTGCCGGCTGCTGCTCTACCGTTGCCGGCAGCGGCTGGGCCGTCAGTTGCCTTTTGCCGCCGGTTTGATAAACGTACCATCCCAATAAAACGGCGCTCGCGATTAATATTACTCCGCCGCCTCCCACAATCAGCAACCCCAGCTTTTTGGCTGGCATCGCCCGGCCGCCGGCTAAATTCCTAAACTTGGCTGGCATGCCGTGAAATTCAATGTTATCCAAAGCAACCTCTTCCGTTTGAGGAGTGTCTGCCGGCGGTTGTTTATTTTTTTTAAACAAAGAAAACATAAAAATAGTCGCTTACTGGGGCAGTTCAAATAATTTGCCGCTCCCATTCGGGTTATACCCGTCCCGGACCTCGTCTCCGTCTTGATAGCCGTCGCCGTCGGTATCGGGGTTAAGCGGGTCGGTTTTATATACTCTTACCTCTTCGCGATCAAATAAATCATCGCCATCCGAGTCCGAACTGTTCACGTTAGTCCCCAGCCGCCTTTCTTCGCCGTCGGTTAACCCGTCGCCGTCGGTATCGGTAATCTCCTCTAAAATAACCTGCCCCTTGATTTCCGCTTCCGCTCTCGTTTGTTCGGACGGCGGCGGCAACGGCTGTTCTATCCCGGATTGGTCGGTGCCTGAAAGCGGCGCGGCTGTTGGGTCGGATGCGGGAGTATTCGTTGCCTCGGTAGCGGTATTATTTTTAACTCCTTGCGCCTTGTAATAAGCTAAAGCTATCATGCCTAATAAAACTAACGCTAAAATGCCGATCACTACGACGCCGATAACAACATACTTTCTGTCTGTTTTTCCGGCAGCGGCTGCCGGCTGCGGCCCCATGGCCGCTCCGGGCAGAGGAGTATTTGCTTCTGGCGCTGCTGGGGGGAAAGCGGCTTTCGGCTGAAACTGCGGCGGCTTACTGGCCGCGCCCGTATCGGCGCGCGGCTCTTTGTCCGTGCCGGCAAAAATATCTTCGGGCTCTTGATTAGGCAACGGCCTCGCGCTTTGATTGTTTGGGCTATTAGGTTGTGGAGTTTGATCGTCAAACATATTGATAAATTTTTAATTTTTAAACCTCTCTCGCTTAAAATTTAGAAGTTTATAATTTAAAAATTTAAGATTTATTTAAAAATTATAAAATTATAAAATTAAAAATTAAATTACTTGGTATATTATTTCCCAAATCACCAGCGGCGGCAAAATTAGGTAAGCGATCACTTTTACCGTTATCACTCCCGTCCAAAAAGCTAAAATTGCGCTGCGTACGCTAATTTGCCCTATCCGCATTATAACACTTTTAACCATGCCCTGCCAATTATATTGCTCGGATAACGGCTGGTGGATATTTTTCAGCCAGACGATAATGGCTAAACTTTGTTCTTTGGCGCGCAACCAGCGCCCCGACCGCTTCAGCATCCTGACTAAACCGCGGCTGTACCACCAGGGCAAAAAATATAAAATATCAAAACACAAATCAAAAATCATTTTGGGAGCGTAGAGAAAAATGCTTTTAATCATACAGTTGTGTTATTGAAGTTATTCCACATTAACCTGAACCGGGCCCTTGCCCTGGTCTCTGTCATACACATTATAGCCGTCTGCGCGGTAATTCACGGACAAACCGACATACCCTGCGCCAACTTCCAGAAGCTCGGGGACGTCAAAAAATATCGTGCCGCTAATGTGGTTATCGCGCACTTCATAATCAGCCATAGTAACATTAACCATTGCCAACAGAGTAGACGCCGGACAGTTAGCCACCTGGCAACCGTATCGGCCCACAAAGGTTCCGGGGAAAAAATAAATTGATAGTCTTCTGATTTGATCCGCCTGCCGTGCCGGGTCGCCCAACTCAATGTCCCAATCCAGCGCGACGCGATTGCCGGTAGGCAACGGCGCGGTCAACCCGCCGCCGAACATAACGCCGTTGACGGCCACGGAGGTGATGAAGGGAGTTTCGCGGTACATGCTGGCTACCACCGGTCCGTGGTTCAGAGCCGCTTCAGTCGTAAAATATCCGCCGGCGTCTTTCATGGTCACGTGAATGCCATACTCAAAGTAACCAACTGCCGCCACGGTATGGTCAGCATATCCAGAAGAAATCACGGACGGCTGATAACCGGAATATGGTATTTGTTGCCACGCGCTCTCCGGCGCGCCCTGGGGCCTGCGCCACAGGTCTATATGGTCGGTCAACTCCGGGGCATCAACCGCCCACTCCAGTTGCACATACCTTGTATCGCCAATGAATGTCTCCGCGGTAAACGCCGTTACCTTGGGCGGATGGACGATGAGTGTAGTTTCAGGCGTCTCAACTCCGACACCGGTCTCGGTCCATAGCTGTAGTTTAAGCGAGTACACTCCCGGCGCCGGGGCGTTAAGGGTATGCGTGCCTCCTGCGGGGTTCGTAATAATGTTTCTGACGAGACTGATATCTCCCAGCCCCGCAACGCTCATGCGCCGAATAGAGTCGCGGCCACTGATAGACCAGTTCAAACGTACGGACTGGCCGGCGCGCGCGATAACCGCCGTCTCACCCACGGCTTTATTATTAATACGAAAATTACTAATCTGCACATCAGCCTGGCTGTTCGGGTTTACTAACACGCGTATCGGTCCGTATGCTACCTTGCGCCGTTGCCTGCCGGCTTGCGCGTGCGTAACCTGGTTGCCGTCGCTGTCACGGACGGCAACTCCGATGTAGCGCTCCCCGGCGCCAAAATCTGCTACGGACCAACGAGTGAGGTAGCTGGACGTATACCGCCCGTCCCCTTCGCTCGTAAAATCCGAGGCATACAAGGAGGCTATCTGCTGGCCGTTGGTGATGCAACTGTCACTGTTGGCGTCGGCTGCCGTGCAACGATACAATATGGCGCCGGCAATCCTTGCGCCGGTGCGCTGCACCGCCTCAATGTGCGTCAAAAAATTCATGTTTGTCGTCAACTCAAAAATGCCCGCGCCGCCATTATAGTACACCATAGCGCCATCAACGCCCTGCAGACCGAATGTAGTTAATAGTAAAGGGCTTTCGCTGTCAGCGACACCGCCGGCATCAATGGCAACCGCGTCCACGCCATAGTCGCTTTCGGTTGCGTAGGTGCCGTTTGCTACCGCATGAACGCCATAAATATAGCTGCCGCCGTCCGCTATGTCGTACGCGCCGGAGGGAGCGTCATATGTCCCGTTCGGAGCGAGCGCCCACGCGCGCTCTCCGCTTGCCGGCGCGCGCCAGACCTCAATATGGTCAATGGCATTCCACGTCGCCGCCGTTACGCCGGTAAAGTCCCAGGTGAATGAGGCGCGTTCGGCGCTCACCTCATTGCCCAAAGTGAGCCGCTCAGGCATGCCGACTAACACCTTGATTGGTCCTTGCCAATTACTCTCCGCCTGCAGAGAGGCGTTGTGATTGGCGTTGACGCTGTAAGGCACGGCGCTTAAAGTGTACGCGCCGCTTTTGCCGCGCATATCAATCGTGTAGCCGTCATGGCGCATGGTATAGAGCGTCGTCTGACCTTCGCGACTGCGCACGGAGTTAGTTTGTCCGCCAATACTTTGAAACAGAGTTTTGGCGCACTGTTCGCCAAAGCCGCGCGAGGCGTGGCACGGGTTGTCCGTCTCCCCGGCGGCCGGGACCGCGTACAGCTCAATACCGTTAATGCTGTAGACGCTCTGCATCTCCCACGCGACATCAATGCTTGACCGGCTGGTGATAATGGTGCCGCCCTCGGCAAACGACCGTTGCGCGCGCTGACTTTGGTTCACATACGCAATCGTCGCTTGCAGGGTGGTATTTTGGCTGCTGGCCGGCACTTGCGGCAAGGGTTTTACGTAATCAATTTCGGCCGGCGCGACCGCGCCGCCGCTCATGTCTCTTTCGTCCAACCAGTTTTTGCCGGCGGACAACTGATAGTTAAAAACCGCGTGCAGGCCGTAAAAATACAGCCCCGAGTCCGCCGGCGGCGCCTGTATTGACTCATACTCCTGCCTCTGTTCCGTTGCCGGAACGGTCGCAATAGTTCCCCATGGGCTCTCTGCGCCCGGGCCTTTGCGGAAAATTTCAAACGAAGCAACTTGGGCGAGCGTGCCGGTAACGCTCCATCG
>PFAT01000020.1:12750-13131 GCA_002773575.1 Candidatus Falkowbacteria bacterium CG10_big_fil_rev_8_21_14_0_10_44_15
GCCGCTCAATGTAAACGCTGATTGCGTCTCCACGCGCAGCGGCCCGACGCCGGCTTCCCTATCAGTAGTCGTGTTGCCGCTGGCATCACGCACCAGCAAGCTGACGTAACGCGCCTCACCAAACGGAACGCGCATCAACGCCGACCTCCCTTGGGACGTATCTAACAGGGTGCTTGGTGCGTAAGTATTCGTATCCTGCGCCGATTGCTGACAATTCCTGATGTCAACGCTCTCTGCGCGGCATGGAGAAAATTCAGCTTCGGTCATAAAAAACAGCTGCGCTCCGCTCACGTCAACGGAGTTACCGGCCATGCCTCTGCCATCGTGCGCGGCCCAAATAACGCCTATGTCAACATCGTCCGTAGGCGCTACCGCGCGAAC
>PFAT01000028.1:0-25505 GCA_002773575.1 Candidatus Falkowbacteria bacterium CG10_big_fil_rev_8_21_14_0_10_44_15
TTAAATTATAAAGTTAACATAACACCAAAAACTTTGGCGTGAGAGTTTATATAACAACCGTTTTTGTTAGTTAGATAACGATTTAAATATATTTGAAAAAAGAAAAAAGGGAATTAGTCGAACCGAAGTTCTTCTAATTCCCTAATTACCTCTAAAATTTTATTCCCCGTCACTCAATCGAAGAAAATTGAGTGATGGTATCAATCGCTTCAGGGACATCAACGCGGTGGAGCCCCTGAACGATTGGCGAACGCGAATTAAGTTTTGCGTTCACCAGCGCCTCAATGGCTTCGCTCAAAGAGCTGAAGCCACCGAGGCGGATAAACGAATTTTCCTCATTGGAGATTTGGTTAACCTTCAAACAAGGAAAAAATCGTTTCAGTGCTGACATGGTTTTACCATTCTGAAAAGGATGGGAAAATGTCCATGCTCGCACTCCCTTGGTGCTGATCAAACATATTAAATATAATATACTTATAATAGTATGTCAATAATTTTAATATATTTTAGCTAATATTAGCAAGAAATATACACTTAACACATAACACAAAATACATAACGACACATTCCCTTGTATTTTTAGTTTTGATATGTTATATTGATTTAAACGTAATAATCAGAAACATATGAAAGTAAATTACAAAAATCAAACCTTTCCCGTAATCGTAAAAGAGGATGAAACAGGCGGCTATGTAGTTATTAACCCAAGTTTGGAAGGATGCTACAGCCAAGGCGAAACAATAGAGGAGGCATTAAAAAATATCAAAGAAGCAACCGAGCTTTGTTTAGAAGATGCAAAAGAAATACCAAAAAAGCTAAATAATATTAGCCTCCATTTGATCAGCTTAAAAGATAAATATGCCTAAATTACCCGTTATATCTGGTAAAAAGGCAATAAAGAAGTTAGAGAAAGTCGGGTATCAAATAATTAGGCAGAAAGGAAGCCATGTTCGTTTTCGTTGTAGTGATAAAACACGCAAATTAATAACAGTACCATTGCATCATACTCTTAAGTCGGGCTTATTGCATGAAATTATTAAAGATGCTAATTTAACAGTTGAAGAATTTACAAAATTATAAAATAACTTGCTTATTCTTAGTGATGGTTTTGTCATCCTTCACTCGGAATGTAGTCAAAACAAGGTATGTTAGACAAAAAAATTAAGCAGCGGATCATTAACAAATTCCGCACGCACGAAAAAGATACCGGTTCTTCCCAAGTGCAAATTGCCATTTTAAGCGAAGAAATTAAACTTTTAACCGAACATTTAAATCGGCATAAGCATGATAATTCCTCTCGGCGCGGACTGTTGCGCAAAGTAGCCGAGCGCCGCAAACTCCTGAAATACTTGCAAAAAGAAGATGAAAAGGCCTTTATTGAATTAGTCGGCAAATTAAAATTAAAAATAGGCAAAAAAATGATTGAAGAGGAAGCGGAAATTAAGCGCCGCGAACAGGAAGAGCTGGAAGCGGCCAAACAAAGGGCGCAGGACCGCGAAGACGCGGAAGAAGCGGCGGCGGAGAGAAGGGCAGAAAGTTAAAAGTAAGCGTATTAACTATTTGAACTATGATAAAACATAAAGAACAGCGGGTGGGAGTTTTTGTGGATGTGGCCAATATGTACCACTCGGCCAAGAATTTATTTCAGCGGCGAGTTGATTTCGGGCAAATATTAAAAGAAGCGGTAAGCGGGCGGAAATTAATCCGGGCGATTGCTTACGCGATTAAAACTAAAACGGGAGAAGAGGAATCGTTTTTGGAAGCGCTTGATAAACAGGGCTTTGAGGTTCGCATTAAGGACTTGCAAATATTTTTATCCGGCGTAAAAAAAGCCGATTGGGACGTCGGGATGGCGATAGACGCGATTCGCATAGCGCCGAAGCTCGATGTCGTCGTGCTGGTGACCGGCGACGGGGATTTTTTGCCGTTAGTCAGATTTTTACGCGACCATCTGGGCTGCATCGTGGAAGTAATGGCGTTTCAAAAAACTTGTTCGTCAAAATTAATTGAAGAGGCGGATGATTTTATTGATTTGGGCGGAGCAAGGAAATTTTTAAAGTAAACTCCTCCTACCAATTACAAATTACATACAAATATACAAATGTGGTATTTAAGTGCGGATTCGTAATTAGTATATTAGTAAATAATTTGTAATTAGTAGATTTATTATTAATGTTTTTGGCCGGCAGACAGATAGCCGTCAGATTTTTTATAAAAATCGCGCGTCTGTAGTTTGTCGGCCAAGGCACAAGTGAAAGGAAGCAGTTGTTTCTAAATCATCTTAGTAACAAAGATGAGCTGGGAGAGGCGAAAATAAAGTCCACCCAACCCTAACCCTCCCCTCCGAAAGGGGAGGGAAAAAAGGTTAGAGACGACTGAAAAAAATTTATGACAGAGAAAAAATATTCCTGTGAGTGGCTTGGCCGCACTCTCACGATTTCCACCGGGAAACTCGCGCAGCAAGCAACTGCGTCGGTGACCGTGCGCTACGGCGACACGGTTATTTTGGCTGCGGTCGTTCAAACTAAAGAAGCTAAAGAAGGCATGGACTATTTCCCCCTGTTCGTTGGTTACGAAGAGCGCTTGTACGCGGCGGGGATGATTAAGGGCTCGCGCTGGATAAAACGCGAAGGCCGCCCGTCCGACGAATCGGTTTTAGCCGCGCGCCTGGTTGACCGCGCCATCCGTCCGCTGTTTAACCAGCAAAGCCGCCAAGACGTTCAGATTATTTTAACGGTGCTTTCCGCTGACAATGAAAACGATCCGGAACTCGTTTCTCTTCTTGCCGCTAGCGCCACTTTAGCGATTTCTAATATAAATTGGGCGGGCCCAATCGCCGGCATTAAAATCGGCCGCGTCAATGGGGGGTTAGTTTTTAATCCCAGCCAAGAACAAGAAAAATTAAGCGACTTGGATTTAACCGTTGCCGGCGCTGACAATAAAATTATTATGCTGGAAGCGGGCGCGAAAGAAGTGGCCGAATCAGACGCGTTAGCCGCGATGAAGCAAGCGCTGAAAGAAATGAAGCCGGCTTTGGATTTAATTAAAAAAATGCAGGCGGAGTTGAAGCCAAACATTAATGAAAGCGCGAATGCGAAATCGCGCTTGCAGGCCGACCTAAGTGAAGATGAGCGGCCGGCGCAGAAACTCGCTCAAGACTGGTTAGCCAAAAACGCCGCTCAATATTTATTCGCTAAAGAAATCCCGACTGACAAAAAGCAGGAGCGCAAAGCGCAGGTTGCGGCCATCAAAGAAGAAGCGGTTAATTATTTGTTAGGCAAAAAAGTTGAAGCGGCGCTCGCTAAAAAAATAACGGAGGAGTTGGCGCCAAAAATCGTAGAGGCCGAAGTAACGCGCGGCATTTTGGAGCGGGGCGAACGCGTTGACGGCCGCAAGTTAGACGAAATTCGCCCGCTGTCTTCGGAAGTAGCAATATTGCCGCGCACGCACGGCTCGGCCCTGTTCCAGCGCGGAGAAACGCAGGTGCTTTCCACCGTCACTTTGGGTTCGCCGGGCGACGAGCAATTTTTGGAAAATTTAGAAGGCAAGTCCACCAAAAAATACATGCATCATTATAATTTTCCGCCGTACAGCGTGGGCGAAGTGAAACCGATGTTTGGGCCGTCTCGGCGCGACATCGGCCATGGCGCTTTGGCGGAAAAAGCGCTGCGTCCGGTATTGCCCTCGGAAGAAGAATTTCCTTACACCATTCGCGTTGTCTCCGAAGTGCTTGGCTCTAACGGTTCTTCGTCAATGGGTTCAACTTGCGGATCGTCTTTAGCGTTGATGGACGCCGGGGTGCCGATTAAAAAAGCGGTAGCCGGCATTGCGATGGGATTAGCCAGCACGCCGGACATGAAGAGCTGGAAAATCATTACCGACCTGCAGGATTTGGAAGACGGCGAGGGCGGAATGGATTTTAAAGTTGCCGGCACGCGCGAGGGCATTACCGCCATTCAGCTTGATACCAAAACTTTAGGGTTGCCGCTGGAACTTGTGGCAGAAACATTAGCGCGGGCAAAAAAGGCGCGGCTGGAAATTTTAGCCGGCATGAATAAAGCAATCAGCGCGCCGCGGCCTGAATTAAGCCCGTACGCGCCGCGCATTATTTCGTTTAAAATTGACCCGAGCCGCATCGGGGAAGTTATCGGTACCGGCGGCAAAATCATTAACGGCATTATTAAAGATACCGGAGTAACGATTGACATTTCGGACGAGGGCTTGGTTTCCATCTGCTCGACGAACGCGGAAGGAATGGAAAAAGCAAAACAGATGATAGAAGACATTTTGCGCGAGTTTAAGCCGGGCGAAACTTTCCGCGGCAAAGTTACGCGCGTAATGGATTTTGGCGTGATTGTCAGCCTGCCGGGCGGCAACGACGGCATGGTGCACGTAAGCGAAATGGCGCCTTACCGCGTCGGCAGTCCGGCGGATTTGTTAAAAATAGGCGATGAAGTGGAAGTTTGCGTCAAAGGCGTGGAAGACGACCGCGTCAGTTTGACCATGAAAGGATTGGACGGCAATAGCGAACTTTGGAAAGACGAAAAAGGAAAACAAGAAAGCGGTTTTGGGGGTTTCGGCGGGTTTAGCCGCGGCGGGCGTTCCAACCATGACCATAATCATAGAGACAGAGATAACAGACACGGGTTCCGGCGCTAGTTTTCTATTCACAAGTGCTTCAAAATATGTAAAACTAAACCCCATCACCTTTTACAGCATTAAGTGCATATAGTATGATATAGGCGCAGACATAAAATTTGCGCCAATATCAAGTAATTTAAAAGGTGTAAGGGTAAAGGCGCGGGGAATGCTCGCGCCTTTAGTAATTAAAGATTAATAGTTTTGTGAAACGAACAGAATTTAAGTTAAAAAATGATAAATATAGAAAAGCCAGAGGCGGCTATGCCCGGGTTCTTCACGTTTACTGTAGTAGCTGTAAATCTTATTTGTTATCATACCAAAAAGACGGCCCGGGGCCGCTTAAACGGCTCTATTTAGACCGTATTTTTACCCCTAATATTCCCAGCCAGACAAGAGAGTTAATTTGCAAAAATTGTAAGATAGTTATAGGCACGTTTTACATTTATGAAAAAGAAAAACGGCCGAGCTTTCGTTTATACCAAAGCGCTGTTTTTAAAAAATTAGCCAAAAATATAAAAAAGTAAAAGTTATCGCAACTTTGCTCCCGTAGTTCAATGGATAGAACGGCAGCCCCTGCCATTCGACAGGGTAAACTTCTAAGCTGGAAATATAGATTTTTACCGTATCGAATGATACGGCGATTCCGTTTATATGTATTATGTCTACATTTTACATCTTAACAATAATCAACTATATACTGGTTCTACAGCAGATTTGAAAAGACGTTATTTAGAACATAAGAACGGTAAGGTTGTGTCTACAAAAAATAAAAGACCTGTGAAGCTAATTCACTATGAGGGATATTTTTTGCAAAGCGATGCGATAAGAAGAGAAAAATTTTTAAAGACTGCCGAAGGCAAGAGATTGTTGAGACAGCAGTTAAGAGATATGTTGCAAAATATAAATTATAAGCTCCCGTAGTTCAATGGATAGAACGGAGGCCTTCTAAGCCTTAAATGTAGGTCCGATTCCTACCGGGAGCACCATATTTTGCGAAGCAATATAAATTACAAAAATAATTTTTGACATTTTTTATTTATGATTTATAATTTGTTTGACATTTGGATTTTGTAATTTGGCATTTTCCAGCCTTGCTGGGATTATGGTGGCCATAGTTTAACGGTAGAACAGCGGCTTGTGGCGCCGCTAGCGAGGGTTCAACTCCCTCTGGCCACCCACTACAGTGGGATTTAGAAAAACGAGCGTTTAACTGCTCGTTTTTTGTAAACATGCCAAGTATTGAGTTTCTTTGTTATTTAAGAATAAATTATAAATTTATATTAATATTAGCCATATATTTAACAGTATGTTAACTATTGACAAATAAGTTAACACATGTTAACATTATTATATAAATAACACTTAGTTAACATAATTATGAAAAAATTAGTTGATAAAAAATATTATACCGTGAAAGAACTTGCCGATATCATGAAAATCAGCCGGATCGCTGTTTTTAAAAAAGTACAAAATAAACAAATCAAGGCCGAAAAAGTTGGTAAAACCTATATTATTTTAAAAGACGAGGCAGAAAAATTTATTGATAATGATTTATCGGAAAGATTAAAGATGGAAATAGAAAGGGGCGTCTCCCAAGTGATAAAAGAATATGGCGAAACTTTAAGATTACTAGGCAGAGAATAATAAAACTATGATAAAACCAATTACTTTAACAAAAATTAAATATATAGCGGTTAAGCTGGCCGAAGATACTATGACCTGGGATGAACCGATTCCACCTTTTATAACGCGCTATCCTAATATTTTGGAGAGCTGCATTTTTACTCCTTTCCAGAAATTTGATAAGAAATTATTATATCAGGGCTTAATTGGGAAAGGAGCAATTTTATTTTATTTATTGATCAAAAATCATCCTTTTCAGAATGGCAATAAAAGAATCGCCATAACGACCCTTCTGGTATTTTTATCTATAAATAAAAAATGGTTGAAAGTTGATACTAAAGAATTATATAATTTTGCCGTCTGGATAGCGGAGAGTAATCCTAAATTAAAAAACGAGGTCGTCAAATCAATTGAAAAGTTTATTAAAACTTACTTGATAGAATTTTATTAATTATTTTAGATACTTCATAACATCCACCCACTCCTCCAACTCTTTCGTGCTTTGCACATAACCGCGCAGGTCAATAGTAGCGCCGCGATGAATTCCTAAATGCAGATGTTTGCGCTCGCCGCTCGTCTCACTGCCGTAGCCTTTGCCTAAAATACCAATTTGGTCGCCCGCAGAAATTTCGGTGTTTAATTTCGCCGCGATGCCGTCTAATTTTAAATGGCCGTAAAGCGCCGTAACGGTTTGTTCAGCCAAAACGCATCGTTGAATGGCGACGCCGCCGTAGCCGCTCACCAGTTGTTTATAGATAAGCGGTCCGGCGCAGACAGCTAAAACCGGCACGGCAATATTTTCTTCGTTCGGCAAAATTTCAAAATCAACGCCGGCGTGAAGGCCGGAAAATTTTTCCGGGGCAACGGGAGAATTTTGCGGCGAAATTTTTAGGCCAAAGGGCTTTTTAGTAATGCGCTCCAATCCTTGGCTCAATGGCAGTTGCAAGAGCGATTCTTGGCCTAAATTATCGGCGGAGTTAGTAGGTTTATTTGCCGTTAGAGATGGCTGTTGTTTTATAAAAGACGGCAGCGCGTTTGACGCGCCTTGCTTTGTTTGATAGATAAAGCTGACAGTAAGCAATAATAAAATGATTACGGTGAAAAAGATAATTAATATTAAAGAGTAGCGTTTTGGCATAAAAATATTGATAATATATTTTTATTGTATAATTTTATCAGATAAAATTAAAGAGGAGCCTGTTCCGTAACCATTAGCGGCTTTTTTATTTTTGCGTTAATATTTAAGGATAGACATTAAATTCACTATGGCTAACGGAGACAATCAAAGGCGGCGCAGTTTCTCAATAATTATTGCCGCTTATAACGAGGAGAAATGGCTCGGGCAATGCTTAGAGTCTTTGTTAAAACAAAATTATCAAGGCCGGTTTGAAATTATGGTGGTTGATAACGCGAGCGCTGATGACACTAGCGCTATCGCCAGCCAGTATCCCGTACGGGCGCTTTTTGAGCCAAGGCCGGGCGCGGCGCGGGCGTCAAATTTGGGCGCGGCGGCGGCGCAAGGAGAAATTTTAGTTTTTACCGACGCGGACGCAATTCTGCCGGCTGATTGGCTGACTAAAATAAATAATAATTTTAACATTCATCCCCAAGCGGCGGCCGTCGGCGGCGGCTATATTTTTTACGACGGAAACAAGCCGGTTAATTTTTTGGTTAAGCGCGTTATCATTTCTTTTTACGCTAAATTTTTATTTAGCCGCCGGCCGGCGCTCCCGAGCGTAAATTTGGCGGTTACTAAAAAAGCTTTCCGGAAAGTCAACGGCTTTAATCCGAAAGCGCTTTGGGGAGAGGACATAGAAATATGCCGACGGCTGGCTAAACAGGGGCAGTTAGTGTTTGACCGCGAATTATTAGTGCTGACTTCTTTCCGCCGTTACCGCGGCGGTTATGTTAGTCCCGCCTTAAGCGGCATTCATATTTTGAAAGAATTTTTAGTTCAATTAAGCCGCTATTACCGCGCGCGGCGATCAGCGGCGAAATTTTCCGCGCAAAAGCCGATTAGATAGCCGCCGCGTTCGGATTTATTTTTTAACAGGCAAATGTTATACTGGCTGTATGCGTAATCTTATTATATTGTCAGTAACAATCATTAGTTTGGCGCTAGGCGCGCCGCTATTAGCTCAAGAGGTTAACTTGCCTCCGGTAGAAGAAACGGCGGCGGAAGAGGCGGAAGAGCAGCCAGCGCCTGCTGCGGAGCAACAACAATACGGTTTGGATTTTACGAAAAAAGACATTCAAGCCACCCAAGCAATTAATGTGGTTTTAGCGTTTTTTCAGCAGGCAGGCGGTTACTTCAGCCAAGCGCCGGCTAAATTATGGGATGGCATCAGGGCGATTGGCGGCAAGACGGGAAGTTTTAATTGGCGTAGCCCGATTAATGTCGCGGCAGCGGGAATAAAAAAAATTGCCGGCGGCGCGGCTTATATTTTAATCGGCACCGGCGATGTTGCCGCCGGCACTTGGCAAACGGCGCTGGGTTGGCTGACTAACATTTTGGCGACTGTTTTAGTCGTGATGGTATTGCTGGTTTTTGGTTTTATCCTGATAAAGCTGTTTCAGCTGTCGTTAGTGAGAAATTTTTTCTTTACCGGGTTGGTAGGCGCGGTTATCATTATCGCTGTTTTTGCGGGCGCGCGTTATGTGGTTAAATCTTTGTTTGTTAATCTGACTAAATCAGATATCGTGGCGGTAAGCGAAACAACGGCGCCGGCTTTAGAAGAAGATAATAATGAAATTGAACAATCATCATCAATCATTGCTAGAGTGGTGAACGGTTGGAAAGCGGTAGTGGCAGCAGTATCGCAGCCGCTAACATTGCTTGGCTGGCAAACGGCAGTTGACGGCGGCTGGAGCGGCTGGCAAGTTAACGGCAGTTGTTCGCAAACATGCGGCGGCGGGGTTACCGTTAAAACGCGGCAGTGCGATAATCCTCTGCCAGCCGGCGGCGGCAGATATTGCCTCGGTCCGGAGCGCCTGCTGGTTAATTGCAATCTGCAGGCCTGTCCCGCCGCGGCGTCCGTCTCCTGCCAGAACGGCTGCGCGTCAGATTGCGGCCCTTATCCTTCGGCCGGAAGTTGCTTGTCCGACGGCGCTTGCGAACAATGCGCGGCCGTTTGCCGCAACGACAATGATTGCGCTGCCGGCATCGCTCGTTGCGCCTATGTTAATAACGGGCGGGGAATTTGCATCTATAACCCGCTGTTGCCGCTTATTTCCCAATTTAATGCCCAGTTAATTGATAATGGCAGTAAAGCCAGTATATCTTGGCAGATGGATTCATGGGCGCAAAGCCGCACCAGCCATTTTGAGCTTTGGCGCAAAGCCGAAGGCGGCAGTTGGCAGATAGTGCCGCAACACAAAGCAATCGCCGCCGCCGAGCGCCAGATAACGGACGAGCCGCCCGCTCCCGGCCGATATGCTTATGGCTTGCATATTATTGTTAAGAGCCAATATACTCCTTATGATGCCGGCTGGTTTGCGGCTTATGGGTACAGTCGGCAAGATATTGCTAAACTGGCAGCCGGCGGCTATGCCTGGAATGATTTGGACAGAATAAAAATTAACGGCTTGAGCCCTGAAGATGAGCGTTGGCTGGCAGGCCAGGGCTATACTCTAACTGCCGAAGAAATTGTTAATATGGCTAAGAGCAACTACGGCACCGAGCAACTGGCTGGATTTGAGCCGCTGGAAGTTACGGTCCAGCCCCCGGGCAGCGTTAGAATTAATTTGGATAATTATTTAAATTTCTCTGACGCCCATTACGCTATTTTTAACGATGGCGGCGCGATTGCCAATAAGCAAGACTTGGTTTTCGGCGGCGGGCTTGGCACCATCACTAAACAAGGAAATTACCCCGTTGGCCAAAGCACGTTGATGGGGTTTGGCCACCTTCGCTATTATAACCGAGGAGACAGTGAGAGTGAAAAAATAACAGTGCTCACAAACTATGTCAGCGTCGGCACTCACCCTCTTTGGCTGATGGGCGCGATTGATAACGGCTACGGCGAATTAGGCGGCGGCCAGCAATCATACAGCTCGGCAGTTTGGCAGAGATATTTTAAACATCTGATTGAATTTAATCATCCGGCCAGTTCCATTAATTTTGCGACTAACGGATATTATCAATACGACAGCGGAGCGCCTTATGCCGATGTGTATTTTCCCGCGCGCGAGCGGTATTTCCAAACTGACGAACAAAGTTCAGGCAGTTGGCTCCACGGCAGCCGCCCGTTTTTAGAATGGCAGGGGCAGCCCTATAACTTAGGCGGGCATTATCAAAGCCGAAACTACGGTTTTGCGGAGGCGATTACTTGGAGCGGCCAGGATTATTTAAATTATGTCAATAGTTACTATAACTATTTGCGCAGTACGGGTAGCGACTACCTTGGCACGGCCGGCAGAAATTGCAGCCGCTCTGCTGATTTTTGGCAAACTGCCGGCGTTAATACCAGAACGCCGCTTTGCCCTTCTCCTCAACTGTTAGCCGCTTTAGATAACGCCGCCGCTGATAGTTACAATGTTGTCCGCGCCGTTTTTTATGAAGACGTGCCCGCAGACGCCAGCCGGTGCCCGGCCGCTAATTTAAAGATGGCGCATCCTTACCAAAGCGGAACTAATTTAACGTTTGACGAGCAGACACGGGCGGGCGGCTATGTTAAAGCAGGCAGCGTTTGCGTTTATGAAGCTTACTTTTTAGCCGGCCAAGACATTATCGTCAGAAACTGGCAGCAGGGCGCGGAAGGCAAAGTAAGGCAAATGGCCTTAGCGGTTGATGTCGGCAACAACGCGTTATTTGAATTTATGTTAAACCAGCCGGTAAAAGGTTCCGGGGATAGAATTTATGTTATTGAAGATTTAGGCAACGCGCTCTATAAACGTTGGATTGATAGCGTTGAGTATAACGCGCTTGGCGGCAGATTTATTCCGGTAAACGACGGCGCGCTTAATAACATCCCGGACTAACTTAATTTTATGCCAAAAAAAAACTTAATTACTTTTATTATTTTGGCGGTTGCCGCCGTAGTTTTATTGGCAGCAATCGGCTTTTTATTTTTAGTGCTGACAAAAATGCCGCCACCCGCCGGAAATGATTTTAGCAACGGCAGTTTAGCTTCACTGCAAGGCCAGACGTCTCGCGACCAAAACATAGCCGCTAGCGCGAGCAATAATCAAGGCATTACCATTGCTCCGCCGGCGCGCTACGATCATCTGCGCGGCAATGTTGCCGCCCCGATTGCTATCATTGAATTTGCCGATTTAGAATGCCCTTTTTGTAAAGAGTTCCATTCCGTGCTGCAGCAAATCGTGGCCGCTTATCCCGGGCAGGTAAGCTGGATATATCGGCATTTTCCGATTGATTCTTTGCATGCTAAAGCGCGTAAAGAGGCGGAAGCGAGCGAGTGCGCGGCGGAACTGGGAGGAAACGATAAATTCTGGCAGTATCTTGACGCCGTATTTGCCGTAACGCCGTCTAACGACGGGCTGGACCCGCAGCAACTGCCGGAAATCGCCAGCGCCATCGGCTTGGACCGGCAGCAGTTTTTAACCTGCTGGTCTTCGGGCAAATACGCTAATAAAGTAGCGAGCGAACTATCCCAGGCGTTACTTGCCGGCGGTTCCGGCGGCACTCCTTACTCGGTGATTTTAGTGGCCGGTGAAACCATACCAATTTCCGGCGCGGTATCTTACCGCCAACTAAAGTCAGCCATTGACGCGCTGCTCGGGGAGCTGGGGCAAAGAAGATAATTGCTTTTTTTATTTTTTTATGGTAGGCTAAACACAAGTTTAGATAACGCTAAATTAACTTAATGAAATTTCTGCTTCGCCAACATATAACCATTCTTTTAGCCATCTTTATTATCATGGCCAGTTTTGGCGTGCAGTTAGGGATGAATAGTTTTAGCGCCGGCGCCGAATCTCCTTGCCCCTTCAATGGCGATCTGGCCGCTATTTGCCCGATGAGCGTCGTTAACCACATCAGTTTTTGGAAGCAAATATTTTCTGCTTTGCCGGCGGGAGAATCGTTAGCGCTTTTTATCATCGCCGTCTTAATAGTAAGTTTTAGTTTTAAGGCGCTGATCAAGACGGCGGAGACGCGATTAATTTTTTGGTACCGCTACCACAAAAAGACAAGCAGCCGGGAAAAAATTTACAATTACTTCAGTTTTCTTTTTGCCCAGGGCATTTTGCATCCCAAGCTTTACGCCTAAACATTATTGCTGAATAGAACTCTTTCGTTAAAAGAGGCAAAGGTTACTATTTAGCAACGGTGTTTGGGCGTTTTATATTTGGCTAAAACATTAAATATTCAATTATGTCTGCACATAAAAAACAGGAAAAAATATACGTGCCCATCAAAGGCATGCACTGCCGCTCTTGCGAAATGCTCGTGGAACAAAAGCTGTCGCACATTCCCGAAATAGTGAATTCGCACGCAAACGTAGCGCGGGCGGGCGTTGACGTTTATTACCAAGGGCAGAAACCCAATGATAATGAAATCGCCGAAGCGGTTCGGGCGGCTGGCTATGAAGTAGGAGTAAACAAACCAAAAACTTGGCTTAACCATAACTGGAGCGATTATCAGGATTTAGGCATTGCTTTTTTTGTTTTGGTAGTGGCGTTTTTAGTGTTAAAAAATTTTGGCGTCTTGAATTTTGGCGCCAGTTTAGCGGCGCAGTCGTTTAGTCTGCCGCTGGTTTTGCTCGTGGGTTTAACCGCCGGCTTTTCTACTTGTATGGCGCTCGTGGGAGGAATCGTCTTAGGCATTGCCACGCGCCACGCGGAAGCGCACCCGGAAAGCGCGCCGTGGCAGAAATTCAGGCCGCATCTTTTCTTTAATCTGGGGCGCGTAGCCGGGTACGCTTTTTTAGGCGGTTTGCTCGGTATGGCCGGCAGCGCTTGGCAGCTTTCCAGCAATGTTACCGGGCTGTTAACCATTGCCGTGGGAGTAGCGATGTTTTTAATTGGATTGCAATTGATTGATGTTTTTCCTTGGCTGACGAACTGGAAGTTTACTTTGCCCAAAAGCGTTAGCCGCCTGTTGAGAGCGGATAAACACGTGCGGGAGTATAACCATAAGCAAGCGGCGGTAGCCGGCGCCCTGACTTTTTTTCTGCCTTGCGGTTTTACGCAAGCGATGCAGCTTTATGCCGTCAGCGCCGGCAGTTTTTTGTCAGGCGCTTTGATCATGGGAATTTTTGCGTTAGGCACGGCGCCGGGATTATTGAGCGTCGGCGGCCTAACGTCAGTCGTCAAAGGCGTATTTGCCAAGCGGTTTTTTAAGTTTGCGGGACTCGTCGTCGTTTCGTTTGCCTTATTTAACTTTACTAACGGGTCGCGTTTGCTTGGCTGGGATTTAAATTTTTCTGCCAATGCGGCGCGAACCAATGTTATCGCCGCCGACCCTAACGTTAGCGTCGTTGACGGAGTGCAAACGGTAAAAATGACCGAAGGCAATTACGGCTATTCACCGCGGCAGTTTACCATTCAGGCGGGAGTGCCGGTGCGCTGGCTGATTGACGCGCAGGCGCCGTATTCGTGCGCTTCCAGCCTGGTGGTGCCGGCGCTGAATTTACGCTTAAACTTAAAGCCCGGCGAAAATATTATTGAGTTTACGCCCTTGCAGGCCGGCCAAATCAAATTCTCCTGCAGCATGGGAATGTACACCGGCAGTTTTACCGTCGTTGACCAAAGCGCGCAGGCGCCGGTAACGAATAACGACGTAACTTTGCGTTCGGCATTTGGCGGCGATACCGGAGGCGCTTGCGGCGCGGGCGGCTGTGGTTGCGGCGGAGCGCGTCAGCCAGCTGTGCCCAACGGCGGGCAGATAAATAACGACGCTAATTTTACTACCCCTGCTGACAATCAAGGCACGCAAATATTAAAAATATTTTATACTTACGGCGCCGATATCCAGCCGAACTCATTTAGCGTGCAGGCAGGCAAGCCAGTAAAATTAGAAATTGACGTTAAAGAAAACGGGTACGGCTGTATGAGCACGATTATGGTGCCGGGCTTGTATGAGCGGCCGGAGTATTTACAGGCCGGCAAAAAAATTATTATGAATTTTACCCCTCAAGACAAGGGCGATTATCCCATCACCTGCGCGATGGGTGTACCGCGCGGCTTGATTAGAGTACAATAATTATATGATAACAACTAAAATAACCGTTCAAGGATTTCATTGCCCCGCTTGCGTTAAACTAACTAAGATGAAATTGGAAGAAATTCCGGGCGTCAGCGAAGCGCGCGTTGAGGAAACCGGCGCCGCTGAAATTTTAGCTGATCGCGAAATTGCGAGGCCAGAAATTGAGCAAGCGCTCGCTGGCGCCGGCTACACCGTACAGACGTAATCACCGTCCCTCTATTATTTATTACTTACTATTACCATATGGAAACAACCAAATTAACCACCTTAAATATTGAAGGCATGCACTGCGCTTCTTGCGCGCAAATTATTGAGCGTGCCTTAAAAAAAGCTGCCGGGGTTGAACAAGCCAACGTGAATTTTGCCACCGAAAAAGCAATCGTGAAGTTTGACGAGAGCGCGGTTGCCTTGCCCGCGCTTATTCAAGCCGTGGAGGCAGCCGGCTATCGGGCCGCTTTGGCTGACAAAAGCAACCCGGAAGCGGAACGGCAGAAACGGGAGCGGGAAATGAAAAAGTATCGGCAAAAATTTTTAGCGAGTTTTGTTTTAAGTTTGCCCATGCTGTATTTTATGGCTTTGGATTTTATGCCCGCTTTGCCTGGGCGCCTGCTTTGGCCGTACGTTGGCATTATCTCTCTAATATTGACCGTTCCCGTGCAATTCATCATCGGCGCCGGATTTTATCACGGTTTGTACAGCGGCTTAAGAATGAAAACGTTCAATATGGACAGCTTGATCGCGATTGGCACCAGCACCGCTTTTATTTACAGCCTGTGGCAGTATCTTAGTTATGTCGCGGTCAGCCGAAGTTTAATCGGCATCGGCGGCGAAAAGATCCCCGAATTGTATTTTGAGACCGCCGCTTTTCTAATCACCTTCGTGATTTTAGGAAAATGGCTGGAAGCGAGAGCTAAAGGGCGCACTTCCGAATCAATCAAGCGGTTGATTGGGTTGCAGCCAAAAACGGCGCGCGTGCGGCGCGGACGGGAGACGAACGATTTGCCGATAGAACAAGTGGCGGTCGGCGATATTATTGTCGTGCGGCCGGGAGAAAAAATTCCGGTAGACGGCGTCATCACTGCCGGCGCTTCCGCCGTTGATGAATCCATGCTCACGGGCGAAAGCATTCCGATAGAAAAAAATACGGGCGATAAAGTGTACGGCGCGACTCTCAACAAAAACGGCAGTTTTGAATTCCGCGCCGAGCGGGTGGGCGCGGAAACCGCGCTCGCGCAAATTATCCGCGTGGTAGAGGAAGCGCAGGGCTCCAAAGCGCCCATTCAGGCGCTGGCGGATAAAATTTCCGCCGTGTTCGTGCCGCTGGTTTTAGTCGCGGCCGCGCTAACTTTCGTCGTTTGGTTTTTTGTTTTAGGGGCAAATTTAACTTTTAGTTTGATGGCCTTTACCGCCGTCATCGTCATCGCCTGCCCCTGCGCTTTGGGGCTGGCGACGCCGACTGCGATTATGGTCGGTACCGGCAAAGGCGCCGAATACGGCATTTTAATCAAAGGCGGCGAGCCCTTGGAAGCCGCCTGCAAAATCAAAGCAATGGTGTTTGATAAGACCGGCACTTTAACCAACGGGCTGCCGGAAGTAACCGATGTTACCGTAATTAAGAACGAATTTTTAACCAAAGAAATAATCCGGATAGCGGCTTCGTTGGAGAGCAAGTCCGAACATCCGTTAGCGGAAGCGATAGTAAAATACGCGGCTAAAGAAAAAATTATCTTAGCGGACGCGATTGATTTTTGGGCAATTCCCGGGCACGGCGTAACCGGAACGCTGAACGGTAAGAAATATTTTTTGGGCAATCGCCGGCTGATTACGGATGTGGCTGGCTTAACTTTGGAGGCGACGGAAATGAAACTGCATGCTTTAGAAGATGAAGGCAAAACCGCGATGATTTTAGCGGACGAGCAAGTAATATTAGGTTTAGTGGCGGTAGCCGATACCATCAAAGGCAGCGCGGTGACGGCCGTGCTCAAGTTGCGGGAACGCGGCCTGGAAGTGTTTATGATAACCGGCGACAACCAGCGCACGGCGGCGGCGATAGCTAAACAGGCGGGAATTACCAAAGTATTGGCGGAAGTTTTGCCGGAAGATAAAGCGAACGAAATAAAAAAATTGCAAGCGAGCGGTTTAAAGGTCGCTATGGTAGGCGATGGCATCAACGACGCGCCGGCGCTGGCGCAAGCTGATTTAGGAATAGCGATGGGCAGCGGCACGGACGTGGCGGTTGAAACCGGCGGCATCGTCATTATCAAAGATGATTTAAGCGATGTTTTGGCGGCGATTGAATTAAGCCGCGCCACCGTAGGAAAGATAAAACAAAACATGTTTTTCGCCCTGTTTTATAATGTGGTGGGCATCCCGATAGCGGCGCGCGTGCTGGCTTTTGCCGGCATTATTTTAAAACCGGAGCTGGCCGGGCTCGCGATGGCTTTGAGTTCCGTTTCGGTAGTCAGCAACTCTTTAACTTTACGCTTGTTTAAACCGGGCCGAACTAATTACCTGTCGCTAATCGCACCCATTATTATGATCGTTCTGTTCTCGTTTCTTTTCTTTGAGTTTGCGCGCTTTAGCGCCGGAATAACCGGTCTTAAATAACCTTAAATTAAAAAAATTAATTACCTAACTAATTTTAATTATATGATGGGATATTTCTACGGCTACCCGGGCGGAATGGGTTTCGGGTGGCTGACAATGATCATCGGCTGGGTCTTAGTTATACTGATAATTATTTGGTTGGCGCATTTAGTCAGCGGCCGTACCGATAAAAATTCGGCGCTGGATATCGCCCAAGAACGTTACGCGCGCGGCGAAATTACCAAGAAAGAATTGGCAGAAATAAAGAAAACGCTTAAAAGTTAAAATAATTATTTATGCCGGCCTATCGGTTGCAAATAGTAATAGTTATCGGCATCATTCTCGCTTTAGCGGTGATTCCTTTGACGTGGAGCGGTTGCGGCCAACAGAGCGCCCACTTAAGCTGTTCCGTCGGTTTAGAATGCGGGAGCGAAATTTTTTCTGCCTTAACGCACATTACTACCATGACTAAAGCAGTAGCCAACTTTTTAATCAGTAGCATGGTGGCTTTGTCGTTAGCGCTGGTTTGGCTAGCGTGGTGGCGCCTGCCCCAGGCATTCGTTGCCGTACCCATTGCTGCCGGCGTGCGTTTAGGCGAACAAGGAGTTAACAGCTATTACCGGCGTTTGCATCCGCACGACGCTTTAGTTGAAATTTTACCTAAAATATACCGCCGACACTTTGTTGTTCTAAGCAGTTAATCGCTCTCCTTATTTTGATATTAAGGAGAGTAAGATTTGCTTAGTTAAGCAAAGTGTTTTTATTTTAGTTATCTTAATAATCATCGCTATGAAGACAAAACAATTTAACTATCTTATCTGTGGTATAGCGGCAGTCGTCTTAGTGGCGGTGGGTTGGTACTTCCTGAGCCAAACCATTAGCCGGCCGGCGTTAGCCGAGGGTAGGTTAGAAGTAACGGAGAGTGATTATGATTTCGGCGTTGTCGGACTGGCGCCCGTTAACCATATTTACCGCGTTAAAAATGCGGGCGCGGGCGACATCAGAATCGTTAAAGTCGCCACTTCCTGCGGCTGCACCACGGCGCAATTGCGCCAGGGCAAGAGAATAACTTCCCCAATCGGCATGGACCACGGCAATCTGCCGCGAGTAAATTTTGTCTTAGGCGCGGGCGAGGAAATGGAAGTAGTCGCTACTTATAATCCGCTGGCCCACGGACCGGAAAACGCCGCTGGCTTCTTTCAGCGGGCGATTTATCTTAAGACCGAAAATCCTCGCGCTGAATATACTTTAACTTTTAACGTTACCGTTGACACCAATAAATAAGAAAGAATTTATGAAAAAATTAAAGATAAAGAAATATTTAAGCAACGCGTTGATAGTCAGTTTGCTATTGATTAGTTGGCATATCGCCCGGGCGGCGGAATCAGGAGGGCGCTATCAGACAGCGGCCATTTATTACAACGAAGCGTGCAGTGATTGCAACCAGTATTTGACCCAAGAATTAATGCCTTACTTGCAAGAACAAGGGCTAACCGTTGGATTGTTTGACTATCTCAACGACCGGTCGGTGAGAAAAGATTTGAACGCCTTACAGGATAAAATTAACATCCCTTATGAATTGCAGAGCCACATCATGACTTTTCTTGATGACGGCAAAGTTATCATCGGCGGGCACGTGCCGCTAGAGCGGGTGCGCGAAGCAATGGCCGCCGATAGGTTGCCCCAGCCACTGCTGATTTTTCAGGACCAGATGTTAGGGATGTCGGGCCTTCAGATTAAAGACGCTAAGTATGCGGTTTGGCAGCCCGAAACCGCCGCGCAAACGTACGGCTTAGACGAACCGTTAACGACCTATCTTGATTCTTGGCAGCGGCAGGAATTATTGCCAGCCCAAAACAGGCAACGCTCTTTATTGCCGCTGGTATTATTAACCGGGTTGCTTGACGGCATTAATCCCTGCGCCATCGCGGTGCTGCTGTTTTTTGTTGCCTTTCTATTTACGTTCAAAGGCAGCTTAAAGTTAATCGCGCTTTACGGCAGTCTTTACATCGGCATTATTTACCTGACGTATTTAGGCATCGGCTTAGGTTTGTTTAAGGCGGTAGTTTTATCCAACGAACCCCACCTAATGGCTAAAATCGGCGCTTGGCTGATTATCGTTTTGGGTGGTATAAATATTATCGGCTATTACCAGCCGCGTTTTCCGATTAAATTGCAGATGCCGCGCTTTTCTCAAGAAACATTGCGGCGCTGGCTGACTGCCGGAACTTTGCCGGCAGTTATTATAGGCGCGTTTTTGGTCGGCCTCTGTACTTTCCCCTGTTCCGGCGGAATTTACGTCGCTATCGTCGGCTTGCTCGCTTCTCGCCAAAATTTTTGGCAGGGCTTAAGCTACCTTTTGCTTTACAATGTAATGTTCGTGTTGCCGCTGATAATATTATTGGCTTTTGTCGGCAACCGGTACGCGCTCAGCCGGATAGCCGCCTGGCAGGCGGCTACGGCCAAAACCTGGAAACTGTGGTTGGGCCTGGCCGCTGTCGCCACCGGCGTTATTATTTTAAGATGGTTCGTTTAAGAACGAATCAATATTTATTTACTAAACATATTTATTTATGTTTAAGCTATTCAGCAGATTAAAAACAGCCAAAATGATCAATTCCCGCCAAAAACAAAACGAACAAAATCGCGACTGCCCGATGTGCCGCGTTTCACCGGAGGTTATCAGCCAACTAAAACAAGGAGTAAAACCGGGCCGTTGCCATAAATCCTAAACATTATTTACTAATCATAAGTTGTATGCAAAAAAAATACGGCATTGCCCTGATGTTCGTGCTGGTGTTTATGCTGATTATTAATCAGTGGCAATTAAGCACGCTGAATAAAATGGCTGCCATGGCATCTTCACAAGCTAATGCCGCCGCGCCAGCCAATCCAACGGCAAGCGAAACTATGTTGTCGCCAGAGATTGCGGCTGTAGTTCGTGAACTATTAGCGCGCGGCGTACCGCCCGTTTACGGCGCTAAGTTGGGAGTGAGTTTTGACGACCCGACCGCCGCTATTAACGTTTTAGCGCCTTTGGAGCAGGACACGCGCCTTAATAAACTAACCGGTACGCTGCTGCAGCGCTACATCGCCATTGGCCAGCAGACCGCCTGCGAATTTTGTTGCGGCGCTACGACTTTGGTATTTCCGGACGGAAGCAAAGCGTGCGCCTGCGCCCATTCCGCGGCAATGCGCGGGGTGGTTGCTTACCTGTTAACTACGGAAGGCAATACGATGAGCGACCAGCAAATACTCGCCGAAGCTAATAAATGGAAGTCGGTATTTTTTCCCGCGCCGACCGTACAGAAATATTTAGCCAGCCAAGGGCGGCAGACTGCGAGCCCGGTATTGCCGGCGCAGGTTGGCGGATGTTAATTTATTTACTTTATTATTAATTAAGCATTAAATTTATGGACAACACAACTTTAAAGGTAGCGGCGGCGCAAGAAATAGACAGTCTCTTTGAACGGCGCCGCCAGCGCCTGCGGCTCTGGAAAGACGGAGTTGTTATCGGCGTGGTTATTATTTTACTCTTAATGACTTTTTTTCAGTCAATAGAAATCGGCCGCCTGCGCGGGTATGTGCAAGCGGCTAATCCCGCTCGCGCTGCCGCCGCGCCCGCGTCTGCCCCCGCCGCTTCCGCTAATGTTGGTCTGCCGGCGCAAGTAGGCGGCTGCTAACGATAATTTTATGCAAGGGGAAAAATTAATTATTGCTATTTTAGTAAGCTTAGCGTTGGGCGGCTTAGTTTGGTCGGCGGTGAGCATTTTTAGCGGGCAGGCGGCCGTATCGCCGTTAGTTAATAATCAAGAGAATTTTGCCAAAGCTTTGCAAGCCGAGCTGCCGGATAAATGCCAAACCCCGCCCGGCTATACCGAATCCGACTGGCAGGAGCATCTGTCGCATCACCCGGACCTCTATGCCGAATGTTTTACCGACAGTAAGTAAATCGCCGCCAATAAAAAATAATATGCGGACAAAAGAAATTATTCGTTCAATTAAGCGAGGAGTGATCGCTAGCTTCGGCTTAAGTTTTCTCTATGGTATACTGATATTATTAACGATGCCTAACTTTCAGGAAGCGTTGGCGGTGACGGCGGCAGTTTGGTATTTATTAATAGCTATTATCATTAGTTTTGGCGCGCAATTCGGCCTTTGGTTTTATGTAAGAGCTACCAGCCGCAAAACTAGCGGCGCTTTGCCGGGAGTAAGCGGAACTACTTCTTCGGTTTCGATGTTAGCTTGTTGCGCCCACCATTTGGTTGATTTGTTGCCGCTGTGGGGGCTAGCCGGCGCCGCTTTATTTTTGGGGCAGTACCAACGCCCGCTATTGGTTATTAGTTTAGCGATTAATCTTTTAAGCATCGCCTACTTATTATATGTTGTTGCCAAAAAATAATTTTTTCTCTAAACATGGTTGGGGGATGTTATTAGGCTGTGCATTGCCAATTATGGCTGCGCTTTTAATTTTTGTTTGGGGAAAATTGCCTAACGATTATTGGCTGTGGTTAGTAATATTGCTATGCCCGCTCGCTCATATAGTTATGATGCGCTTGCACGGGCATACCGGGCAAACCGAGCGCCGTCCGGAAGAGGAGCAAGCGTCGGCTGCTAAATTTTATACTTGCCCCGAGTGCGGGCTGCGTTATGCCGAGCCAATATGGGCGAAGAAATGCGCGGCCTGGTGTCGGAAATACCAGAGCTGTAATTTAGCCATTACTAAACACGCGGTTAAAGATTAATTTTATGTAGTGCGATTTAATTTTATGCAATACGCTTGGTTAATTTGGAGTTTAATATTAATCGGCATTTGGCTGGTAGTTTATGTTTTGCTGGGCAGTAAAGAACAAAAAAAAGAAATGCTGGTCGTTAGTTTTTGGACTTCGTTAACCGGCTTGACCGAGCCGCTGTTCGTGCCCCGTTACTGGAGCCCGCCCTCGCTTTTTAATCTAAACGTTTTAACGGGTTTTGACATCGAAAGCATTATTTGGGCTTTCGGCGTCGGCGGGATAGTAGCGGTGCTCTATGAATTTATCTTTCGCGCCCGCCGGCATAGCCACTTGCCTCATTCCGAACGGCAGCAGCGGCGCCACCGCCTCCACTACCTGACAATCGGCGCTACGCCGATATTACTTATGGCGTTGCTTTTAACTACCGGCTGGAACCCAATTTATTCTTCTATTGCGGCGCTTCTGATCGGCGGTTTTGCCGCTTGGTATTGCCGTCCCGACCTCAAGCCGAAAATGATCGCCAGCGCCTTTCTTTTTTTGGCAGTTTATTTTTTGTACTTTTTAACGCTGACCGCCATGTACCCGGCTTACGTTGAAGCGGTCTGGAATTTGCCGGAATTATCCGGAGTGCTTGTCGCCGGCGTGCCGCTGGAAGAATTATTGTTTGCTTTTAGTTTCGGCTTTATGTGGTCAAGCATCTACGAGCATTTTGGCTGGTACCGTTTAGCAAAAAGTTCGTAACGAAAAATTAAACGCAAAGAGTATGAGGGGTAAAGTAAAAATTATTGCTCTGTTCGCGTTCATGGCGTTCGTGAGTAATTTTATCTGGGAGCCCTGGCACGCGTCTTATCTGTACGCGTCGCATGCCTTTAATTTAAGCTTTTGGCCGCTAATGATTTACGCTGCCGGCGTAGATGCTTTACTGTTGCTCGTGATATTTTTCGGCGGGGCTTTGCTCTGGAAAAATTGGCGGTGGTTTTTGCGCGCAGATGTTGCGCGGCAGAATTTTTATGTTGTAATAGCCGGCGTCGTTATCGCTTTGATTGTTGAAGTTAAGGCCGTGTACATTTTTCAGCAATGGACCTACAGTAATTTCATGCCGACTGTTTTTGGGATTGGCGTCAGCCCGTTGGCACAGTTGGCGTTGACTGGATTATTATCGTTATCTATCGCGCGGCAAGCTATTAAGATGGATAATAAAATTAAACAAAATTCACTCATTTGACTAAAAGGCGTTTTTAATGATATTATGATAATATGACTATGGATAAAAAAATAAAAATAAAAATTAATAACCAGCTTCCTTTTCTTAAAAAAAGATACCATGTTAAAAAAATGGGTGTTTTTGGCTCGGTTGCCAGAGCGGAAGCGGGGGAAAACAGCGATATTGACATACTGGTAGAGTTTAACGCGCCTATCGGGCTATTTGATTTTATTGAATTGGAAGATTGTTTAAGCAAAAAACTTCATAAAAAAGTTGACTTGGTTTCTAAAAAAGCTCTTAAGCCGGCGATAAAAAAAGATATTTTAACAGAAGTTATTTATGTCTAAAAGAGGAGTAAGGTTATATTTAGAGGATATCAGAAATTCTCTCGTCAGAATAGAAAAATATTCACGCGGTTTATCTTTTATTAAATTTAAAAAAGACATTAAGACAATAGATGCCATTGTTAGAAATATAACCATTATCGGCGAAGCAACTAAAAATATTCCGCAAAATTTAAGAATAGCCCACCCGGATATTGCTTGGCATAAAGCGATGGGAATGAGAAATAAAGTGACGCATGAGTATTTCGGTGTAGACGAAGCAATACTTTAGCGGACAATCAAAGAAGACCCGCCTATTTTTAAAAAGCAAATCATCGGTTTGCTTAAAAAATTAGGCAAATAGTTAATGTGATAAAAAATTTGAAATAATTAAAAACTGGCGAACAAAGCCAGTTTTTTTAAATTATTATTGACCCTATAAAATAATTTACCTTCGATAAAACCGAAACAATGGCTTAGTTCGCAATAATCTGCTACAATAACTAAAGCGTTTATTTTTTAAAATTTTTTATGGCCATCCCCGTTTTTGTTAGCGTGTTAACAGTTTCTCTTATTTCTCTAATCGGAGTTACGGCGCTTGCTTTAAGCGCGGAAAAGTTAAAGAAGTTTTTGTTTTATTTAGTCAGTTTTTCCGCCGGCGCGCTGTTGGGCGACGTGTTTTTGCATTTAGTGCCGGAGTTGGCGGAGGGCGGGGCCTTAACCAGCGTTTCCTCTTTAATAATTCTGGCCGGCATCATCCTTTTTTTCATTTTAGAAAAGCTGGTTTGCTGGCGGCATTGCCATATCCCCACTTCCCAGCAGCACGCGCATTCGCTTGCGGCCGTTAATTTAGTCGGCGACGGTCTGCATAATTTCATTGACGGCTTAATTATCGCCGGCAGCTACGCCGTTAGTTTCCCTCTTGGCGTCGTGACGACGGTTGCGGTCATCACCCATGAAATCCCGCAGGAAGTCGGCGACTTTGGCGTTTTGCTTTATGCCGGCCTAACGCGGAGTAAAGCGATATTTTTCAATTTTTTATCCGCCTTGCTCGCTTTTGCCGGCGCCGGCGCCGGGATGATGTTTGCCAGCAGAATCGCCGGCTTTACCGACATCATCGTCTCATTGACTGTCGGCGGGTTTATTTACATCGCTACCGCCGATTTGATTCCGGAATTAAAAAAAGAAAACGAGCTATGGCAGTCGGCTAAACAACTCTTAGGCATTGCGCTCGGCATCGGCGCGATGGCGCTGCTTTTATTTTTAGAATAATATGACGCAACCGTTAAAAGAATTTCCGCCCGTGATTTCTTTTAAAAAAATATTAGGCCCAAGTTTTATCATTTTAGCTTTAGGATTGGGCTCGGGAGAAGTTATTTTATGGCCTTATTTAGTTTCTAACTTTGGCTTAGGCATTGCTTGGGGAGCGGTGCTTGGCATTACTTGCCAATATTTTATTAACATGGAAATTGAGCGCTACGCTTTGGTTAAGGGCGAATCGGTTTTTGTCGGCATGCATAAATTATGGTGCTGGGCGGCGGGCTGGTTTATCGCCTCTACTTTTATCGGTTTTGGCTTGCCCGGTATTATTGCCGCGAGCGCGCAGGTTTTGGCTTTTGTTTTCGGCATTGCTGATTTTAAATGGTTAGCGATTATTTTTTTAATGACTATCGGCGTGATTTTGAGCGTCGGTAAAACCGTTTACGGCGTAATGGAAGCCGTCACGAAAATCATTATTTTTTTGGGCATCCCTTTTATTTTAATTTTAACTTTTATTTTGGCGCGCGGCGCCGATTGGGGCATGTTGGCGCAAGGCATAGTCGGGTTGGGGGAAGGATTTAGCTTTTGGCCCGCCGGCATGAGTTTGGCGGTTTGGTTAGGCGCGTTCGCGTATGCGGGCGCTGGCGGCAACTTGAATTTAACGCAATCAATTTACATCCGGGAAAAAGGCTACGGCATGGGCCATCACGCGCAAAAAATCGCCGGGCTGTTCCGCGACATCCGCGAACACCAGACGGTAAAATTAACCGGTGAAGATTTTAAAGTTGACGCGGTCAGCATCAGCCGTTTTCGCGCCTGGTGGCGCAAAATTAATTTAGAGCACCTGTTAGTTTTTTGGTTTTTAGGGGTACTCGCCATGTGCCTATTAATGCTTTTGGCTTATGTCACCGCTTTTGGCAATCCCACTAACGCGCAAGGCATCCAGTTTGTAATTAACGAAGGGCTCGCTG
>PFAT01000028.1:25545-29053 GCA_002773575.1 Candidatus Falkowbacteria bacterium CG10_big_fil_rev_8_21_14_0_10_44_15
ATTGGCGGTGTCAATAATGCTGTTTCAGACCCAACTGGGAGTAATGGATTCCGCCTCGCGCATTATGGCGGAAAATTTAGCGCTCTGGCGGCTGGGCGGGCGTCCGAGCGGCAAAATCAATCTGTCTAAAATTTACTTTTATTTTGTCTGGGCGCAGATTGCTTTCGGTATTATGTTATTTTTATTCAATATCTATGAACCAAAGTTTTTGATTGTGCTGGGCGCAGTCATCAACGCCTGCGCCATGGCCGTGCATATTGCGCTGGTAAACTGGATGAATCATAAAATTTTGCCCTCGCAATTTCAGGCGCGGCTTTGGCGCAAAGTAATTATCGTTATTATTTTTTTCGTCTTTGTGTTTTTCGGCGGTCTGACGCTGTGGGACAAATTGGCTTAAAATAGTTAAGGGAATAATCAAAACAACCTTAATAAGAATTAGGTTGTTAACAATTTCCAGTCTTTCTAACGAATTTTGCTCGTTTAGGTAAAATTATCATAGTTTACTTTTAATGGCAGTTTCGTTAACAAAAAAAGACGGGCTTGCAACACGCAAACCCGCTTGAATATTTTCTTCCAGTTTAGCATACCCAACTTCTAATAACCCCCTCCGCTTCTGTAGAGCTAGTACTTAATCCTCTTACTCCTATGATAATTGTACAACCACCATCGGGATTGACTTGTGCAATCGTAGTTGTCTTGTCAATCCCTCGCTGGTCAAACTCTTGGAGAACTCTAGCAAGTAGTCCGATAGTGTTTGCTTTAGGGGCAAAGTGGAATTCAAATATTGTTTCTTGAGTATCCGCCTCCCACCTAGCCAAACGTGCTGTACTGGCATCCCATCGTTTGAGAGCTATAGGGTCCACGAAAGACCTTGCTTTATTGAGCCAGTCAACTAAAACTCCTGGACTACGTTTCTGAATGGTCGCACGAAGAGATTGAATAGCTTCCAGAAGTGCATCGAGTATTCTTAGGGTGAAAGGATGATTATAGAGAATACTCTCAGCTACCTTTGCCCCAATGCCAACTCGAAGTACTGTACGAATTAGTGAACGGCAGGGCGGGCCACCAATTTCCATAGCCTTTCTGATGGTTGATATAGGAAGGCCAGCCCAAACTATTGCAACCAACACCGCCACTATCATGTGCATAATCTGGCTAACCGATGTAACCCTGTCGTGCTCACCTGATTTAAAGTGATGGATGACTGGTTGGGATGGAACAAATTGTTTAAGGAGCCACCCCCGCTACTTCCTTTTTTTTGCCCCATAGATACTCATGGTTATGTGTTGGCCAAAGAGCGTTCGGCCGAGTGGCATCTCGGGACGAAATTGAAAATGAAAATGGCAGAAAGTAACCCCTCTTGACAATGCTTCAATAGATTTAATATCTTGGGGGATAGGTTTCTCAATTGATGTCCCGTGTACTAGTAACGTCCCAGGGCGCATGGCAGAAACTACTTCACTAATAAGAGAAGCTACTTCCTCAATAGGTAGAGTCACGATGAATATGACATTAGCCAAAGCAGTAGCATCTCTTAGAGTCGTACTCGTGTCTTTATCGACGGAAAGTACTTCATGGCCAAGTGTTGTGAAATACTCAACTAGTGTCCGACCAACAGTGCCTTTAGCACCAATTACTGCCACCTTTACCATTTTCATCAGAATCACCTCTTTTCTTGAAATTTAGGCAGATGTTCTGCTTGGTATAGTATAAGTCTATAATTGTTTTAGGTCAATATACTGACGGTTATTTTAAAATTTTCTTTTAATATAATAAAACCGCTAATTTAATAGTGGTTTTATTACTATTTTGTGGACCCGAGCGGATTCGCCACGGGATAAATCCGTGGCGCCCCGTCGAATGACGGGGCGAACTCAACATTTAGTGGACTGTGCCGGATTCGAACCGGCGACCTCCGCGTTGCAAACGCGGCGCTCTACCAGCTAAGCTAACAGCCCAAAATCAATTACAAATTAAAAATTGTCAATTACGAATTTATGTTAATTGATCATTCGTAATTGTTAATTGACAATTGTTCGTTGCATTGGTCTAATTATAGGGCTTAAAATCCAAAGGATAAAACTTTGGTGCAAGTTTAAAAAAACGAGCATGAAAATAAAAAACGCCAAGAGGCCGATAATTTTATAGCCGAGGCGCGAGCCGCCTTCAGTGCCTAAATATTTTTCAAACCAAGGGATGGGGCCGAAAGCGTTGTAAATTTTTTCCGAATAAATCACCGTCAACGCGCCGACGGCCATACCGATGATGCCGATGATAAAGTGCATAGTATTATTTTTACTTTACAAAGTCAAGCGGGTTGTACTTGATATTATTGATTATAACTTCAAAGTGCACGTGCGGGCCGGTGGACCAGCCGGTAGAGCCGATTAAAGCGATAACTTGTCCTTTCGCTACCTCTTCGCCTTTTTGCACCAATAATTTAGAGGCATGCCCGTAGCGCGTTCTTTTTCCGCCGCCATGATCAACGACGACTTGGTTGCCGTAGCCGGTGCCCCAGCCGGCGTACTCGACCGTGCCGGCGTCGGCGGCATAAATAGCCGTGCCTATTTTATTGGCAATGTCAATGCCGCGGTGGCGCCAACTGTAATATTGGGTGATGCGATAACCAACGGTCGGCCAGTTCATCTTGTTGCCCGGCACCGCTTTAGCCGCCGGCGGCGTTACCAACTCTCTTAAAGCGGCGATGCCGGAGTAGCTCGTAACCGCCGGAGCGGTGTACTTTTTGCTGCCGCCGGGGATGATGATTTTTTGTCCGGACTTAAGATAGCTAGCGTCGGCTAATTTGTTAAAGCGGGCGATTTCTTCTTCAGCCACGTCGTATTTTTTAGCAATGCCCTGCAGGGTGTCGCCCCGCTGAATTACATAAGAGATGCCGCTAGCCGGCAAAATAGCCAAACTGTTTCCCGGCCGGATAACCGAGTAGGCGGTTAAATTATTTTCCCATAAAATGGTGCTGACCGAGACGTCGTATTCCTGCGCGATGGTGCTGATGGTTTCGCCCGATTGCACCGTATGAAAGACGATAGTGGTGCGCGGCCGTTTTATTTTTTTGGTTTGGGCGAGGTTGGGTTTGACAAAGGAACTGCCGCCGTGCACCAGACTTTCGGCCGTTTCGTTTTCCGCTTCCCCGACCGCTTTCATTTCCGCCTGCGGCTGTACGCGCACGCTGCCTAAATTGCGCAAGTAGTTTTCTTCTTCGGGCGTGACGATGGCGGACTGGTCAAAGGTTTCCACGATTAGTTCTCCGTCTTCGGAAAATTCGCTTTGGATTAAGTAAAAAAGTATTGGTTTGGGCGCGCTGGCATCGGCCGCCAAAGTGTCTTTGCCGGCGGCGGTTAAATTAACGATTAAAATAACGATAGTTAAGCCGATAATGGTAGCGTGCGTGGCGCGGCTGCTTAAAAGCAGGCGCCTAAAGCGCGCGCGTTCGTTAACGCCGATCCTTGTTTTTAAAATCAGGAACTGCCCGTACAGCTTAATAATGACG
>PFAT01000028.1:29105-29259 GCA_002773575.1 Candidatus Falkowbacteria bacterium CG10_big_fil_rev_8_21_14_0_10_44_15
TATATTCCCTGAAACAACAGAATTAAGATGTTTAGCCCTATTTTTTTGAAGTTATTGGACATGCCCTCACCCCCTGCCCCTCTCCCGAGGGGCGAGAAGGAGTTTAAATATAAGGATAATTATTCAATAAAAAAGACCTTAGTCGGTCTTTTTT
>PFAT01000028.1:29343-30518 GCA_002773575.1 Candidatus Falkowbacteria bacterium CG10_big_fil_rev_8_21_14_0_10_44_15
ATGTCTTATCATAAGTTTCTTTTTCATCTTTTTGTTCAAGAATTCCAAGATTAACAAATCGATCAATTAATTTCTGGGAACCAACGCGGGAAAAATCTGTCCAGCCCATGATTGTTTTTGTTGACACAATCGGCTGTTTATATAATTTTTGTAATACCAAAACACCGCTCTCAGATTCTCTTTTAGCGAGCGCTTGTATTTTTGCCATATCTTCTTCGCGTAGCTTCGTAATGCTTTTCGAAACAGCAATTGAATCATTCGCGGTTTCAATGACTCCATCAAGGAAAAAATCAATCCATGACTTTATGTCGCCACCATTATAATCATTAAGTTTTTGATAGTAAATTTTTTGATGTTTTTTGAAGTATGAAGAAAGAAAGAGTACCGGTCTTTCTAGCATACTTCTGTGGCATAACAGTATACTTATCAGTAGACGACCGGTTCTGCCGTTTCCGTCAAGAAATGGATGGATTGTTTCAAATTGGGCATGCATAAGTCCGATGTGAAGAAGTGGAAGAATATTTTTTTCATCATGTAAAAATTTTTCAAAATCATTGAGCGCATTTTTCATTTCTTCAACCGGAGGTGGGACGAATAATGCATTAGTCGGCAAAGTTCCCCCAATCCAGTTTTGCGATTTGCGAAATTCTCCTGGGTCGGAAAAATGGCTGGCGCGAGCACCTGTCATGAGTTGAGAATGTATATCTCTGATTAAGCGCAAAGATAAAGGAAAATTATTAAGGCGTTCAATCCCATAATGTAATGCTTTTATATAATAAAGAATATCATCAGCATCAGTTACTTTTGTTGCTACCCCAACCTCTTTTTCTAAGGCATCAATAAAAGTGGCTTTCGTTCCCTCAATTTGTGCGGATGAAGTAGCGTCTTTAGCTACGAACATTGAGAGAAAAAAATCAACATCAGGTAGGGTGTGAGTTATACCATCTAATTTTCCAACTAATCTATCAGCATCTGCTGTTTTAAGTAGAATTATTTGTGGAAAGCTAAATAAGCCTTTTGGCGGGAACGGGTTTGGCACAAAGGCAGAAAAACCCCCTTTTTGTTTGATAATTTTTCCAATTTCTATTTTCATAGTTAGTTAGTTTGTTTGTATAGATATAAACTATCTTATCATTTAGTTTATATCTTGTCAAATAAATAACAAGATAAGTCAA
>PFAT01000041.1 GCA_002773575.1 Candidatus Falkowbacteria bacterium CG10_big_fil_rev_8_21_14_0_10_44_15
AGCGGAATTCAGGTTCAACCACCGAAACGCTGACCTCTATACCCTGTTACTGCCCATTATTTTTAACCATTGACCTGGCAATCTGCTAGGCAAGACCCATATTTAATAACCTAATAAACCTTACTCCCTGTGACGTGAATTGAGCAAGTATCGCTAGTTTTAATCCGGTTACTTTTAAATAGGCGTTAACTTGGTCAATATTGTGTTTAGAAAAATAATCGCCCTTCTTTAATTCTAAAATAATCTTATTTTCAATTAAAAAGTCAAGATAATTTATGCCAATAATTTCCCCTTGAAATCTAATTTTGTAAGGGACTTGACTTAAAAATATAATTTTTTTGTTTGTTAGACTTTTTACTACCGCCCGCTCATAATATTTTTCTTTATATCCAGCTCCAAGCTCATTATATACCTCAAATAAAGTGCCGATTATCCGATAACTTAATTCGGGGTAAATAACTTTATTTTTTTGCTCCTCAAACATAATATTTTATTTGTATATTTGTACGCGATTTGTAATTTGTAAGAACCCTAGAAATTAAACGCCCCCTGCCCCCCATTCGCGTCATTTTTGATAGTCGGCATTATTGGTTGGCTGGGAGAAATTGCGGGAGTAAATAAGGAATCTTCTTTAAGCAAAGTTAAACCGTTTTGTTTCTCAAAAATTTTTAGCGTATAACGACAGTCAACATTGGCGCGGTGGGCGGTTTCATTCATCGGGATGCCGTAGTGGGCGCAGGCGGCGGCTAAGTTATAGCGCACGCTTTTGTTTTCCAGCCGCAACACGCGCTCGTGAAAATCGGCTTTACTTTCGTACACGTACGTTTTTTCGCCCAAGAGCCGGGCGCGGAATTCGCCGGCGGTATCGTAAAAATTTTTTTTCAGCGGGAAAGAATATCCCAGTTCGCGCGCAAAGCGCTGCAAAAACAAATTATCAAACCCTAAAATATTATGTCCAATAATTATAGTATTATTGTCAAAACCATCCCGCCCAATGCCTAAAACGGCAAACGCTTTCTCCAGCGCTTCGGCAAGCCCGATGCCTTGTGCCGCTAACATAGCGTCAGTGATGTTGGTAATGCGCTTTGTATCTTCAGACAGCGGCTGTTTAGTTTTAACAAAAATGTCATGTTCTTCCACTTGGCCGTTATCGTCAACCTTAATAATGCCAATTTCAATCGGCTGTTCTTTTGTATAATCAAGCCCGGTAGTTTCTAAATCGTAGACGATGTATTGCATAAAAGTTCTCTGGATAAATAAATTTGTATGTGTATATTGTAACTTAGGATAACTTAGCCGTCAAAAAAAATAAAAAAGCCCTACTCATACCTGCATGAGCGGGCTTTATAAAAAGGGCGAATAATTTTAAACATGCGCGTATCTTTGTCTGTAAATCTTCCGTACTCTGACGAGATCAGACAGCGCATTTACCCCCAAGGCTTCATAATAGTCGGCTAAGGGCAGCTCCAAAACAAGTTTATCTTGCGCTACTGCCAATGGCACAAGGTCAGGAAGCCATAGTTCAGGAGCGAAGCCATCGCCTTTGTCGTGCGGTTGCAGATGCTGAATATTATCCATCAGCCAGTCAACATTAAATACCCATGCTGATGGATTCACCCGCTGGCAATTTTGCCATTGCGCGTGGTCCGTATCGTCCATCTGATAAGGCTCTTTCACGGCGATGATTTTTCCGCTGGCATCGTGTAAAATGCGGCCAAATTGGCTGACCGTCTCCGTCGGAGCAAAATCAGAAACATCAATAGCAAACATAGATAATGTTGCCTTGGCGGCGCGGTGGCTGTCAATTAGCGCCCCCAAACTTTTTGGCTGCCAAAGCGGCATATCGCCGTAAACGATAAGAATATCGTCAAGCTGTTCACGCAAGCAGTCGTGTTGCAGCGCTTCAACGCACAGCCGTGCCGCGTCAGCCGTGCCGCGGCGTGATAATTGATGGGCGTAAATAATTCCTCGAAAATTTTCCCCAATTTTGTTACATATTAAGCCCGAATACACGGTGTTGACGGCTACTGCCAGATCATAAATTTCAAGCTGGGCATAAAGCAAGTGCACCACTGCTTCAATAATCGTGCAACCTGAATTTAGCTTTTCTAGTAGTTTAGGTGTGCCGGTAGTAATACTCCCATGACCGGCAGCTAAAATTGCTCCGCACAACCCGGTTCTGGCCATGATAATATTCCTTTCGTCCGAATTATTTTTAAAAAGGACATGTGAGTCTACATTAAACTCGCATGTCCCCTCTAAACTTTTTTCCAAATAAATTCAAAGAGCGTTTTTTGCGTGGCAAAAATATTTTTATCTTCAATAATGACGCCGATTGGTTTTTTATCCCCGTTCACCGAAATCATCGCTACTTTATTTTCATAAATTAAAGTATAAGTCGGGGACCCTTGTTCTTTATTGAGCCATTTGCGCTCGTCTAACCCTTTGGTTTCTCCGCCTGGACCGATAGAAATCGTCTGTACTCGCACGCCGGCTTTGATTCTGTCTAGCGTGAAGTTACGATAAGCGGAATAAAGATAAGGCCTAATGGTCGAGGAAGAAAACACGTAGTAATGCTTACTTCCTTGCCGGCAGGAAGAAATAACGTCTTTTAAAATCGTTTTGACGCCGCGCTCACTTTCGTAATATTTAACTACCGGTTTGGTCGCGGCCTTATCATGTAAAGACCGCAGTTCCGGCAAAATAGCGTCAATTTCGCTTTTAGTTTTTTCTAAAGTTTGCTGTTTTTGCTCTAAGGCGTCATGTAAAGCTGTCGGGTCCTCGGCAATAAAATATTGGTGCTTGTCTTTATGGTAGTAAGAAATTAAGCCCAGCTCTTGCAAAGACTTTAAAATGTCGTAGGTGGTGCCGCGATTGATGCCGGCTCGCTCCCCTATTTTTCTTACCGGCGCCGGCCCTAACTGCAAACAGGTTAAATAAATAGCAATTTCTTTTTCGCTCAAACCTATTTTTTTAAGTATGGCTTCTATCATAAGGCCTCTCTTATCCGCAAGTATATCGCGAAAAAGAAGCTCTGTCAATTTTTTTTCTGCAAAAAATTGTTGATAACTACATTATTACTAAAATTAAAGAAAATAGTACCTTATCTTTGTCAAATTTTACATACAAAAATAAAAGACATTGACTTAGAGACTTAAAAATTATATAGTTAATTCCACTTAACCGGCCCCTTCGTTTATCGGTAGTGACATTGTCTCCCGCCTGCTAAAATGCCGCCATCGTCTAGTGGTTAGGACGCCAGGTTCTCATCCTGGTAACCGGGGTTCAATTCCCCGTGGCGGTACTAAATCAAAAAATATGTCTAATTTTGTTATCAACGGCGAAAAAAAATTGCGCGGCTCCATTAAGACAAATTCGGCTAAAAATTCAGCCGTAGCGATACTTTGCGCCACCGCGATGATTAAGGGGACGACAACGCTCGTGGACGTGCCGGAAATTGAAGAGGTAAAGCGCATTATGGAAATTTTAAACGGCATCAATGTTAAAGTATGCTGGAGCGGCAAAAACAAGCTGACGGTCGAAAATAGCGGAAAAATTAACTTAAAAAAACTAGCTAAAAAAGCTTGCGAAAATACCCGCTCTTCGTTTATGCTGGTAGGCGCCCTTGCCCGACAGTTCAGCAAATTCAATTTCTATAAACCAGGGGGGTGTAAAATCGGCGCGCGAACGGTCCAGCCGCATATTTTGGGTTTCCAGCATTTAGGAATTAACGTCAAAGAGCGGCCAAGCTACTTTACTATCTTTAGTTCGCGGGCGCACGCCGCTGATTTTACGATGTACGAAATGAGCGACACGGGAACGGAAAATTTAATTTTAGCCGCCTGTCTTCTGTCCGGGAAAACTACGATTAAGTTTGCGGCTTCAAACTACATGGTGCAGGATTTGTGTTACTTTTTAAACCGCGCCGGCGCTGACATCAAAGGAATAGGCACCAATACTTTACAAATTCAAGGAGTAAAACGATTAAAACCGGTTAAAAATTACCCCCTAATGCCAGACCCGATAGAGTCAATGGCTTTTATCGCTTTAGCGATTACCGTCAAATCCAAGCTGACCGTTACCCACTGCCCGATTGATTTTTTAAGCATTGAACTGGAAAGGCTGCGGGTGATGGGGCAGAAATTTAAAATTTCCCGCCCTCGCAAGTCAGCCAACGGCCGTTTTTCTTTAGTTGACGTTACGGTGATGCCGTCGCCGCTGTTTGCCCCCGCGGATAAAATACACCCTCTGCCCTACCCCGGGCTTAATATTGATAACCTGCCGCTTTTTATTCCTATTCTCACCCAAACCAAAGGCACGACGCTCGTGCATGACTGGGTCTATGAAAATCGGGCTATTTACTACACCGAACTTAACAAGCTCGGGGCGAAAATTACCTTGCTTGACCCTCATCGCGTTACCGTGCAGGGCCCGACTAAATTAAAAGCGGCGGAAATAATATGCCCGCCCGCTTTGCGTCCAGCAATCAATATTTTAATCTGCATGCTGGCTGCCCGCGGCCGCTCAATTTTACGCAACTCCTATTCCATTGACCGCGGCTACGAAAACATCTGCTCGCGCTTACAGGCGATTGGGGCGGATATTAAGCCGCTAACCGAATAATTATTATGACTCTTTGGCATCGCCGCCTGCTTTATGTTTTTTTAATTATTCTTTTTTTTATTTTGACGCCGGTAATTTCTTTTTACGCCGCCGGCTACGAATTTGATTTTGCCTCTCGCGAGATGCGCCGCACCGGAATTTTAATTTTGGAAAGCACGCCCAAAGGCGCGATTATCAGTTTGGGCGATAAACGTAAATATAACTGGCTTTATGACTGGTTTTATCAAAATACCGAACTCAAAACTCCCCAAAAATTAAGAAATTTGCTGCCGGATGAGTATGAGATAATCCTGTTTAAAGACGGCTATTTCAATTATCAGAGAAAAGTAACCGTTAACCCGGGCCAGACATTTTTACTGGATAAAATTATTTTATTCCGTGAATCTCAGCCGGAAATCGTCCTTGAGCAGACGGTAATTAGCGGCCAGGTCTCCCGCCAAGGTCAATTCTTAGCCGTTTTAACTAAAGATTGGCTAACTATCTTACGGTTAGCTACGGGGCAAAAAAATCAGATTGCTTTAGGAGAGGAAAAATTTGGCGGTGCGGCAGTTAAAATTCTTTGGGCGCCGAGCGACAAAAAAGTGCTGATTGCCGGCGGCAGCTACCCTATTTTTAATGTTGAAACCGGGATACGCGAGGGCGCGGTTAGAGCTTACGCCCAATATCCCATCTCCAACATTAAATGGGATTCATTCAGCGATAATAAATTATATTTAGAGCAAAAAAATCGCCTTTACCAATTTGATCTCGTCCAAAAAAAAGTGACGCTGGCCAGTAACGAAACCATTACGGAAGACTTCTTAATACGCGACAATAATTTGTTAACGCTCGTCAAACTAAACAATAATTGGCTGCTGAACCTGACTGCTTTAGGCGGCGAACGGCTGGGAAATATTGCTTTGCCAGTCGCGCCAACTTACTCCTTTTGGGAAACGGAAAATAATTTAATTTATCTTTATGATGACCGGCGTGACGGCTTAATAATCGTTGACCCTTGGTCGTTTTTTCCCGCTCCCGAAGTTATCACTAATATTAAGAGTTTTTATTTAACCGACGGCGGCCATAAAATTTTGTACTGGAACGATTTTGAAATCTGGCAGTACAATCAGGAGACAAAAGAAAAATTACTTATTACCAGAACCAGCGAGCAGATTAGTAAAGTCTGGCCGTATCCGGGCACAAACGACTATTTTTTTTACAGTACGCGCTCGGCGATCAATGCCGTGGAGTTTTTGAGTAAAGATTACTTTAACGTTACTAAAATTTTAGAGGCGCCGGACATCAGCGCGCCGGCAATAAGCCCTGACGGCCGTTATATTTATTTTGTCGGCGGCGTTGACCAAAATCAAAGGTTGTACCGATTGGACATAAAATAAAAACTGCGAGTTCTAACCCCGCGGTTTTTTTTATTTTTTTTCGGCTGCCGTTATTTTAAAGCTTTCAAATATTTCTTCAGCTCATCTTTTAAATCGTCCCTTTCCAAAGCAAAATCAATGTTTGCTTTCAGCCAACCGAGTTTTGAGCCGGTGTCGTAAAATTTTCCTTTAATTTTTTTCGCGTAAATTGAGCGTTTTTGCGCTAAAGCAAAAATAGCGTCCACGAGCCACAACTCCCCGTCTTTGCCTAATTTAGTTTTGGCTAAAACCTCAAAAATATCCGGCGTCAGAATGTAAGCTCCGATACTCGCCCAGTGCGACGGCGCTCGCTTCGGTCCCGGCTTTTCCACGATATTTTTTACTTGGATTACGTCTTTATCTACTCGCACGCCGTCAATGACGCCGTATTTAGTCGTGCCCTCGTCATTAACTTCAATGCAACTCAAAATCGGAGCGGAATATTTTTTATACGCTTCCATTAACTGCTTAAGCCGCGGCTTTTCTTTATCCACAAACAAATCATCGCCCCAGATAACGGCAAACGGCTCGTCGCCGATCAAATGGCGGCAGTTTAAAACCGGCGTGCCGTTGCCGTAAGGGCCTTTCTGGCGGAGATAAGTGAAATTTGCCATATCCGCAATGTCTTTTATTTCCCGCCAGAGTTTTTTCTTTCCTTGTTTTTTTAGCAATGCCGCCAATTCAAAATTATAGTCAAAATGGTCTTCAATGGAGCGTTTGGAACTGCCGGTAACTAAAATTATTTCTTCAATGCCGCTAGCTACCGCCTCTTCTACGATATACTGCACTACCGGCTTATCAATGATGGGCAGCATTTCTTTGGGCTGGGCTTTGGTCGCGGGCAAAAAGCGCGTGCCGGCGCCGGCGACGGGGATAATGGCTTTTTTTATTTGCATAGGAATTATAATTAAATGATGAGTTTGTCCGCTAATTTTTCACGGGCTAAATTTTGCGCCCTTAGTAAACTGTCAAAAGTGCCGGCGTCAATCCATTCGCCGGCTACCATCGCTACTTCCAGCTCGCCGCGTTCCAGATACCAATTTTGAATATCGGTAATTTCCATTTCGCCGCGCGCGCTGGGCTGAGTGTTTTTAACGACGTCCACGACGCGGTTGTCAAAAATGTATAATCCGGTTAAAGCGTAATCGCTCAACCATTCTTTTGGCTTTTCCACGATTTTAACCGCTTTCATCCGTTCGTCAAACTTAACTACGCCAAAACGCTCCGGGTCCGGCACTTTTTTAGCGAACACTTTTCCGCCGCTGGTAAAATTCTTTATTTCGGCGCTTAAATCGTCCGCGAAGATATTGTCGCCTAAAATCATGCAGACGTTTTCCTGATCAATAAAATTTTCCCCGATTCTATAAGCGTCGGCTAAACCGCGCGGCTTATCCTGAATTTCGTAGGTAAATTTGCAGCCAAATTCTCTGCCGCTGCCTAATAAATTCAGGTAATCCCCGGCCCGCTCCGGCGCGATTATTATTAAAATTTCTTTAATGCCGGCTTTGATTAAAGTATTTAAGGGATAATAAATCATCGGCCGGTGATAAACCGGCAAGAGTTGTTTGCTGGTAATTTTAGTCAGCGGAGCAAGGCGCGTGCCCGAACCGCCGGATAATATAATACCCCTCATAACTAATTTCTATCCTTTAAGTATTCCTCCAGCGCCTCTTCGTAATCGCGCAATTTTGGAAATTTTGTATTTAACAAAGTTCCATATTTAGGTCTTTTCGCCGGCCGGGAAAACTCATCCGCTGCCACTGGAATTAGTTTAACTTTTTTGCCTAAGATGTCAAACAAGGCGCGCGCGCCTTCGTACCAAGTGCGGGGGTTGGCATTAACCAGATGATAAATGCCGCTGGCATGGCTTTCTTGCCAAAGAATGTTAGTAGCTTGCGCTAAATCGGGCGCGTAAGTAAAGTTGCTTAATTCATCATCAACCACGCGCAGTTCAATTTGCTTGGTAGAAAGTATAAGCATTTTTGCAAAAAAATTTTCTTTCGCCATTGTACTTTTCCCTTTGGCGCCAAACAATTTAGAGGTACGAATTAAGTAATATTTTAAATTAGAACGGCGTAAAATTTCCCGCTCGCCCAATAATTTTGATTGGCCGTATTTATTAACAGGATTAGGGGGCTCACTTTCTTGGTAGCCATCTTTTTTATCGCCGGCGAAAACATAATTAGTTGAATAGTGCACTAAAGTAGCGTTGAGCGTTAAACAAACATCAGCCAAGTAGCCGAGCGCGCAGCCGTTTATTTTTTTAGCTAATTCAAATTCAGCCGCTTGTTCGCAGGCGTCAACGGCGTTATAAGCTGCCGCGTTGATGATAATTGTCGGTTTAAAATCAATTATCTTTTGTTTAACTTGTTTTTCATCCGTAATATCAATTTCTTCCCTGTCCCAGCCAACTGCCTGCGGAAATATCTTTAATAATTCTTGCCCTAACATTCCTTGCGCGCCGATAATTAAAATTTTATTCATATCTTATGCCATTCTATAGTTTTGTTTAACCCCTCGTCAAAATTAACTTGCGGCTGCCAGCCTAATTCGCTCCGCAATTTACTGTCATCAATGGCGTAGCGAAAATCATGGCCTTTTCTGTCCTCCGCATATTCAATTAAACTTGCGTCTTTGCCTAATAAATTTATTAATTTTTTAGCTAATTCCAAATTAGTAACCTCTTTTTCTTTATTGCCTTTGCCGCCGATTAAATAAGTTTCTCCTATTTTTCCTTTCTTAATGATAAAATCAATGGCGCGGCAGTGGTCTTCCACATATAACCAGTCGCGGATGTTTTGTCCCGTGCCGTAAAGCGGCACTGGTTTATTTTGCAGTAAGTTAGTAATAAAAAGCGGGATGAGTTTTTCCCGGTGCTGGCGCGGGCCGTAATTATTGGAACAGTTAGAAATAGTAATGGGCAGGTTATGGGTATGCCAGTAAGCGCGCACCAAATGGTCGGCTCCCGCTTTGGAAGCGCTGTAAGGGCTGCGCGGGTCATAGGGCGTATGCTCGTTAAACGGCGGCTCATTAGGCCCTAACGAACCGAAAACTTCATCGGTAGAAATATGGTGAAATCTTTTTTTGCCGTTCTTTAAAGCGGCGTCCAATAATACCTGCGTGCCTAAAACGTTTGTGCGCACAAACGGCGTACTGTCTATTATTGAATTGTCCACATGAGTTTCGGCCGCAAAATGCGCCACTAAATCAACTTCTTGCATTACTTCATTAACCATTTGCGGGTCGCAAATATTACCCAAAACAAATTGGTAATTTTCCTTGTTAGGCAAATTTTTCAAGTTGTCCACGTTGCCGGCATAAGTTAAAGCGTCCAGATTAATAATTTTATCATCCGGATATTTTTGCAGCCAGTAGTGAATGAAATTTGAGCCGATAAAGCCGGCGCCGCCGGTAACGAGAAGCTTCATATAAAATGTTTTTATGCTTTAATGTTTTCTGTTATGTGCCGCGCGACTCTCGCCGCCTCTCCTGCTCGGTAAGGTTCACCGCGCCATAAGCGGTGTTCGTCGCGGGAAAAGCGCGGTATGATGTGCCAATGCGTATGCATTACTATTTGCCCGGCAGCGGCGCCGTTGTTGGCGCCTAAATTCCAAGCATCAGCTTTTGTCGCCCGCATAATCGCCAGCGCGATTTTTTTTATTGCCGCGGTCATCGCCTGCAATAATTCATCCGGCGTATCCAGTGTTGTTTCGTAATGCTCTTTGGGTATCAGCAAAGTATGCCCGGGATTAACCGGATTAATATCTAAAAACGCTAAGACCTTTTCATCTTCGTATACTTTATAACTTGGCAATTCGCCCGCGACAATTTTGCAAAAGATGCAATCCATAAGTGTTATGCGTTATGTGCTATGTGATTTTATACGGCGATTGGGAATTACTTTCCCAGCGAATTTCATCCACTTCTTCTTTTTTCCCTTCGCCGGCGTAAAGTTTGTCCGGGATATTTATTACATAGCCGTCGGTTTTGGAAACGCATTTGTAGCCATGCACCACGCCGGGCGGCACAATCACCAGCGTAGGATTTTTCTCGCCGACTCGCAATATTTCATATTGCTTGGCGGTTTGGGAAGGCCCGTGCCGGTGCGTGGCCGTACGCGCGTCCCATAAGTGCAGATGGAACGACCCCGGCCCGACAAAAACAAAACAGTCCGACTGATATACATGTTCATGCGGTCCGCGCACAAACCCCGATTTAGTCATACTGACATAAGCCATTACTGGCACAAAATTTTTCATTTCATCGCTGCGCCAAAATTCCGCGAGCCAGCCGCGTTTATCTTTACTGATCGTTATTTTCTTTGTTATTACTCCTTCAATCATGCTTTTTTATTAATAATAAAACTATACCACTCAAAATCCATAAAATCAAGACAAAATTAAGGCTAAAATATGCCTGGACGATGCCGGGGAAAAAAAATTCCATGACGATAAAAATAAATAGCGTTATGGTGAGAGCGTAAAAGATTTCGCGGATGATTATATATAATTTCATAATATCTCCTTTATTTTATCCCACAAACTCTTACCTGTTAGTTTAATGTTAATGCTTTTGATTTCAACATAATCGTCTGCCTCGTCGCCGGCGATTAACCCGGGCACGGAGATTATAAAGCTGTAATTATTCTGGTAACGGAAAGATTTGGTTAAATCGAAAGAGATGGTTTTCGTTTTCCATTCTCCTTGAGGGCGACACGTCGACATGTCGCTTTCTCCACACGGCGAATAAGTTGTAATGAGGTAATTTACTTTTTCCGCGTCAACATCGCTGATTTTGGTCATTTTTTTATAATCCGGGTTATAAAGCGAGCTTTGGCCAAAACTAAACACGCCGGCGCCGGAAATAATAACGTCGCTTATTTCCAGTTGGACGATGGTTTTATTTTGGCGAGTAGGCAAAGAAAACTGGCGATAAGTTTCGGCTAGGGGTAATTCTTGTTTATTAACTAAAATAGTTTGCAAACTCGCGGCGTTCAAAGTGCTGGCCGTTACTTCCGGCGCGTCGGCGTAAATTATTGTTTTATTTTTGTCGTTTTGCCCCCCTAGCCAAACCCTGTTGATAAAAGAAACTACCGTTTGCGCGGTATTAACGTTATCCGTAATAATATCGTCGTCAGCCATAACCGCAATTTTATAAAATCCTTCCGGCAAATCGTTTAAATTTAAACTAACAGCGCCGGCGGCCATTCTTTGCCTCTGTTCTTCTCCGCTCCGCTCATCGGCTAAATATTTTTCGGCGATCGGCTCGTTTTGGTAATAAACGATAATTTTAACGTCATCCTTATCTTTATTAATGTTTAAATCGCTAAAATTAAACTTAAAATTTAGCGGCTCGTTTTTAATATAGGTATAAAATTGGTACGCGCCGCGTAACGGTGGGGTGTCATTGCGATTCCCGATCCTATCGGGGAGAAGCAATCCCGTTGATGTTTGGTAGTCTTCAATATATTTAATTTGCGGTAAATCGTAATGATAAGCCAAAATTTCATTACGCGCTGGCAAATTATTTAAAAATTCGTCAATATTTTTAAATTTTGGCTCGCGCTGCAATAAAATAACGCCGTCTTGTTCAAGCGTGCCCCATCCCGCAGTACTGCGGGATAATCTATCAATAATTTTATTCTCCAACGGTTTTAATGAATAATTTTTCCGCTCATCCGCCTGCAAGCCGACCTCTATAATATTATTTTGCCCGCTATCGCGGTAAACGAAAGTTACTCTTGCTTCGTTAAAAGTACGCTGGGTATTGACGTTAAAATACACCGGCTCGCCAATAATGCGCTGCGTGCAGTTCGCCCGCTCTATTTCCCCTACTCGCTCTTTTGGCTTTAATTGCTGAATAAAAAAAGAACTGTCGCAGGGCGTAACAGAATAAATAATTTTGCCGGCCGGGGCGACCGCTTGATAGATTAAAAATAAAACTATCAAGCTCAAGGTACTATACAAAACAAAGCGTATCTTTAAAACCAACGACATATTTTAAATTTATAATTATCCTAATTCGGCAAACACCTTAATCATCTCCCGCGCGCTTTTTTCCCAACTAAACTGTTGGGCGCGCTCTCTGCCGACTCGCGCTAATTCAGCGCGTAATTTTTTGTCATACGCTAAATTCGCCATCGCGTGCGCTAATTCAGAAACGTTGAAGGGGTCGGCTAAAATAGCGGCGTCGCCCATTATTTCGGGCAGGCTGGAAACATTACTGACAATGGCCGGCGTGCCGCAAGCCGCCGCCTCTAACGGCGGAAAACCGAAACCTTCGTAGAAGCTCGGATAAATAAAAAAGGCGGCTAAATTATATAAGTAGGGCAGGTCTTCGTCGGTGATATAATCGGTAAAAATAATATCGCCGGCAAATTTATTTTTACGCGCTTGTTCGTAAACGCTTCTTTGTCCCCAGGCCGGCCGGCCGGCAATCACTAAACTTATGGTTTCATCGCTTGTTTCCGCCTGTCCTTCCCAATGCACTAAATCAGCGTGTTGTTCTTTCCGGAAACGCTCGTACGCTTCAATGATGCCTTCCACGTTTTTCCGCGGCTCGATTGTCCCTAAAAACAGCATAAACTTGTCGGGCAGTTGATACTTTTTTTTAACCTCCGCCAGATACGGCTCGCCGGGGTCAAGCGGCCGATATTTAGAGCTGATGCCGGGATAAATAGTGACAATTTTTTTCGGAGAAACGCGGCATAAATTTTGGATGTCTTGTTTAGTATTGTTAGAAACGGCTACGATGCGGCTCGCTTGGCGCAGCATTTTTTTAACGTTAATGCTCCTCTGCCAAAAATTATGGCGGGTAGAAAAATAATGCGGATAACGCAAAAAAGACAAATCATGGACGGTGATTACTCTGCGGCATCGCTTACTGCAAGCCAGGAAATTAAAATTAGGCATAAAAAAAACATCGGCGCCTAACTTACGGTCTATTTTTGGCCGGTGAAAAATTTTGAAGAGCAAGTAATTTAAAATCTTATTGGGATAAGAAAACTTCACTACCGTTACGTTAGGAAAATTGAATTTAGGGACCCGAGCCGATAAGTCACGGTAGGAATTATAAAAAAGTTTGTAATGATTTTTTTTGTCTTGGGTAAAAATTGCCGTTAATAACAGGCGCGTATATTCCGATACGCCGGAGTAATACTCGTCCATTAGGGGCCGGATGTCTATGCCGATAACCATAACAGAAATTTTACAATAATTAGGCAATAATTTAACGGCAATTTTAAAATTATTGTTAAATTTTTTTTATTGTATTATCAATTAATTGCCTAACTTCCATCTTAAACCTCTCGGCGCCAAATCTCGCCGCCGATTGCTTTATAATTTGCGGATTAAAATTATAATGATGATGCAAAAAGCGCAAGACTGCGTCCGCTAACTCCTCCCAGGTCTGCTGATGGAAAAAAATTCCGGAAACATTTTCTCGGATCGTTTCCAGCGCCCCGCCGCGCCCGTAAGCTATCACCGGGCGGCCGCTGGCGAGCACCTCCACCGCCGTGATGCCGAAATCTTCTTCTTGCGGATGAATAAAGGCAAAGCAGCGGGACATTAAATTAGCTTTTTCCTCCTCGGTTATTTTGCCTAAGAATTGGATGTTAGCGCGCGCCATTTTTTGCAGCCGTTTCCAATCCGGTCCGTCGCCAAAAATTTTCAAGGGAATATTTAATTTATTAAACGCCTGGATTGCCAAATCTAATCTTTTGTGGGGAATGAAACGACCGCCCGCTAAAAAATAGTTGCCGATATTTTGGCTGATATTAAACTTATTTATATCAACTGGCGGATAAATTACCGCGCTCCCCCGGCCGTAATATTTTTTAATTCGCTCTTGGGTTGTTTGAGAATTAGCGATAAAATGGTCAACGCGTTCCGTGGCCATTTTGTCCCACTGGCGGATGTGGCTGACTTGCCAGCCGACTATTTGTTTTAAAAAACGAGGCAAACGCAACTCGGCCAGATACTGATGGGAGTAATGCCAAAGATACCGCGTGGGCGTATGGCAATAGCAAAAATGCGTCGCGTCCGGGCGAACGATTACTCCCTTGGCAAAAGAAGAGGCGGAAGAAATCACCACCTCATAATCTTCTAAATTCAAGGATTCAATGGCCGTGGGCATTAAGGGCATGTACCATTGATACTTACTAACGCCGAAAGGCAACTTTTGAATGACGCTGCCGTATATTTGCCGCTGCGGAAAATGCCTATTGACGTATTCCGGATTATACAAAAGAGTATAAATAGGCGCTTGCGGATACATTTCCGTAAGCGCTTTGAACACTTTTTCTCCTCCTCCTTCTTGCGCGAAATGGTCATGCACTAAAGCTATCCTCATACAATATGCTTTCTTTATACTACTCTCCTTTTGCGTAAAATAGCCACTGGCGTCTTAAAAATAATGTTAAGGTCAAACCGCAAAGACCAGTTTTCAATGTAGTAAGTGTCCAGCCTCACTTCCTCTTCAAAACTTAAATCGCTCCGGCCGGAAATTTGGGCTAAACCCGTAACCCCGGGCTTAATGGCCAGCACTTTTTTGTGGTGCTTGGCGTATTTAGCGACTTCGCGCGGCTGATGCGGCCGCGGTCCGACCATGCTCATCGTCCCCGCTAAAACATTAACCAATTGAGGCAGTTCGTCAAGGCTCCAGCGGCGAATCAGCCGCCCTACTTTGGTCAGGCGCGGGTCGTTGGCAATTTTATATACCGGGCCTTCTTTGCTGTTTTGAGAGACGATCAATCTTTCTTCTAATTTTAAAGCGGCGGCATTATTGCTGTATTCCTCGCCAATGCAATATTGCAAATACATGGAGCGAAATTTATAGGTAGTAAAAATTCCATTTTTACTGACCCGTTCATTTTTATAAATTATCGGGCCGCGCGATTCTAACTTTACCAGCAGCGCGATTAAAATTAAAATCGGGCTAACCGCAGCCAGCAATATCAAAGCAGCGATGACGTCAAAAATTCTCTTGATAATTCTGCCCCAGCCGTCCAAGGGGGTAGTTTTTATTTCCACTATCGGCAGCCCGGCCATCATAATGACCTCCGTTTGCAAAATTTTTGTTCCCAGCAAGTCAGCCGCGTATTTAAAGGTTAAATGGTATTCGTCGCAAATGGAAAATAGATTTAAAATGTCGCTTTTGGAAAGATTGGGGTCGATTTGGATGATTTCGTCAATCTTTTTTCGTTCCGCCAGCTCGCGCAATTCCTTTAAGGCCGGCGCATCTAAAACTTTGAATCTCCTAAAAATTTTGTAGCCCAGTTTGTGGCTGGAGCTAATCAGCGTAATGATGCGTTCGGTCGTTGGGGTGTTGCCGATAACGACAATTTTATGGACACCGATGCCTTGGGCGTATAAACGGCGCTGCAACCAACGCATGATGATCCGGGCGCAAACTACGTAAATAATCGCCAGCCCCCAAGCGGCTAAAATAATAAAGCGCGAAGAGAATAATTCACGCCGAAAAAACATAAAAATAATCACCGCTACCAGCCCGGTAGAGCAGGCTAAGATCACGCGGTACATTTCGCTCGTTATTCTCGTCGCCACGCTAACATGGTAAAGTCCGGCCAAGGCAAAAATGATCAGCCAAAACACGGCGACAAGAATTACTATCTTCAGGTAATATTCAAACGGCAAATTAAAAATAACCGGCCTAATGCCGGCGGTAAATTCTGCGAAACGAAGCTGATAGGCAGAGACGGCCGCGAGCGTGATCATTAAAAAATCAAGCGGCACTAAGAGAAAAGTAAAAGTTAATTCGGATTTCTTCATAGTTCAAAAAATTTTCACGAGCTTTGTTTATTTGAGAACATTTAATACCTGGAATTATATTATTTGAAGACTATAAATGCTAAATGGGACAAACGATAAGCCGGATTCTGTCTGGCCCGCCAACAGCTAAAGCGGTTAGGCGAGTTGGAATGGCCATTTATCTAGCCCCGATGTTGCCATCGGGATCAAGCGAGCTACGTTCCTTCTCCCGCAGTATTTACCCCGTCGGCTGATTTAGCTGACTGGGGTTGCGGGAGAAATTTGCTCTTGCATCAGGCAGGGTTTACCATCTTTTGCTGTCACCAGCAAAGAAAGGGCGTAATAAATTGCTCGTTAGGATATCCTCAAAACGAACATTAACATCGCCCAACTTTTCACCTTTTACCAACGCTCCGCGTTGGCTAGTATAGTCTCTGTGGCACTTTCCCTATCCCGCAATACTGCGGGATGATGGACGTTATCCATTGCCTTGGTCGCAAATTAAAGTTTTAACTCTAACTTGGGATGTCCGGACTTTCCTTTCCGTCCCGACATATCGGGACGGAGCGGCCATTTGTTTGCCCCATTTAGCATTTATACTGAATTTTAATGTTCAAATTACATAAAAATAATAGCATTTTGAGGAAAAAAAGTCAATTATTTTGTAAAAAGAAAAAAGACGACATAAATGCCGTCTTTTGTATTTTGCCTTAGAATACAAACAATCCTATCCTCTAATTGGTAAAGCCCTTCTCGCACATTGCATGAGATCGATCACCTCCATAGCACGAATTACCTCTTTTTTCTGCCGATAGGTTGTTCTTTTTGGTAAGTCGCGCCAAAGCACTCGGCGAGCTTGGCGAGCATTTTTTTTGCCAGTTTGAAGCATTTCATCATATTCTAATGCTACATCTACGTCTAAATAATCATGTTCCTCCCGGCCTGCCTCACGAACTTCTGCCAAAATTTTATCTTTGGTAAAAATTTTTCGTTCTGCTGGCGCACCTCTCTTTACGATTTTCATCACTTTATGCCCCCTTTCAAAAAGAACAAGTTTTTAAATTCTATATTATAATCTTAAACGAACATTTATTTTTTGTCAAAAACGGAATTGCTTCGTCACAATAACATTAACTTTTAACTTCTTTAAAACCTTTCCTTCTCCCCTATCACCATCCTAAATATCGTCGGCACGATAAATAAGGTCAGAAAAGACGACAAAGTCAGACCAAAAATCACGGCGCTGCCTAAAGCGGTCCAGGTTTCTTCGGATAGAGTTACCGGGATTAAGCCTAAAATGGTGCAGATGGAAGTGATAAAAATCGCCTCTAACCGCGACTTGCCCGCGTCAATGATCGCCTCTTCAAAGGGAATGCCGAAGCGCAGGTTAAGATTAATTTTGTCAATTAAAATGATGGCGTTTTTCACCACAATGCCGAAAAGCGCGAGCAAACCGATCAGGCCCGGAAAACTTAAGGGAATGCGAAAAATCGCCAGACCAAAAAATACGCCAATCAGCGCTAACGGAATCGTAAGCAGCACTATCAGCGCTTTTTTGAAAGAATTAAATTGGACGATGAGCGTGGAAATAATCAAAATGCCGGCGAGCACCATCGCGGCTAAGATTGAATAAACCGACTCTTGATTCTGTTCGTTTTCACCGCCGTAGACTATGGAATATTCTTCCGGCATTTTATAATCTTTTATTTTTGCTTGGAATTCAGCCAAGACCGCGTTGGGACGAGTTGTCCCTTCCACGCCGGAAGAAAGCAGCACGGCGCGCTTTTGGTCAATGCGCGTAATGGCGTCCACCGAGGGCTGCAGTTTAATTTTAGCCACATCGCCGGTTTACCACCTGCAAATTCTGGATGCTTTCCAAGTTCGGAATGGTTTTAGGGTCAAAGCGCGCGGTTATTTTTATTTCTTTTCCGCCTTGAATGATTTTAGATACTTCCGTGCCGGTGATGGCTAAGCGCAATACGCTGCCTACCTGCGCCGCGGTTAAATTATTCAGCTCAAGCGCCGCCGGGTTTAAATTAAAAGTATATTCCGCCGGCGCGTCTTTAAGGGAAATAACGGGAGTGGCTGCGCCTTTGACGGAAGCAAGCGCTGACTTTAAATCATGGGCGATTTTATCAAGTTGCCGCAAGTCTTCACCGATGATTCTCGCTTCAAAGGCCGAGCCGGCCGGCGGGCCGCCGCGCGGAGATTCCACGATAATGGTCGCGTTGCTGATTGTTTTCACGTCGGCGCTGATTTGCTTAGCCAAATCGTAAGAAGTGACGTCGCGCTCTTGAGCGTCAACTAAACGCAAAGTAATGCCGGCCAAATTAGAAGTGTCGGTAAAAGAGCCGCCGCCGATGGCATTCAAAGACGCGCCCGCGCGGCCGACCACGGTGGAAAAATTATCAATCGCTTTATATTTTAATAATTTTGCTTCCACCTGTCTGACGATTTTATCCGTTTCTTCAATCCTTAAGCCAATCGGCGCCTGCACGGAAATAGTGACGTAATCCTCGTTGGACGCGGGGAAAAATTCAGTCGGCACGATGCCCGTAACTAAAAACGAGACGGCAACGGCGAATAAAACTAACACGGCCGCGATGGTCCGGCGGCGGGTTTTTTTGGTGGCTAAAATTACCCGCAACGCTTTCTCGTAGTAAGGCAAAATTTTATTAAAACGAATTACGCCGTGAATGGCGCGGCTGAACCAATCATCGTCTGCATGCGTGCCTTGGGCGCGCAGTTTCTTTTTGATCAATTCATCGTCTTCCGTTTCCGCCTCCATTAGCTCTTTATTATTAATCAAAACATTCCGGCCGCCGCGCCGATACCAGCGAATTAAAATAACCGCCGCGACTAAGAGCGCGGCCGCGAGGTATGCGTACCCTGAGCCCAAAATCGCACTATAAACGCCGCCGGCCGCTAAACCTATGATTATCAGCCAGAAAAATTTACCCGTTAAGCGAATGCGCTCCAATACCGCCGCCAGCGGATGGTTGACCATTAAAGCGATTAAGAGCGAGGCGATTAAAGTTACGGACACGGTAATGGGCACGGATTTGATAAATTCGCCCATAATGCCGGTAGACAAAAGCATCGGCAAGAACGCCCAGACGGTCGTTAAGGTGGTGGTGGTTAACACTACTTTAAAATCGTTTAATACCAAGAGCACCGCTTCTTCCGGCGTGTATTTGCCGGTGCGCAAATATTGCTTGGTTGCCGAAACTACGACAATCGCGTCGTCAACCAGCAACCCCAGCGAAAGCAGCAAAGAAAATACCGACAAAAAGTTTAAAGTAAGTCCGGCGTAATCCATGACGCCGAAAGTGACGAAAAAAGTCAGCGGCACGGCGAGTCCCGCGACCAAAGCTTCTTTTAAGCCAACCAGTAAAAATAAAATGCCGCCGACTAAAATAATAGTCAAAATAAAATCGTGCGTTAACTGTTTAAACTGCCGGCCGATAATTTCCGCCATGTCAATATTAACGTGATAATTGATGCCGGGCGGAAATTTCTTCAACAAATCGTTAATCGCGGCTTTGCTTTGGTTAATCGTGGCCACGATGTTGCCGCCGGTTTTTTTTACGATGGATAAAGTAATGGCGTCGGTGGGCGTTTGGCCGGCTCCGGATTGGCGGGAGTAAGTCGTCTTTTTGATTGTTTTTTCTAAAACAGCGGCGACATCTTTTAAGTAAATCAAGCTGCCGCTGTCGCCGTGCGCAATCGGGATATTGGCGATAGCCGCGGCGGAAAAAAGCCGCGCGTCCGAGCGGATGGTGTAATTGAATTTATCGCCGGTAAAAATGCCGGCGGGCAGGGCTAAATTCGTCGCTTGAACGGCTTGATTGGCTACCTCCGGCGAGAGGCGGTAAAAATTTAGTTTTTGCGGGTCGTAAGCGACTTCATATTCAATTTCGTCTCCGCCGGACACCAATACTTCGCGCACGCCCGGAATTTTTTCCAATTCATCCGCGATGTCGTCGGCGTACCGACGCATAGCCAAACCGTCGTAAGGGCCGGACAAACTCATAGTCCAAATCGGCTGGTCGTCTAAAGATATTTCTTGCACCTGCGGCTCTTGCGCGTCGGCCGGCAATTCCCCTTTTAGCGAAGAGACTTTGTCGCGCAGTTTGCGGATAGAATCGTCCAAATCCTGTTTGGCTTCAAACTCAACCGTAATCGCCGAAATTGAATTAGCCGAAGTGGAAGTAATTTTATTAATGCCCTTAATGCTGGAGATGCCGGTTTCCAATTTTTTGGTGACCAATTCTTCAATGTCTGCCGGCGACACGCCCGGATAGACGGTGGCGACGACGGCGATGGGAATTTTTACCTCCGGGTTTGATTCGCGCGGCAACTTTTGATAAGAGTAAATTCCCCAAGTGGAAATTAAAATAATCAATAAAACAACCACTCGAAAATTGCTGACGAAAAAATTCAGCCAAGTTTTGCGCAAAGCCGGATTGAATTCCAGTTTAGCTAAATATTTAGAATCAGATGATAATTCGGTTTTAGTATTTATTTTATTAGCTTCGTTCATACCACAATTTTTACTTATTGTACTACTTCCACTACATTTCCCTCTTCCAGTTCTTTGTTTCCCTCAACTATCACTTCATCCCCATTTCTTAGCCCATTTTTAACTTCTATTTTCTCCCCCTCGGTTATGCCTAACTCCACGGGAATTTTTGCCGCCTTGCCGTCTTTAACGATAAACACGAATGTTTCGTTGGGCGTGATGGATACGGCCTGCAGCGGCACAAAAAAACTGCCGGCGAGCGGACCCGCGCTTTGGCTTTCCACCGGTATTTTAACATCCACAAAAGTTTCGGCAATTAATTTTTTATCCTTATTGTCATAGGTAATTTCCACCGTGACTTTTTTGGTCGTCGCGTCCGCCGCCGGATCAATGCGCGTTACCGCCCCTGCTAAATTATCGTTAATTACCGCTGGTTGCCCCAACTTTATCTTATAAATATCTGCGGAAGAAATTCCGACGATTATTTTGACCGCGCCATTTTGAGAAATTTCCGCTAGTTTCTGCCCGGCGCGCACTTCGCCGCCCAACTCTACCGATTTTTGGGTAACAACGCCCGCAATCGGCGCTCCTACCGATAAATCAGCGGTTTGCGTTTGAATAATATTAAACTGGCCGCGCGCGTTGTCTAAGGCGGCTTTAGCGCCAATTAGCGCTTGTTCTTTGCCTTTACGCGCGCTGGCTAACGCCGCTACGGCAGTGTCATATCCGGTTTGCGCTAAAGTAAGCTGGCTGCGGGCAATGTTAACCGCATTTTGCAAAGCGTCTAACTGCTGTTTATTTACTAAATCAACATTTTGTAAACTATTTAAAGTCGCCTGCGCCGCCACTTGCGTGTTGATAATATTGGAGCGCAAATTGGAAAACAGGCTTCTTTGCGCCATTAAAGCAGAATCAGGGAAGTTGGAATTAGCGATAGTATTATTTAAAACGGCAATGGTCGAATCAATCAGATCTTTCGTCTGGTTAAGCAGTTGCGCTGCCGCGTTAACGCCCGCGAGGACATCGGCCGCGTTAACACCGGCTTTGTCTTGTGCCCAGTAAACCGCTCGCGTTAACGTATATTTATTTTTAGCGTCAGTTACCGTCTGCAGATCGGTTACCCCTAAAGTTAAGCTAATGCCCGGCAATTGCCCGCTGTCTTTATCTTCGCCCAACAAATAATTAATCTGGTCTAACGCGCTGCTAACGGCATTAAGGTAATTATGGTAAGAATTAACCGCGTTATTTTTTATGTCTTCCTTGTTTTTTTCCTGCAAATTTTGGGCATTGGCTAAATTATCTTCGGCGGTCCGCAGCCCGATGGCAGCGCTGCCAATAGATTCCTGCGCGCGCCTAACCCCTAACTCCGCCTGGCGGATATTTTCGTCTAAAGTACGCTGGTTAGCATCGTAGCTTAACTGCATATTACCGGCGTTTATTTGGGCGTTATTTAAGTTAGCGAGCAAAGTGCTGTCGTATAAGGAAATTAAAATTTGTTTGGCGGTAACTGTATCGCCGGTTTTAAAATAAACGCCGCGCGCCGTGCCGTTAACCATCGCCACCACCTCAACTTTGCTGTCGGCTTTAACCGTGCCGACGGTGGCAATGTTCGCCTGCCCGTTGCCGTCAACGCCTAACACGATGGTTTTAACCCGCGGGGCGACATTAGCGACTTTTTCGCCCTGCACTTGGCCGTTATTTTTTACAAAGTTTTGGAAAACAAAAATTATGCTGCCGATTAAAATAATCGCTAGCGGAACTATAAACCACGAGCTTTTAAACCAATTTTGATTTTGAACGGATGCTTGTTCCAAAAAATTATCCATATTTTTTTAATTAAGTATGTTTATCCAGACACCTTCCAGAATACCCCTACCTCAAGATTGGGGGTGGCGAAGGTGTTTGGATTTATTTAAAGGGTGCGCCGCTAAATTTTCTAAGTTTACGCTTTTTAAATACTGCAAAAAGTCATCGCGCAAATGCATCATAAAATGTAACAGCAATTTGCCGTCGCGATGCCGACAAACCTCGCGCATCAACGCTTTGGCCGTTCTGTCCTCTTCCGGCCTCATGACTTTGATGACTTGATATAAAGTGATTTTTCCCGCCGGCCGGGCCAAAACAAATCCGCCGTTAGGGCCAAAACTGGCTTTGACTATCTTGCCGCGGCTTAACGGCTGGAAAACTTTATGCAAAAAAGAAACGGAAATTTTTTCCGCCTTAGCTATTTCGCCGATTTTTACGCTTCGTTTGGTATTTTTCGCTAAATAAATCAAACCCAGCAGCGCGTACAGAATGGTATTGTTGACGACCATATATTGTGGACAAATGTTATCTTAGATAATTATACTCGTAAACTATTTTTTGTCAAGGCATTAATTTTAGTGATTATAATAAATTTAAAAAAAGAAGCTGATAACTTAGCTTCCTCCTTACCCGTTAAATTTAAAAACAGCCGTCATCGCCTGTATAAGTAAACAGCGGCGGTTTTAGCCGTTGGCTTGTCAATTATTTCCGGCTGCCAGCCGGGAACGGGAAAAACATAAGAAACAACGCGCGCGCCCGGCTTTAATTCCCGCTCTAACTTAAACTTTAATTTAGCGGCGATGGAATGCGGCATGCCAAAAAAATACACCGCGTCGGTACCGGATAAATTTTCGGCGAATAAATTTTTCCATTTGAATTGAACGTCAGCGGCGCCGGTTATTAGTTTTTTTATTCGGCAAATTAAATACAGCGGCAAAGCTAACTCCACGCCGATGGCGCGCGCCTGAAACTGCCGCGCGGCATAAAAAACAACTTGGCCGCTGCCGCAGCCCAAATCGTAAAAAACTTCTCCGGCTTGCAAATCAGCCAGCTTAAAAATCCGCTTTAAATCCTTGCGCCAGCACGGCACCCAGGGAGCGAAGGAAAAACTCGCGTAAGCGTAGGAAATAAGAAGAATCAATATAAATAATAATAAAGCGTATAATAACCACTCCATTTTAAAGCTGTTGTTTTTTTAGTTCGCGGTGAGATAAATAAAAAAATACCGCCAAAAGCAAAAAGGTGTTAAGGGGCGCGAGCCAAAAGGGATATTCGCGGCCGAAACTTTCTAAAATCATAATCGCGCCCAAAAAGCCGATGGTATACATCGCCCCATTTTTTAAATAAACGAATTTGGTAATCGCGTTAATGCCTTTAACCGTCATTTCCCTGACGACGAAGGCGCCGATGCCGTTGCCAATGATGATGAGCGGCACGGACATCGTAAAGGCAAAAGCGCCGATAACGCCGTCGATGGAAAAGGAAGCGTCGATTGCCTCCAAATATAAAATTTTGCTCCAGGCGCTTAGGTTGCTCCCTAACAGCTCTTTTTCTTTTTCTTCGGCGTTGCGTTTAAAGCCGTCCGTAATGAAAAAAGCGGTGACGCCGATGGAGGCGGCTAAAGCGAGCAACGGATTAGTCCGCACGGAAAAATAGATAATGGCGGTTAAAAAAATAGAAGCGAACGCGTAAAACCAAATTGATTGGCGATGAATAAATCCTTCCAGAGAAAAAGCGTAACTTTTTTGTTCCAAAAAAATCCAGCCCAAAAACACGAAAAAAAGATAAACGCCGCCGCCCAATAATAGCAGCGGTTTGGAAGTTTCTAACGACTGCGCCACTAATTCGTCGTTGGAAAAAGCCGCGGTGATGACTTCCATAACGGATAAACCCGGGTTGGCAAACTGCACGATTAAAAACGGCAAAACGCCGCGCACCAAAAAAACGGCGAACAGCAAGCCCCAAAATAAAAAAATCTGGCGGAAACGCTCGGGCATCGTCTTTAAGACATTGGCGTTGACGATGGCGTTATCCACACTGGAAATAACTTCAAAGGCGATTAAGCCGATGATAACGATGAAGAAGTTAAAAAACATATGCTCGGGGACATGGATTCGAACCATGATTGACGGCTCCAAAGGCCGCTGTCCTACCATTAGACGATCCCCGAATTTTTAAAACAGCCCCCGCAAGAGCTGTTTTTAAGATACTATAAATTTTTGTGATTGGCAATTAAATAAGGAGAACAAAATAAAATTCCAACTTCCTACTCTATTTTATTGTAAATCCTGCATCCTTTTTTCCAGTTCTTTTTTTTGCTCCTCTCCGATTAAAAATATCTGACCGCTGCTTTGCTTCTGCACAAAATATTCGCTGGTTTGCTCTTTCTTGCTTCCCAAAATTAAAGTCTCATCAATTCCCTGCCCCATCAGGCGCAGTCCCAGAGTGGGCTTATCTAAGCCAGCGCCAGCAATATTTTGTTCCGGGATATCGCTTGCCTCTAGTTTAGTGACGCTGTTTAAAAACCCTTCCACCTTTTCCTTGCTTAACCTTAGCAGGGTTGAGCTCGCGTGCCAATATGTTTCGCCGCGCTTATCCGGCAGATTATTAATGGCAATTGTTTGCGCCTGATATTGCCAAGTAACGGCGTCAATGCCGCTGGTGGATAAATTTAAAATGGTGCGGTCGCGCCAGCTTTCCACATCAAAAGCGCGCACAAAGGTTATCGGCGCGCGGTAAGTGCGCTCGTCGCCCTCGCGGCCGAGATAAGTACTGCCGTAATCACTGGCGACCTTACCTAAAATAAATTCGCCTACCGCCTTATTGTCTTGCGATAATTTTACCCGCAGACCGCTTTCTCCGGTCTCAAAAGAGTCTTTATTGTCCGGATTGAAAGAAGCGATTTCTAAATCAGCTTTAATTAAATTAGCCAGTTTTTCCTCCAGCGCGTCCATAATGATTTTTTCCGTCGGCCAGTTGTCCGGCTCGGTCAGCCAAACATTGTTGTCTTTTTTTAAAGCGTACGTTTTACCGTCTGCATCGGCTACTTCAATTTTATTGACTAAATTAACATCAACGGCCGCGAGCCAATTAGCCGAATCAGCGGTTTGCTTTTTTGTTTGCCAGCGCTGATACGGCCCGGTATACAAATAAGCGCCCAATGCGAGCGCGGCTAAAATTATTATTAAAATTAAATTTTTTTTGTTAAACATAACACTGTGATGCTAATCCGCAAATAATATGCCAATCCACTAATTGCGAATGATTTATTCGCGGCATTAGCAATTCGCAGATTAGTATTTATTAGTGGATTAGCATCATATTATAGCTCGTCCGCGAACCTGGTTTTCTTTCGGCCAAAATATCGCCATAAACCAAAAGCTAAAACGACAACCGTGACGCCGAAAACATTTCCGTATTTTAAAGCGCGCTTGCGGCCGTCAGCTATTTGGGGCAGCGGCCGTTCGTTTACCTCTTTGGAGCGAATGGTAATTAAATCGGCGTCCAACGTTACCGAGTCCACGATATTTTGGAAAAAAGTCAGATTATCCGGATAGCGGCTGACAAAATTGTCTTTGATAAAGTTAGCGTTACTAATAACAATTACGCGCGCGTTGTCGGTTGAAGCGCGATGTTCGCCCGATTCTGAATTTTGGGGAATATATTTAGCAAAAGCGCTTTTAAGCGGTCCGCTTAAACTGACGGCTAAATTATAAACTGCTTTGTTGCCGCTGGCGCCAAAATCTCCCTGCGGGCTTAAGTCAAAATTATCCCGCATGGTCCAGGATTGAGGCGTGGTTTTGGCTAAAACTTCAACTTTAGCTCCGCTTTTGTTTTCCGCCACGCTTAACGGGCTGGCCCAAGGAAATACTATGCTTTGCAGTTTCGCGACGGCGGCGTTATTTTTGTCCAGCCCGCTCTCCCCCACTTTCACGAAAAACGGATACTGGGTGGTAAAAGTTATAAATCCCTGATTAAAGGAAGCCATGTCGCTGGCGGCATCCAGTACTAAAGACGGCTCAATATTAAAGCCATAGCCGGCAAGCAATTCAGCCGGCGCGGCTTCGTTTTTATTTGCCTGCAAACTATTCGTCACGTTCACGCCGTTGATTAAAAAAATAGCGCTTTTCCCGCCGGACATTAAAAATTGGTCAATGACGTATTGCGCTCGCTGGCTAAGTTTGGCGGTGGGGCCGGCCACTATCAAAGTATTAACGTCATCGGGGATTTTTTCGCCGCCGGATAAATCCGCCTCGCGCGTCGCGTAAATTTCGGCTAACTTTTTGCCCGCCGCGCTGATGTCAGAGTCCGCGCTTAATTCGCCGTTGCCGGAAGCGAAAGCTAACTCGGGAAACGCGTCCGCCGTTACTTTTTTAATCGCGCTCGTTAACTGGTATTCTAAATTTTTCGTGTCGCTCACTACCGGAATCGCCTGCTGCTTATCGCCAAAAGATACCACGATGGCTAAAAATCCGTTTATCACCTGGTACTTGTCGTTTTCCAAAATGTTGAATTGCAGTTGCGGAATGCCTAATATTTGCAATTTTTGCTGTAACTCGGCATTATCTTTAGGGTCAATAAATTCAACGCGCAATTTTTGGGGAGCGTAATTTTGGTATTCAGCCAGAATGTCTTTAGTTTCCTGCCGCACGTTCATGAATTGCGGCGGCAGCTCGGCTGAAAAATACGCTTTAACATTGACCGCGTCATTTAAATTCGCGGCGGTTGCTTTTGAAATGTCCGACAGGCTGTAAATTTTTCCTTGCGTTAAATCAAAACGGGTAAAAATTTGGTAAGACAAAAAATTCAGCGCCGCGATAATGCCGATGACGATGATTATTTGGGTACTTAAAGTATATTGCCTCTTAAAATTATCTATCAATTTCATAAAGTAACTGCGAAATTATTGTGAAATTATCTTCTTAAAGCAAGTATCTCTTTATTCAGCCATAACCATAGCCAAATAAACGATAAATAATAAATTACATCTTTAGTGTCAATCACGCCGCGGGCGATATTATCAAAATGCGCGCCTAAACCCAACCACTGCAGTAACGGCGCTAAACCGCGCGGCGCCGTCATAATTACGAAATCATTGCCGATAAAGAAAAACAAGAAACAGGCGGCTACCGCGGCAATAAAAGCGATGATTTGGTTTTTGGTTAAGGACGAAATAAATAATCCTAAGGCTAAATAAGCCGCGCCCATCAAAACGGCGCCCAGGTAGCTGCCGATAATCGGCCCGACATCAACGGCGCCTAGATAAGAAACGGTTACCGGCAAGGTGGCGGTTAAAACTAAGGCAACGACTAAAAACGCCAGCGCGGCTAAAAATTTTCCTAACACCGCCTGCCAGTCGGTAATGGGCAAGGTTAATAAAAATTCAATCGTGCCCGAGCGTTTTTCTTCCGCCCAGCCGCGCATGGTTATCGCCGGCGTTAAAAATAAAAATATCCAGGGAAGCAAAATAAAATAATTGCGCATGTTCGCCTGCCCGATGACAAAGAAAGAATTAAAAAATAGCCAATTGCCGACGATTAAAAAAACGGCGATAAAAATATAAGCGATCGGAGAGTTAAAATAGCTAAATAATTCTTTCTTAAATAGGGCGTAGATTTTTGGGAGATAAATTTTACTAAACATATCTTAAAATTTCTAATTATTTCGTCAGCTCCCTAAATACGTCTTCCATGCTCGCCGTCTGGCGGTTCAACTCTAAAATTGACCAGTTGTTTTGCCTGACGACATCGGCAATGTGCTCGCGAATATCCAGGCCGACTTTGGGCCTAATGGCAAAGCCGAAAATCTCTTCGCTTTCGGCGTCTTTATCCAAAATTTCTTCAATCTGCTCCAGCGCCCTTAAAGCCTCGTAAATAACATCGCGCGGGCCTTTGATTTTTACGTAAATCATATCCTGCGCGCCTAAGCGGCTCGCCAATTCGCCGGGCGTTCCCTCGCCGACGATTTTACCTTTGTTAATAATGATGACGCGATCGCAAGTCGCCTGCACTTCTGACAAAATATGCGTGGAGAAAATAACGGTTTTGCGTTCGCCCAATTTTTTTATCAAATTGCGTATCTCCACGATTTGGTTAGGGTCAAGGCCGGTGGTCGGTTCGTCCAAAATTAAAATTTCCGGCTCATGGATGATTGCCTGCGCGAGCCCCGTGCGCTGGCGGTAGCCTTTGGATAATTCTTCAATTGGTTTGGTAATGACTGACTCTAAGCCGCAATCCGCGATCACTTGTTTTAACCTACTTTTATGTTTTCTTTAGGCACGTTACGAATGTCGGCGATGAAACGCAGATATTCATAAACTTTCATGTCGTCGTACAGCGGCACCGTTTCCGGCAGATACCCAAGTCTGTCCCGAATGGCTAAAGAATCGGCTGTCACATTCAAATCATTAACGTAAACATTGCCCGCGCTCGGCGTCCAAAAGCCGGTGATGATTTTCATCGTCGTGGTTTTCCCGGCGCCGTTTGGCCCTAAAAACCCTAAAATTTCCCCATCGCGCACTTCAAAAGAAATGGAGTTTAATATTTTATTGCCGCTGATTTGTTTGGTTAAATTATCAACCTTAATCATAAGATAAAAAATAATGGCAAGCATTATTATAGTAAAAAATTTGGCTAAAATAAGCAAGGGGCGGCCTGTGGAAAAAATTGAATAATTATGCTACAATGTCAACAATAATCGGAAAGGAGGTAACGGCAATGGAAGAACCCCGGAAACGAGCCGCTCTTTGTAGATGCGCTCGTTGTAAAAAAGAAATGAGCTTTTTGGCTTATTGGACTCCGCCCGGCGTATTGCTCCTGCCGCCTGAAACCAACCAGGCAATTTGTGGCGCTTGCCGCCGGGAACTAATTGCCAGTTTGCTTGCAGAAAGCAAGTTGCGCCATATTCACGCTAGAGACATCACTTGCTGTTTCTGCGGCAGCCAATTCACTACGACCAACAAAAAAACTGGCGGCGTCTGGTTGGTAGAAATTACTGCCAACTTTCTCATCTGTGAAAATTGCCTGCGAGGAATTCCAAAGGAAAAGCCGGAACAGGCAACGCCCGCGTCAAACGAATCCAATGCGGGATAAAAAAGCCGCTCTCTCAAAAAGCATCCGAGAGGGCGGCCTTCTCTTTTTTAATCAATTATTTAAATTCATCTAAAACTATGGTGCGGATGATTATTTTATCGCCCCGCTGAATTTTTAAACCTATTTTATTTCCGGGTTTATACTTTTGTATCACGTTAAATAAAGTGTTGCTCCCCTCTATTTTAATGGCGTTAACTTCAATAATTATGTCTCCTTCCTCCAAGCCGCCTTTAGCCGCGGGCGAATCGGCTAAAATGGCCGGCGAGTCAGGGTCGTCTTCCGCGCGAATAATCCAGGCGCCGCTCGGGCGAGGCAAATTCTTCGCCGTTGCTAATTCCGGAGTAAGCATCACATAACGGATGCCGATGCGCGGCCGCACGATGCGGTTTTGCTCGCGGATGCTTTTAATAATTACTTTAGCGTCGTTAATCGGAATGGCGAAACTGATGCTTTGCGCGCTTTCGTCAATAGCGACGTTAACTCCCACCACCTTGCCCGATAAATCAATCAGCGGCCCGCCGGAATTTCCCGGATTAATCTGGGCGTCTGTTTGGATAACGTTATCCAGCGCTTCCACGTTGCCGCGATTGTCGCTCGCGGCAATGCTCCGGCCTAAGGCGCTCACTATGCCTTTGGTAACGCTGTTTTGATATTTGCCTAAAGCGTTGCCGATCGCCATTACGGACATGCCCTGCACCAATTTATCGCTGTCGCCTAATTCCACAAAAGGCAAATTTTTGTCAAAAATTTTTAACACTCCCAGATCTTTCAACGGGTCAACGCCGATGTATTGCGCGTAGTATTTTTTGCCGCTGTTTAGAATAATTTGGTATTCGGCCGTCTC
>PFAT01000037.1:0-28009 GCA_002773575.1 Candidatus Falkowbacteria bacterium CG10_big_fil_rev_8_21_14_0_10_44_15
TTTAACCAAAATAGTAACGGCGAGCGTTTTTTTAGACGCTAATCTTGATTTTTCCGCCGTGGTCGCTTATCGCGATGCCGACGCCGAGCGTACTTGGGAGCACGCGAATAAAAATGAAATCGCGAGTTTGCGGCTCAAAGACGGCGACGAACTGACGATTGGGGATTTGTTTTTTACGACTTTAATCGCCTCTACCAACAACACGGCCGAAACGCTGGCGCGCTTAAGCGGTCTGGAAAGGACCGAATTTATCCGGCAGATGAATATTAAAGCGCGGGGGTGGGGCGCGACCAGTACCGTTTTTGTTGAGCCGACGGGATTATCCCCGCTTAATGTGTCAACGGTTTTAGATTATGCTATAATGACTAAAGCGGCTTTCCGCGAGCCGAAATTATTAGCGGCCACCACTTTGCCCGAATATAAATTTACTACCTGGCGCGATAAAAAAAAGGTAACGGCGCGCAATACCAATAAGCTGATCGGCGGCGATTTTTATATCACGGGCGGTAAAACCGGATTTTTGGACGAGGCGGGCTATTGCCTGATGACCAAAGTTAAAATAGGGGAGCGGGAATTGACCGGAGTCATCTTTGGCGCGCCGGAGCGGGAGCAAAGTTTTATGGAAATGGAGGATTTATTGAAATACGGCCAAAGGAAGTTGGAAAGTTTGTAACTAATTTTTATGATATTATTTGAAAACGTTACTAAATTTTATCCTCCCAATACCAATGCTTTGGATAACTTCAGTTTAGAAATTAAGCCGGGAGAATTTCTTTCCGTTGTCGGCCAATCCGGCACGGGTAAAACTACGATGGTGAAACTTTTAATTGGGGAAGAAAAGGCGACCAAAGGAAAAATTTTAGTGGGCGACTGGGACATTACTAATGTCCGCCCGCGGGAAATTCCTTATTTACGCCGCCAAATCGGAGTTATTTTTCAGGATTTTAAATTATTGCCGGCGAAAACTCTCTTTGAGAACGTGGCGTTTGCGATGCAGGTTTGCGGCCACATCCCCTCAAAAATTAACCTGGTCGTGCCGCAGGTGCTTAAGCTGGTGGGCTTGGAGAAAAAGATTTGGCGCTACCCGAATGAAGTTTCCGGCGGCGAGCAGCAGCGCGCGGTGATCGCCCGCGCTTTAGTCCATCACCCCAAAATACTGCTCGCGGACGAGCCGACGGGGAACCTGGATTCCATCAACGCGGCGGACATTATTAATTTACTGGAAAAAATAAATAAGTTCGGCACGACCGTAATTTTGGTAACGCATAACAAAGAAATCGTTAATTCCCTGCGCCGGCGCGTAGTCACGATTGACGCCGGACGGGTGATCAGCGACCAAAAGATCGGAAAATACATACTGTAGAATTTCTAATTATTCTAATTAACCTAATGTCTATAAATAATAAATTAGCCATTGATTCGTTGGGCATTGGTAATTATTTAGAAATTAGAATAATTAGAAATTAGTTATTTTTATTTATGATTTTACTTTCTATCGCCCGCGTTTTAAAATTCGCTCTGCAGGATTTCGGCCGCAACTTTTGGGTATCGCTCGTGACGGTGACGATTTTGGTTTTATCGCTGTTTTCGGTTAATTTTTTAGTAGTGGTTGACTACATCAGCCAGCAGGCGATTAAGTCCGTGGAAGAAAAAATTGATTTGTCGCTGTATTTAAACGCGGACGCGGCCGAAGAGGACATCAGCGCGTTGAAACGGGAATTAGAGTCTATCGCCGGCGTGGTCGAAGTAAGCTATGTTTCTAAAGCGCAGGCGCTGGAGTCGTTCCAATCTAAAAATCGCGACAACCAATCGTTACAGGAAGCGTTGCGGGAAGTCGGTAAAAATCCGCTTAACCCCAGTTTGGTCGTGCAGGCAAAAGAATTGGCTGATTACGAAACCGTCATTAATTCTCTGGATAAATTAAGCAAACACGCCGTCATTGAAAGCAAAAATTTTGACGACCACAGAAATTTACTGCAGAGCATGAATACCATCACCGCTCGGACGCGCCAAATTATGCTGCTCGTTAGTTTTATTTTTATCGCCGTTACCGTCTTAGTAGTTTTTAACGCCGTGCGCATCGCCATTTACACGCACCGCAAAGAAATCGGCGTGATGAAGCTCGTGGGCGCGAGCAACTGGTTTATCCGCGCCCCTTTTTTGGCAGAAGCTATCTTGTATTCATTCTTGGGAGTGATCGCGGTGACAGCTATTTTTTACCCTTTTATCCATTTGTTGCAGCCGTATCTCGGCAGCTTTCTGAATACCGCGAGCGTTGATTTAGTCGGTTATTTTAACGGCCATTTTATCATTATTTTCGGCGTTGAATTTTTGGGCGCGAGTTTAATCAATATTATCGCGAGCTCCATCGCGGTGGGCAAATACGTTAAAGTGTAATTTTATGAAGTATGACATTGTAACCATCGGCGGGGCGGTAGAAGACATTACTTTTCATACCGCCGAAGGCATTTTGATAGACAATAAACAGGACGTGCTGCGCCAAAGACTGTTAGCTTTTGAATACGGCGCTAAAATAAAGGTGAAATCAACGCACACGACCTTTGGCGGCGGCGCCGCTAACGCGGCGGTGGCGGCGGCCAGGTTAGGATTAAAATCCGCTTGCCTTTGCGCCGTCGGCGACGACGAGCGGGGCAAAAAGATAGCGGCTAATTTGCAAGCCGAAGGAGTAGATACCAGTTTGGTGCAAACAATCAAAGGCGAAACCAGCGGCTTTTCTTTTCTTTTAGTCGGCCCCGGCGACGAACACGTCATTTTTTCCTCGCGAGCGGCGAACGCCAAGCTGACCGTGCCGGCCGGCATGTTAGACGACCTTCAAAGCGAATGGCTCTATGTAACATCGTTGAGCGGACAATGGCGGGCGACTTTAAAAACTATTTTTAAGCATGGCCGGCGGTTTAAAATCGCTTGGAATCCGGGCAACATTCAATTAAGCGAAGGCCAAAGTTTTATCCGCAATAATTTAGCCAAAGTCGCGGTGTTTGACGTCAACGAAGACGAAGCCACCGAATTAGTCGTTGCGGATAAAAAGGTAATGCGCCGGCGGCAACAGAACGCCAAATTTTTAAATAACATCCATAACTTATTAACCGTGATCAAGAGCTACGGCCCGGGGACGGCGGTTATTACGCGCGGTAAAAAAGGGGCGGACGCTTACGACGGTTATAAATTTTTTCACGCTAACATCCGCAAAGAAGGCAAGCGGGTAAACACTACCGGCGTGGGGGACGCTTTCGGCTCTTCTTTCGTCTGCGGTTTAAAATTTTTCAACGGCCACATCGGCCAAGCGATGGATTTAGGAATGCGCAACACGGCCGCCGTTATCGCCCAGCCAGGCGCGCAAACCGGCTTGTTAAGGAGAGCAGAGATAAAAAAGTTGCTATAGTTTATGCCAGCGGCTTAAAGTTGCTATCGTCACGAAATTAAGAGCAGCCCTTGACGCGAACAGCGTGAGGGCTTAAATTTTAATTATGGTTAAAGTATTTATTATTATTCCGGCCTATAACGAATCGGTCGCTATTGCATCAGTGATTAAAGATATCAGGGCGGCAAGCAAAGAATGGCAGATGGTAGTAGTTGACGACGGTTCAAGCGACCGGACGGCGGAATTAGCCGAGACGGCCGGTGCGGTCGTTTTGCGCCATCTGGTTAACCGCGGGCAGGGCGCGGCTTTGAAAACCGGCACTGAATATGCCATAATGGCAGGGGCGGAAGTAGTCGTTCATTTTGACGCGGACGGCCAATTTTCAGCCGCCGACATACCGGCCGTCATCGCTCCTCTGACGGCGGGAGCAGCGCAAGTCGTTTTTGGCTCCCGCTTTTTATCCGCTCCGGGCGGAAAAAAATCAAACATTCCTTGGTTTAAAAAGCATGTTATTTTAGGACTGGCGCGGCTGATTAATAAAATTTTTTTGGGCGTGAGTTTATCCGACCCGCAGGCCGGTTGCCGCGCTTTTTCCCGCGCGGCCGCGGCCAAACTTGATTGGCAGCAGGATAAGATGGCGCATTGTTCCGAAATTATGCAGTTAGCGGTTAAAAACGATTTGCGCGTCACCGAAGTGCCGGTAACGATTATTTACCGTAGTTTTGGCCAGCGTTTTTCCGGCGGCGTTAAAATTTTAGAAGAATTTTTTTTAGGAATATTCACCAGATAACGCAAGTTTAGTGTCATTCCCGCGAAAGCGGGAATCCCGCTGTTTAAATAATTAAAATTTTTAATGAGATTCCCGCTTTCGCGGGAATGACAAAATTTTATGTCTCTTCAACAAACCATTGGCTTAGTCATCGTTCTTTTTTTTCTCGCGCGCGTTTTGTCGCAAAAAAGAAAAAATCAGCTGAACGCGGCTGAATTTAATTTTTGGCTTGCTTTTTGGTTAATCGCCGGCGTAGCGGTCGCGCTGCTTAAACAGATTGACCGTTCCTTGGCGCAACTCGGTTTTTCCGCTTCCGGCATTAATTTTTTGCTTTATCTGGCGGTGGTAATTTTATTTTATTTCATTTTCCGCTTGCGCCTGCGGCTGGCAAAAATGGAAGGGGAGATAACAAAGATAGTAAAAAAAATTGCTTTAGGAGATAAGCCAGCAGACAAAAAATAAATTATGCGGCAAATCGGGATTATCATCGTTAACTACACCGGCTACGCCGAACGATTTTTAGCCGATTGTATGGAGAGTTTAAGGGCACAAGAGTGTCCTGATTTTTTATGGCAGCTTTATCTTATTGACAACCGTTCTACCGCGAGTTCGTTGGCTTATTTAAAACGACAGGCGCCGGAGGCGGTTATCATTCCGCGCGCGGACGGAAATTACGCGGCGGCTAATGCCGTTGGCGTTGCCCAAGCGCTGAAAGACGGCAGCGAGTATTTTGTCATTGCTAATATGGACGTGGTTTTTGACGGCCATTGGCTGGAAGAACTGGTTAAGATGACGCTAGTTGAAGGAATAGGAATCGCCCAATCCAAAATATTGCTCTACGGCCAAGACAATAAAATAAACAGCGCGGGCAACGCAACTCACTTTTTAGGATTTGGTTATACGCGCGGCTACGGCGAAGTTGACAAAGGACAATACGATTATATTAAAGAAATAAATGGCTACGCTTCCGGCTGCTCTTTGATTATAAAAAAAGAAGTAATGGATAAAATAGGCAATTACGACTGCGAGTACTATATGTACCACGATGATTTGGAGTTTGGCTGGCGGGCTAAACTCGCCGGCTACAAAATCGCGTTTGCGCCGCATTCAGTTGTCTATCATAAATACGAATTTAGCCGCTCGGTGCGCATGCTGTATTATATGGAACGCAATCGGTATCTGGCGATTTTTTCTTTTTACAAATTGCCAACGATTATTTTACTTTTGCCCGCTTTAACGGCGATGGAGTTCGGCCTGTTAATTCACGCTTTGGCTAAAGGGTTGTTATTGATAAAGCTCAAAATTTATTGGTACTGGCTGCAGCCGTCCACTTGGCGACACGTAAGCAAAGTACGCCGGCAGGTTAAAAAATTCCGCCGCCTGTCCGAGAGAGAAATCGCCCGCCAGATGTCCGGCAGGATTGAATATCAGGAGATAATGAATCCGGTGCTGCAATATATTGTTAACCCATTGTTCAGCCTGTATTGGAATATAGCGAGATTTTTTATTTGGTGGTAGCCATTATAATGCGAATACCTCAAATTAGTATGCAAATGCCGCGAAATTTCTATTTGCGTATCTTGAATAATTAAATAACTTTTTTATTTATCCGTAGTCCAATAATTTACTAAAGACACGCAAATTATTTTTTTGTAGCATTTGAATACATTTGTAGATTTGCATTATATCTATGTTAAAGTTCGTAAAATTATTAGCGGTTATCGCTTGGCTCGCGTTAATTTTTATTACTTCGCAGCTCGCTTTGCCTGAACTCGCGCCAACCTATCAGCCGACTTGGTTTGATTATATTTTTGACAAAGACATGCACGCTTTGCTGTATGGCGTGCTGGCATTTTTAATTTGCGCCGCTTTGAACGAATGGAAGTTGCCGCGAGGGCGCATCTTTTATCTAACCATCCTAATTTGTTTTGCCTACGGCATTACGGACGAGTACCATCAGGGTTTTGTCGCGGGCAGGGAAGTGAGTTATTGGGATTTGGCGTTTGACGTGATTGGTGGGATGCTTGGCAGTGCAGTTTATTTTTTATTTTTCCGAAAAGTAAAAAGATAATTAAGTAAGACACATAACACATAACACATAACACATAACAAAAAGCATTATAGGAGAACAATTTTAGAAAAAGAAAAAGCCGTACACAAATTTCGTGTACGGCTCATAATGACCAATTGATTTATTTAACTGGGGTAGCAAGCAGGCGGCTTACTAGATCCCGAGCAGTCGGCACTAACTTCATCAGTCGGTGATTGACGGCGGCGGGGTATTCTCGGATAACTTTTACCGCGCTGTCATAGCAGTTTCCCGACCGTGAATGCAGTTCTGTCGAACCACAGTGGCAAACATCGCCACCATGGCGAGGACCATGCTTGGCGTGCTCGGCGCGGGCACTCGCTGACGCGTTGAGCCAATCAGCGATTCGTTGCTCAACCGTGGCGTCTCCTGGATCTTCCTTAAGAAATCTTTTTTGGTAAATTTCTGGAGGAAGGGTTTGGGAGGCATAAGCCGCTGAAAAAGATTCATGACAGCGTATCTCTGCGAGAGTGCCGAACATCCCACACCCCTTACTCCGCGGGCACTCACACCGGCCACTTTCCATTTGGCCGTTATCCCCGTAAATTTCAAAAGTCATACGGGAATCGTCATGGTCAAAACGGAAGTATCGTCCATTCACGATTTCAACGGCATTATCGCCGGCGCACGAGCAGATGCGAGTGACTAACCCACAAGTAGCATGGCCGGATACGGCCGCAATGTATTCTTTACCCGGGAGGCACAATAAATTTTGCACCACCCTTCCCTCCTTCAAGCCGCTGCACTCGGGGCACCACTGCCAACCACAATGGTTGAGTTGCTCGGAGGCAAATCTTTTCGGCGACATCAGATGATTCTCCACAAATTCCTTGACGCGATATTCATCCGCCAAAGAATTTTTTAGAGCGAAATTTTTAAGCGCCGCTTTTACATCACATAGCGGGCATTCACAGACAACCATAATACGCGAATACCCATTGCGATAAAAAAGCGCAAAGGTCGGCCGGCCGGAGGCAGCCCGCCGGACGTAGATTTCAAACCACTCATGCATGCCTGGACCCACAATACTGTCCACAATCTTGTTAGAATTATTCAGCTTCTTCATTGTATTTCTCCTTTGCCCCGCGGGGCCGCTACTGAAGTTTGTTTGTCTGCCGCAAAGCGTGCAGAGCACTCCAGCGAATATTCGCTTGAGTAGCACGCTAAATACCTTTTTATTTTAAAAAAGATATTCAATATGCTACCCATCGAATATTTCAACTATCAATGGAGAAATCACTTTGTAGTAGTAGTTGTAAAAGAACCGTTTGTTATCTAACGGAATTAAATCATACTATCTATTTTTTGTCAAGATGTGTTAAAAATAAGCTTATGATATACTAAAATTAGTCCATAAAGTTTATAAAGTAGAAAGTCCATAAAGTTGTTGGTTTTGACTTTATAGACTTTAAGGACTTTATAGACTTTTGACTAATTTTATGGATATCCAAAATTATTTTAAAATCGCCATCGCCAAAGGAGCGGCCGATTTGCATTTAGTCGGCGGCTCGCTCGCGGCGGTTAGAATCGGCGAGCAGCTGATTCCAATTGAGCAGGCGTCGCTTGTTAACAGCGAGTTAGAAACAGCCGTTGTCACGCTTTTAAACGAAAAGCAAAAGCAGCAATTTTTAGCGCGCCAAGAGGTAGATTTCAGCAAAGAAATTTTAGGCGCTCGTTTTCGCATAAATTTGCATTGGCAGGAAGGTAAAGTCGGCTTAACCGCGCGCGTTATCGCCAAAGAGGTGCCGGTGCCGGACAAGCTTGGCTTTAGCGAAACGCTGTATAATTTAACGCACTTGCGCGACGGCTTAATTTTAGTAGTCGGGCCGTCGGGCAACGGCAAAAGCTCCACTTTAGCCGCGCTGTTAGACATCATCAACACGGAAAGAAAAGCGCATATCATTACGATTGAGGACCCGATTGAATTTTTATTCAAAGAAAAGCAAAGCATTATTGAACAGCGCGAATTAGGAACCGATACCCGCTCGTTTGCCGAAGCGCTGCGGGCCGCTTTGCGCCAGGACCCCAATGTGATAATGGTGGGAGAGATGCGCGACCAGGAAACGATCGCCGCCGCTTTGACCGCGGCCGAAACCGGGCACCTGGTTTTATCCACCTTGCATACCTCCAACGCGCCGGAAACAATCCAACGGATTACCGACTTTTTCCCGGCCGATAAGCGCCAGCAGATTTTAAACCAACTTGCCTCAAACCTGCGCGCCGTCATCGCGCAGGAACTATTGCCGACTAAAGACGGCGGTCGGGTGGCGGCGCGCGAAATTATGATTAATAACTCCGCCGTTGCCAACCTGATCCGCGCCGGCTCAATGAACCAGATTATGACTGCCATTCAGACCGGCGGCGCCAGTGGCATGATTGTTATGAACCAAGCAATTGATAAATTATTAGAGGCCGGATTGATTGAGCAAAAAGTAGCCGAGAACAGAAAGCGGGATTTAGAGACGAAGTCAGTGTACTACTAAAGCTATGATGCTGATCCGCGAATAAATGCCAATCTACTAATCGCTAATAGTATGAGGCAAGAATTAATTTATAAAGATTTATCCTACACAATAGCCGGTTTGCTATTTGAGGTTCATAATGAACTCGGAAGATACTGCAACGAGAAGCAGTGCGCTGACTTATTTGAAGGCAAATTAAAAGAACACGGTATCGCATATGAAAGGGAAAAAATACTTCCCAAATTTTTTACCGAAGAAAATTTTGGTAGAAATAGAATAGATTTTATTATTGAAGATAAAATTATCATAGAATTTAAGTGTGTGAGAGTATTAGAACGAAGAGAATACTACCAAATACAGAGATATTTGAAAGCACTTAATAAGAAGTTAGGTTTAATTGTTAATTTTCGTGATAAATATTTAAAACCTAAAAGAGTTTTAAACTCCGCCATGAAGTAAGAATATATTCGCAATTCGCGTTATTGGCATTTATTGGCGGATTAGCATAACAGTATGACGCAAGAAAAATGGCAAAACATAATCAGTTTAATCAAAGATCAGTTTCCCATTGAAGACGAAGGCAAAGAAGAATTTGACCCGCCGCAAGCTACGCAAGCAGGCGGGCAGGGAGATGCCCCGAACGGCCAGGTTGAATTTATTATTTTTCAAGGGCCTTTAGGGAGAATGAAGCTGGAATACACGACTAAACCGGTGATTTTAGACAAAAAAACCATCGGCTCAAAAAGAATCGGCAGCGAAGCGACGGTGCAATATGTTTACAGCGACACGGAATTTTCCCATGCGTTTAAAGCGTACAAATGGGACGCGGACGATGAGGAGTGGGTGGAAATGGCCAAAGAGAGTCTGGGAGGATTTAGCGTTTAAAACAATTTTTAATTTTTAAATTTTATAAATAATTTCTAAATTCTAATATGGGCATTGAACAAACTATAAATAAAGCGGAACAAGAGCCGTTTAAAAAATACGAAGATGCTTTGCGTCAATTTTTAAAGCGGTATTTTGACTCGTTCAAAAGCGATAGTGTTCATAAAAGGAATTTTTCACCAATGGAAGTTGATTTTAGCGCTCCGCGAGGAGACGATATGGAAGCCATACAGAAGGGAAATTATGTAATTAGCAATATAACCACTACGCCCAGAGAAAGAGGTGATGATGGCATCAATTTTAATTTTTATGTCGGTCAAACCGAAATACACATTATGAATAAAGCCGCAGATGAGGTAGAAGATATAATGAGAGAATTAAATACAGAAGAGAAGAGGAAATAGAAAGTTATGAGAGCGGTAGTTCAACGCGTAAAACGCGCGTCTGTAAAAGTTAATGGGGAAGTGGTTGGTAAAATAAACAATAATAGTTGAAAGTAAAAAGTTATAAAGTTATGAAAATAATAGTAGGTTCAATGAATCCGGTTAAAATTGACGCGGTTAAAGAAATTATTAAAGATTATGATTTTTTAGCCGGTGCGGAAGTAGCCGGCGCTAATGTTTCTTCGGAAATTTTCGAGCAACCATTATCATTGGACGAAATTATCCAGGGAGCGACTAATCGGGCAAAAAACGCTTGGCAAAATTGTGATTACGCTTTTGGCATTGAATCAGGTTTAATGCCTGTGCCGATGACAAAAAGCGGATATATGGACATCACCGCCTGCGTTATTTATGACGGCAAAGAAATAAGCGTTGGCCTTTCCTCTGCTTTTGAGCAGCCAGTAAAGCTAACAAAAAAAGTTTTAGAGGCAAAAGGAAAATTGGACATCAGCCAAGTAGCTTTACAAATTGGTCTAACAACATCAGATAATATCGGTTATGAGGGAGGAATGATGGGGTTATTGACCAAGGGACGCGTAAAGAGAAAAGACTATACCAAAGAAGCAATCCGGACGGCGTTGATTCAGTTGGAAAATAGAGAACTTTATAACTTTTAATTTTATTTACCTGGTGTAGTATAGCAATTACTACACGGGGTAAACTTTTAACTAACCTCTATGGACATTATTTATTTGCTGGTCATCATCATCGTGGCCGCCCTGGCAATCTTGCGCCAAGTTAACCAGTACGAGCGCGGCGTCCTGTTTACTTTAGGAAAGTTCACGCGGGTGGTAGAGCCGGGCTGGCGGATAGTGATACCGATTTTTCAGTCAATGGTCAAAGTGGACATGCGCATTAAAGCCGTGGACGTGCCGGACCAAAAAGCCATTACGCGCGACAACGTTTCGGTCAGCGTGAACGCGGTTATTTATTATAAAATCGCCAACGCCGACAAGGCCATTATTGAAGTGGAAAATTTCCGTTACGCCGTGTCGCAACTGGCGCAAACCACGATGCGCAACATCGTCGGCGAAGTCAGTTTGGACGAACTCTTGGGCGAGCGGGAAAAAATATCGGACCGCATCCGCGACATCGTTGACCGCGTTTCCGACGCTTGGGGCATAAAAGTGGAAAATGTGGAATTAAAGGACGTTTCTTTGCCGGCGGAAATGGAGCGCGTGATCGCCAAACAGGCCGAAGCCGAGCGCGAGCGGCGGGCGGTGATTATTAAAGCCGAAGGCGAAGTGGCCGCGGCTGACAACATGGCCAAAGCGGCTAGCATTTTAAGCGCGATTCCCGGCGCGCTGCACCTGCGCACTTTGCAGTCAATCAACGACATCAGTTCCGACCAGTCCAATACCATCGTGTTTGCGGTGCCGCTGGAAGTTTTAAAGGCGTGGGAAGGGTTTAAGAAAGTCAGTAATCAGTAACGAGCAACCGGTAACGAGTAAATAATAAAATTTATTTTAACATAATTGAACTTATGCGAGGAGGAAAGAGGATAATTTTATTTATTATAGTGCTGGCGATAATAGCAGCCGCTGGTTTTGTTTGGCGGCAAAAAAATTTGACGCAACAAATCATTGAGTTAAACTCAAACGCCGCGCCAGAAACTATGCCGCCGGTAGACCAGGCTAAATTAGCCGCTGATTATGAAAATAATTTGCGCGCGCTGCTGCCGGAGTATCGGCAGGCGCTGGGCAATCCAACCGCGGAGGAAACGATAAGCGATATGCGCCAAAAATTATTGGCGTTAAAGTTGCCGGCCTCCTTTCGCGATTTGCACGCCCAGCTGGTGCTGCTGTTAGACAAGGCGGAAGAGACAGGCACGGATGGCGCGACTGGTTATACTAATGAATTAGAGAAGATTATTAAAAATAATCAGTGGCTCAAAGAATGAAAAATTAAAAAATCAAAACGAAAAACGACAACGCGAAATATAATTTTAATTATCTATGTTTGACCGCCTGATTCCATTTTTAAGTTCGCTCGTCTTGCTAGTCGGCTGGGAGCTGTTGCTGTCTTTTCCCCGCTATTTTATTTTTACCGTCACGGCAACGATCGTTGTTTTTTTTACTCTCTTATTAAAATTGAACAAGTGGCGGATTAAAGATAAGGATTTTTGGCTGCTCGCAACGCCGGGGCTTAGTTTAGTAATTCTGACAACGGCGTTCCTGCTTTTTTTAAGCAACTACTGGGGCAGGCAAGCAGTCATCGTTTTAATTAGCGCCGCGAGTTACTACTTCGTTTCTTATTTTTATTATTTTTTATGCCGCATCACGAATTATACGCCGTTGAGTCTGGAGCAGACTTCGTCTTATTTTAACATCATCAGCTACCTTGGTTTAGGCATCAGCGCCTACGGATTCATTAATTTGCTTAATTTAAAGCTCTGGCATTTAGCTTTAACAGTCATTGCGGCCACGGCCGTTTTAACTTATCAATTTTTTTGGATTAATAAAATAGAGGAGCGCCAGAATTTATTCGCTTCCATTTTGATCAGCGTCTTGATGGCGGAATATTTTTGGGCCATATCGTTTTTCCCCGTGTCCCATTTTATCAGCGGCTTGTCTTTAGCGATTATTTACTACGCCGTCATTAACTTGTCTTTAGCGAATTTTTTGGATAAATTGGAAAAAAAAGTAGTGCGCTGGTATTTAACGGTAGGCGTAGTTTGTTTATTCGTCATTTTACTTTCCGCCCGTTGGTTATAAATCATCAGCGGTTTAACGCTAAACTATGAGCAAAAGAAACCTGTGGTTATTAATCACGATTATTGGTTTAAGCTTATTGTCCGGAGTCGTCGGCGGGCTGGTAGTGCGTTCTTATTTATTAAATTTATCTTTTGACATCCCGCTGTTTGGCGACATTAATTTAGGCAGCAGCTACCGGCGGGGGAATCTAATTATCAGCCAGCCGCGCAAGGTCGTGGTCCAGCAGGACGACCGGTTAGCCGGCGTTGTCGCCGAAGCCCAAAAAAGCGTCGTTGATTTTTATCTTAAAAAAAATAAGCCAGCGCTTGCCCCCTTCAATCAGCCGGCCTTAAACGCCGCTCCGTTTTATTTTAACTACGAGAGAGTGGGGCAGGGGCTGGTGCTGACTAACGACGGCTGGGCGCTAACGGGCGCTAAAATAATCCAGCCGGAAAATTTTATCGCCGTGGATTATGAGGGAAATATTATGCCGCTGGAATCAACGGCGGAAAATAAAGCCGGCGGCTATTTTGTCAAAGTGCGGGGGCAAAATTTAGCCGCGGTGCAGTTCGCGGACAAAGGCGACGCGGCTGTCGGGCAACTATTAGCCGTTTTACATGACGATGAAGTCCGCGTTGCCTATGTCGAAAACATCCTCAAAACAGCCAACGCCGGCGCCGTTCAATCAAGCGAGGGCTGGTACCGGCGCATTAAAATCAGCCCCAGCTCGTTAACGAGGGGGGATATCGTTTTTAACTTAAGCGGTTTGGCGTTAGGTTTATATGCGGCCGACGATTTGGTTATGCCCATCGGTTACTATGTGCAGCCGTTAGCCAACTTACTAAACAAAACAGAGTGGCGGCAAACTTATTTAGGCGTTAATTACCTTAGTTTATCCGCTCTGGTTAGCGAGCAGGAGTTGGCCGGAGCGTTACTCGCGCCGGACGCTAAAGGCGTCGCGGTTATCAAAAATAGTCCGGCCGCCCAAGCGGGATTAAAGTCCGGCGATATTATTATGGAGGTGGACGGCGTCAAAGTTGACGCTGACAACGACTTAAGCGAGCTTATCCAAAGCTATCAGTCGGGAAAAGAAATTGAGTTGACGATTTTGCGCGGCGAGAATAAAGAAAAAATCAAAGTAAAATTAGGGGGCGGATAGAGTCTGTCTTATAATATGCAATTACATCGTAACTCGCAAAAAAGGTTTTATGAGCGGGGATATATTTATTTCGTAGTAAGTAAGACATATAATAATTACCCATATTTTAAAGAGAAAATATTTTGCGATTTATTTATTGAAGAGTTGATGATTTAAGTTAGGCGACATTCCGGAATGTAGCCTTCAGAGTTAAAAGCGATTACCTGAAGGTCGTTTTTGTTGTTGTTTTATGTTATACTATAACTAAGCCGTTTATGACGATAAAATCAATAAAAACCGTTAAAGATTTAGCGGGGGAGCGGGTACTGGTGCGCTGCGATTTTAATGTGGCTGTGGAAAAAAATAAAATTATCGATGATTTTAAAATCGTACAGAGTTTACCGACTATTCGTTACTTAATTTCGCAAGGGGCAAAAGTTATTTTGCTCACGCATTTTGGCCGTCCGGACGGCAAGAAAATAAAGAAATTCAAGTTACAAGTTATCAAGATAAGGTTGGAAAAATTATTGGGGAAGAGAGTTACTTATGTGGAAGACTGCATCGGTGCGATGGCTAAGAGCGCGGTGGCGAGGATGAAAAACGGGCAGGTCGTTTTATTAGAAAACGTTAGATTTTATAAAGAAGAAGAAGCAAACGACCGGAGATTTGCCAAAGTGCTTGCCAGTTTAGCCGATGTCTATGTAAATGACGCGTTTGCGGTTTCGCACCGCCGGCACGCCTCGGTCGCGGCCATAAAAAAATATCTGCCCGCTTACGCCGGTTTATTGCTGGCCAAAGAAGTGTTAAACTTAAATAAAGCGTTGCGTCCCGCGCCGCCGCTCGTAGTGATAATCGGCGGGGCGAAATTAGAAACAAAAGTGCCGGTCATAAAGAATTTACGGAAAAAAGCAAAAGTGGTTTTAATCGGCGGGATGATTGCTTACGATTTTTTAGCGGCTAAAAAATGGAGCAGCGGCCGCTATCGGGTGGCGCCGGCGTCAAGGCGGTTAGCCAAAAAATTATCATATCAGAATGTAATTTTGCCGGTTGATTTCGTAGCGTCCGACAAAAGCAACGGCCAAGGACGAATAAAAGTTGTCGCCGCCGCTGATTTGCCGGCGAATATGTGGCAACTGGACATCGGCCCGGAAACGATTCGACTTTACGCTCGCTATTTGAAAGAAGCAAAAACGATTATCTGGAACGGACCCATGGGCATGTTTGAAAACGAGCATTTTAAAACTGGCACGCTCGCCGTTGCCCGTTTAGTGGCGGCCGTATCGTCCGGCAAAGCGTTCGGCGTTGTCGGCGGAGGCGAAACGGTCGCCGCGCTCAAACAGACCAAAATGATGGAACATGTCGACTGGGCATCAACCAGCGGCGGAGCGATGCTAGAGTATTTAGCTGGAAAGCGATTACCGGGGTTGAAGAAAATAATTAAATAGTTTGGAATAATTTGCCTGCCCGCAGTGCCAGCTATGGCAGGCGGGGAACAATTTGAGCTTTGGAATAATTTTATAAACTTAAACTATAAATTTATGATCCCAAACAAATACCTCACCATCTTCGCCAGTATTTTAATTATATTATTGGCCGTTTGGGTCGGCGTTTTGACCCGCAACAGCCTAAAAGCATACCGCTACATCGGCCAATCTGTCGAGCAAAAACATTCCATCAACATCACCGGTCAGGGTAAAGTAGCGGCCGTGCCGGATATTGCCAAGATTCAGCTTGGTTTGCAGACGGAGGACAAATCAATCGCTAAAGCGCAAGCGGAAAATACGGACAAAATGAACGCGGTGATTGAGAAGTTAAAAAAAGATTTTAATGTTGACGCCCAAGACATCCAAACCGCTAACTATAACATTTATCCGCAGTACGACTGGTCCCTTAACCGGCAGATTTTACGCGGCTATCAGGTAAGCCAAACTGTTAATTTAAAAATCAGGGATTTAAACAAAATTAGCGAAATTTTAGCTATCGCCGGCGCGTCCGGCTTGAATCAAGTGGGCGGGCTTTCTTTTGCAGTGGACGAGCCGGAAACGTTAAAACAGCAGGCGCGGGAGCTGGCGATTAAAAACGCGCAGGAAAAATCTGACGCGTTGGCCAAAATAGTAGGCGTAAAATTAGGCCGAGTAGTTTCTTTTTCCGAATATTCTAACGAGCCCGGGCCAATGCCTTATGAAAGTTACGCCCTGAAAGGCATGGGCGTTGGCGGCGGCGGAGCGGCGCCGGCGATTGAGACCGGCAGCACGGAAATTATTATGACGGTAAATGTGGAGTACGAGATATATTAGCCCCACAAATTTACAAATCGGCCACGAACAATACAAATATCATTCGTAATATTTGTAGCTGATTCGTTGATTTGTGGGTAAAAAATAAGGTATGCCAAAAATTAAATTAATCACCGCCCGCGAAATTTTAGACTCGCGCGGCAATCCGACGGTAGAGGCGCGCGTTCTGCTTGACAACGGCGTAAACGCCAAAGCGTCCGTGCCCTCCGGCGCTTCCACCGGCGCGCATGAAGCGCTGGAATTGCGCGACGGCGACGCCAAACGCTACGGCGGGCTAGGCGTTCTGAAAGCGGCTAAAAATGCGGAACAAAAAATAGCGCCCGCGCTTGTTGGTTTTGACATAACCGAACAGGGAAAAATTGACCAAACAATGATTGAACTTGACGGCACCGCCAATAAAAAGAAGCTGGGAGCGAACGCCATCCTGGCGGTGTCGTTAGCGTGCGCGCGCGCCGGCAGCATTGCCGAAGGTAAGGAGTTGTATGAATATATAACTGGCGTGTACTCATTACCAGTTACCCATTACTCATTGCCCGTCCCCAGTTTCAACATCTTTAACGGCGGCAAACACGCCGACACCAACTTGGATTTTCAAGAATTCATGATCATACCTCATCCCGACCCTCTCCTTAGTAAGGAGAGGGTGGCGAGCGGGGCGAGCCGGGTGAGGTCGTTTGCCGAAATGGTTAGAATGGGGGCGGAAATTTTTCACGAGTTGGGCCGGGTGCTGAAAGAAGCCGGTTTTGACACTGATGTCGGCAGTGAAGGCGGCTATGCGCCGGACATTTATTCTTCGGTGCAGGCAATGGAGTTTATTATGGCGGCTACCGTGCGCGCCGGCTATCAAATCGGCGTTGACGTCGGTTTAGGCATTGATGTCGGCTCCTCCGAGTTGTACGATATCCGCAGCCGCAAGTACATTTTTAAACTAGATCAGGCAAATTTTATCAATTCAACTTTAGTGGATTTATATCGTGATTGGCTGAAAAAATTCAACGTCATCTCGCTGGAAGACGGCTTAGCCCAAGACGATTGGCAAGGATGGGAAGAATTGACGCGAGAGCTCGGCGGGCAGATAATGCTCGTGGGCGATGATTTGTTCGTGACGAATGTAAAGAGATTGCAGGAAGGAATAAAGCGCAAAGTCGCTAATACTATTTTAATTAAGCCAAATCAAGTCGGCACCTTGAGCGAAACGATTGCCTGCGTTAAATTAGCCAAAGCTAATAATTATAAAATTTTTGTTTCCCACCGCAGCGGGGAAACTACCGACGACTTTATCGCTGACCTCGCGGTTGCCGTGGGCGCGGATTATGTTAAATTCGGCTCGCTGTCGCGCGGAGAAAGAGTGTGCAAGTATAATAGGTTGACGGAGATAGAGAGTCAGTTAAATATCAAATGACAAATAACAAATAGCAAACAAAATTTAAATACAAAATAGTAATGACCTAAATGGTTGTTTGATATTTTAGATTTAGAATTTTGGACTTGTTTATTATTTGATATTTGAAATTTGTGATTTAAAAACAATAAATATTGATTTGAGATATGAAAATAGATAGAAATAAGACGGCGATAAAGCCTTTGGTTTTAATAATATTGGACGGTTGGGGGATTGCGCCGCCGAGCAAAGGCAACGCGATTGCTTTAGCTAAAACGCCAACCATGGATCGCCTGCAGAAGGAGTATCCTTATGCCGAATTATGCGCGTCCGGCCGTTGCGTCGGGTTGCCCGATAAGCAGGAAGGAAACAGCGAAGCCGGACATATGAACATCGGCGCGGGGCGCGTGGTCGACCAAGACGTGGTGCGGGTTACGAAAACAGTCAAAGACGGAACTTTTTTTAAGAACGCCGCTTTTTTGCAGGCGGTAAAACATGTGAAAAAAAATAAATCGCACCTGCATTTAATGGGGTTGCTCTCTAACGGGATGAGCGCCCATAGCGAACCGGAGCATTTACAGGCGTTGTTGGAATTCACGCGCCAGAAAAATTTATCGCCGGTATATTTGCATCTTTTTACTGACGGGCGCGACTCGCCCCAGCACGCGGCTTTAAAGTTAATTAAGCAGTTAGAGACGCAGTTAAAGCCAAACGCGCGGATAGCGACGATTATGGGGCGCTATTACGGCATGGACCGGAAAAAGAATTGGGCCAACACCGAGGCGGCTTACGACGTGTTAACCTGCGATAGATGTTCCGGGCACGCCGCCGCATCCGTAACCGACGCCATCACCGAAAGTTATAATCGCAACCAAACCGATGAATTTATGGAGCCGTATGTTATCGTCAGGCACGGCCGCCGTTTGCCGCCGGTGGGCGATAACGACGCTTTGATTTTTTTTAACTTACGCTCCGACCGCGCCCGCCAAATTACCAAAGCTTTCGTGCAGAAAGAGTTTGAGCGGATTAATCCGGGAGCGTTCAGGCGTAAAAATATCCCGCGTAATCTTTTGTTCGTGGCGATGACGGATTTTGGCCCGGATTTAGACAGCGTTATTTCGGCTTATCCCAGTATTGACCTCAAAGCAACGTTGCCGATGCGGTTGCGTCATTTGCGCCAATGGTATGTCGCCGAAGCCGAAAAATACGCTCACGTCACTTATTTTTTTAACGGCGGGTATGCGGACACCGTCGCGGGCGAACAGCGCGTTATCGTGCGTTCGCCGGATGTTAAATCTTACGATGAAACGCCGGCGATGAGTTCCGGAAAAATTACCGATATCGTGCTGGGGCACATGCGCGAGCGGAACTTTGATTTTTTAGCCGTTAATTACGCTTGCCCGGACATGATCGCGCATACGGGAAATTTAGCCGCCGGTGTTACCGCGGCGGCCGTAACAGATGCTTGCCTTAGTCGGGTCATTAAAGAGGCGACTAAAAATAATCTGCGGGTGATTATCACCGCTGACCACGGTAACTTGGAAGGGATGATAAATTTACAAACCGGGGAAGTAGACACGGAACATTCAACCTCGCCGGTGCCTTTTGTTCTTTTTAACCGGGAGCTGAAAGGCAAAAAAAATTTATTGCGCTCAAGCGGCATTTTAGGCGATATTGCCCCGACTATTTTACAACTTTTTAATTTAAAGCAACCCAAAGAAATGACGGGCAAGAGCCTGTTTAAAAAACCATAAAATAATAAAACAAGAAAACAAGCCGAATAATAACGAAATGCTAAATCGCCTTTGTTTTCTTGTTTTCTTGTTTTTTTTGTTTTATGCTAATAATCTATGAATAAGGAACAAAAACAAATCAGACCTAAACCGGTCGTGTTGTGCGTCCTGGACGGCTGGGGCATTGCCCCGCCTTACGCAGGCAACGCTATTTCCTTAGCCAAGCTGCCCAATTTTAACCAAATTGTCGCCCACTATCCGGTAATGGCTTTAAGCGCGGCGGGCGAAGCCGTGGGGTTGCCTTGGGGAGAAATAGGCAACAGCGAGGTGGGGCATTTAAATTTAGGCGCGGGGCGCATCGTTTATCAAGATTTGCCGCGTATCAATAAAGCCATTAGTGACAACAGTTTTTTTTCCAACATTGCGTTATCAGGCGCAATCCGGCACGTGCAGAGCCGCCAGTCTAAACTGCACCTGATGGGATTAATTTCCCGGGGAGGCGTGCATGCGGCTATTGAACACCTAATCGCCTTACTGGCGTTTGCCAAGCAAGCCGGGCTGGCGCAAGTTTATCTGCATCTTTTTTTAGACGGACGAGATATGCCGTTTAACTCCGGCCGGCAGCTGGTAGCCGATGTCGTCAAAAGCATAGCGGAACATAAAATCGGCGTCATTGCTTCCTTAGCCGGGCGCTTTTACGCGATGGATCGAGACAGTAACTGGGAGAGAGTAGCCCTGGCGTACGCGGCCATCGCCGCCGGGGAAGCCAAGAAATCTTTCGCTGACGCTTTGGAGGCGATTGATTATTATTACGCTAAAAAAATTTACGATGAAGAGCTTATCCCGACGGTTATCACTAAAGACGGCGAGCCGGTAGCAGTCGTTAAAGACGGCGACGCCGCAATATTTTTTAATTTTCGGGCCGATCGGGCGCGGCAACTGACTAAAGCTTTCGTTTTGCCAGGATTTAATAAATTTCCCAGACAATCAGACTATCGTGATTTATGTTTCGTCACCCTGACCGAGTATGAAAAAAATTTGCCGGTAGCAGTCGCTTTCTCGCCGCAATCGATAACCAATACCTTAGGCGAGGCGCTGGCGGAAGCCGGGCTAAAGCAGTTGCGTTTGGCCGAAACCGAAAAGTACGCTCACGTCACTTATTTTTTTAACGGCGGAAAAGAAGCGGCTTATCCCGGAGAAGAAAGAGTGGTTATGCCCTCGCCGCATATCGCCTCCTATGCGGCGGAACCAAAAATGTCAGCGCCCGCAGTGACGGCGCGGCTGATTAAAGAAGTAAATAAAGACAACTATGATTTTATTTTAGTTAATTACGCCAACGCCGATATGGTCGGTCATACCGGCAATATGGACGCTACGATAGCCGCGCTGGAATGTTTAGATAAAATTTTAGGCGAAATCGTTGACATTATTCTAGCGCGCCAAGGCGTGATGATTATTACCGCCGACCACGGCAACGCGGAAGAGTTGTTTAATATGCAGACCGGCTCAATTGACAAAGAGCATTCTACCAGTCCGGTGCCTTTTATTATTGTCGGCCGAGAATATGAAGGTAAAAGTTTGAGTTCGGGAGATGTCGCCGGCGCTGATTTGAGCCTGCTAAAAATTCAAGGCATTTTAGCGGATGTGGCGCCGACTATTTTAAAAATTATGAATTTACCGCCGCCCCAGGAAATGACCGGCCGAGCTTTAATATAAATTCAAACTGGCGATATATCCAATCACGCTGACTATTGCCCCAATGATGCCGCCGGCGGCCGCCTGCAGAGACGTGTGCCCGATTTTTTCAATCAAACGAGGGTAGCGCTCGTCTAACAGGTCGTCTTCTTTTAAGTCTTTGACTAAAGTATTGAGAATTTTTCCGTGTCGGCCTAAATATTGCCGCAGCCCGATGGCGTCTCTGATGATTAAAAAGGCGAAAATAAAAGCAAAGCCAAACAGGGGAGAGCTCCACCCTTCTTGCAGGCCGATAATAGTCGCTAACGACACCACCATCGCCACATGGCTGGAAGGCATGCCCGCATAGGCGACTAAATTCTTTAAATCAAATCGCATTTTATTAGTTTGGATGAAAAATTTCATCAGCTGCGCCAATAAAGCGGCCAGCAACGGCAAGATAACGATATTTAGCATAAACTATGTTAATTAATTATTTAGTCATTTTAATTTTAAGCTTAGCGCAGGGTTTGAGCGAATTTTTGCCCGTGTCTTCTTCCGGACATTTAATACTCTTGCACGAAGTACTGCCGGCATTGCCGCTCAATAATTTGGCTTTTGACGTGGTGTTGCACCTAGCTTCCGCCTTGGCAGTGATAATTTTTTTCCGCAACGATTTTAAGGAAATCTTAGTCGGCTGCTGGCGGGGCTTGGTTAAAAGAAAAAAGAACGAGCCCGCCCGTTTAGCCGGGCTGATAGTTATCGCCACCTTGCCCGCCGCGCTGCTGGGTTATTGGCTAGAAACTTTAGTGGAACAGGTATTGCGCTCTAGTATAATCGTTATGGCCGCTTTGATCGCGGGAGGGATTTTGTTTTTAATTACCGAGCGGCTGGCTAAGCAACGGGATAATTTAACTAAATTAAATTGGCGGCAGTCGCTATTGATCGGCGGCGCGCAAGCTCTCGCTTTAATTCCCGGCGTTTCCCGCTCCGGCATAACTATTATAGCAGGGATGCTGTTTAAATTAAACAGGGAAGAGGCGGCGCGCTTCTCTTTTTTATTGGCGGTGCCGATTATTTTAGGGGCGAACATAAAAGAAGCCCCGGTTATTTTAACCGCGGTTTCTAGAGACGAGCTATTTAGTTTTGGGTTAGGATTTTTTATGACATTTGTTTTTTCTTATCTTACCATTAAATATTTTATTGCTTTTGTCCGTAAGCGTTCTTTGGACATTTTTGCTTATTATCGCTTTGCCCTGGCGGCGGTCATATTATTATTGTGGTTTAGCCAGTAAGCGCAATTTTTTATAGAGTCTGGAAAAATATAAAGCATAGCCGTACGCGAGCACGATTAGTAACATTAGGGACATGTATAAAATCATCATTTGCGCTGCCCCAAACAGATAGCTGATTAAGGCAGTTTTATTTTTTATCAACGCTTCCGGCAGTTCAATTTGTTTGCCTAAAGATGCCGGCCGGTAATCGGCGTCCGGCGCGATGTTGTTTAAATATTGTTCCGCTAAGTTAGAAGTAATAAGTTGGGCGGGGTTAAGGATGGCGGGGGCGCTGCTTTGTTTTTCTAAAGTGTCGGGAACTAACTGTTCCGCCAAAACCGGCGGGGCGCCAAATAATTCAACTACCAAAGTTTCCTCTTCTCCCTGCCAATCAGCGGTCTGCACGGCGACGCCGATTTCCCGATAGTCTTGATGCAGAATGTTTTTTTTGTGAGTAGGCGAGGCGAGCCAGGCGTTAAGCAGCGGCTCGCTCGCGGTAAAATTAATGGCTAAATTTTCGCCCACGATCGCGTATTGATATCCTTGCTCTTTTATCCATTGAGAAAATTTTTTATCGCCGAAATTATGGGAAAATTTTTGCGCGGCAAAGATGGCTTGCGCTTTTTGTTCCGCCGCCTTGGCTAAGGCGGGGTTCGGCGTTAATTCCGGCAGATTGTATTTTGCCCTGGCTTGATTAGTTAAGGCGATTATTTTATCCGCGGTAATGGAGGAAGCATAGGCGACATTCACCCTTCCTAAAGCAGCTATCGGGGACTTTGGCGGGGAAGGCAATAAAAAAATCCCTATTATCAATAAGACGAGTAGAGATTTGCCAATATAATAAAAAATGGATTGTTTGCCTCCTTTGGTATTACGCATTTTGTTTTGGTTTTGCGCCCTTATTTTGAGAGCGTTTGATTTTTTTATGAATTTAACTGGCGGTTAAACTCATCTGATATAATTATATCATAGAAATTAGCAGAAAGCAAGGGGAAAAGTTAATTATTTATTTTATTGACAAGAATTATCCGCCAGCTTACTATAGCAGCACACGGCGTTCTTTAGAAATATCTTAAAACAATAAACAGGAGGAGCCGAACATGACAAAACCATGGTGGGAAGTTAAAGGGCATGATAATTTATCGGACGAAGAGTGTCATCTATTTTGGTGCTCAAGGAAAGAAGAAGCTTTCCGAATGGGCCGTCAGAAATTCAAGGAGATAAAAGCAACCCAGCCGGGTAGAGATACTGGCGGTCCAGCCGATCAGCACAGCATCCAAGATACTGTCTTTGTTATTTCTCCTGACGGGGAAAAGTTCCCAGTGCTCATTGAAGAATCTCATTTTAACTGATCGTTCAAATTAACTGATCACTCAAATTCAAAGCATCTTATTTATTGGCTAACTATTATGGGTTAGCTATTTTTTTATAGCAGCGGGAACGAATGTGCCCGCCCTCAAGATAAATAAAAAATAAAATTATTTTTTGTTCGGCACCAGCAGTGCCAAGAGGTTCTTGCCATAATTATTGAGTAGTGATAAACTAACGAGACGTTAAAACATAAAAACACCAGAACATAAAAACAACAAAAAATAAAGTTTTGTTTTAATGTTTTTATTGATTATGAAATTAGTAATTTTAGCGGGCGGCTCGGGCACGCGCTTGTGGCCGCTGTCGCGCCACCGCCATCCCAAACAGATCCACCCCATCATCGGCGACCAAACCTTGCTGCAAAAAACTTACCAGCGTTTACGCCAAGGCTTTGCCGCGCAAGATATTTATGTGGTGACGGGAAAAGATTATTTGGAAACCGTTTCTCAACAATTGCCCGAATTGCCGGCGAGCCAGATTATTAGCGAACCCTGCAAACGCGACACCGCCGCGGCGATTGGATTAGCGGCGACTTGGTTTTATTTCCGTAACCCGCAGGAAATTATCGCGACCGTGCATGCCGATCATTTCATTGACAGAGAAGACGAGTATTTGCGCCTGTTGCGCTTAGCCGAGTCAGTCGTTAAACAGCGTCCGGACAAAGGAGTGTTAATAGGCGTTAAGCCGACTTATCCGGAAACCGGCTACGGTTATATTAAAATGAACAGCCAATTTTTTTCTTTAGGCGAACAAAAAGTTTTTTTGGTGGAAAGTTTCGTGGAAAAGCCCGATTTAACAACGGCGCGGCAATATGTAAGCCAGTGGCAATATCTTTGGAACCCCGGTTATTTTATTTGGCGAGTGGATACTTTACTCCGGCAATACCGGCGGTGGCTGCCGGAGCAATATCAGACGTTCGTTAAAATTAATCGCGCTTTGGGCACCGCCCAAGAGTCAAAGGTAATCGCGCGCGAATTCGCCGGCATTAAGCCAGTCGCCTTTGACTATGGCATTTTAGAATCAGCGCAAAATTTGGTAGTTTTGCCGGCCGATTTTGTTTTTGTTGATATCGGCAATTGGCGCACGGTTAAAGACGTTTTAACCAGCACCGGCGCGGCCACTAATAAAGGGGAGGTCATTTTATTAGACAGCGCCAATAATTTAATTTATAATTTTAGCAAGCGGCCGGTAGCCTGCGTCGGCCTGCGCGACATGATAGTAGTCGCTACTGACGATGTTACCCTCATCTGCCACCAAGAGAGCGCGCAAGAGGTTAAAACCATAGTGCAGAAATTAAAAGAAACGGGGAAGGAAGAATACCTGTAAAATTTTCAATTTCTAATTTTCAATTTTCAAAGTATGCAAAAAAATTTAACAATAAAAGCCGGCATAACTTTTTCTCTTATAATATTGGCGCTCGCTACTCTCTATCTTACCATTTGGCGGGGGATTAATGAGCCGATGCAGGCGGCGAGCGCCGAAGTTAATTTTCTCATTGAACCAGGGGAGGGAGTTAGAACTATCGGCGCTAAGCTAGCGGCCGCCGGGCTTATCCGCCGGCCGTTTCATTTTTATTGGTACGTGGCTTTTAAAAGAATTGATAAAAATCTGCAGGCGGGAGAATATTTGCTCAATAAAAATATGAGCGTCCGCGACCTGGCTAAAAAATTAGCCGGCGGAAACGTAGCCGAGAAAGAAAAAACCATTACCATAATTGAAGGTTGGAATATTAATGAAATCGCCGATTATTTGGAGAAAAATAACGTCGTTAAAGCTAAAGATTTTATTGCTCTAACCACGCCCGCGCCCGGAACCTGCTTTGCCTTAGAATCTTGCCAAGTGTCTTTTTTGTCGGGAATTCCGGCGGGGGCGACGCTGGAAGGATATCTTTTTCCGGATACCTACCGCATCTTTAAAAATTCATCCGCCGAAGACGTCATCGCTAAAATGCTGAAAAATTTTGACGGCAAAGTTACTGAAAAAATGCGCGCCGACGTTAAACGACAAGGCAGGAGTTTGCCCGATGTCATTACGATGGCTTCTTTGCTTGAAAAAGAAGCCCGCGCGCCGGCAGACATGAAAATCGTTTCGGACATATTTTGGAAGCGGATAAATAGCGGCGTTGCGTTGCAGTCGGACGCTACTTTGAGTTATATTTTAAACGATAAGATAGCCGCTCATAGCGCCGAGGATTTAGCGGTTGATTCTCCTTATAACACTTATAAATATCGGGGGCTTCCTCCCGGACCGATTGACAACCCCGGTTTAAACGCTATCCAAGCCGCAATTTATCCCACCCCAACCGATTATTTTTATTTTTTGCATAATTTAAAAACGGGTAAAATTTATTTCGCTAAAACCTTTGCCGAACATAAAAAAAATAAAGAGTTGTATTTAAATAATTAATTTATGCTCTACATAATTTCCGTTGGCGGGTCTTTAATAGTCCCTCAGACGGGCATTGATTGGCAATATTTAAAAAAATTAAGGCGCTTGATTTTAACTAAGGCGCGCGCCGGCCATAAATTTATTTTAGTTGCCGGCGGCGGCACTACCTGCCGGCATTATCAGCAGGCGGCGGCTAAAGTAGTAAAATTGCAGCCGGTAGATATTGATTGGCTGGGAATTCACGCGAGCCGCTTGAACGCCCATTTATTGCGCGCGATATTTTTTGACGCCGCCTATCCGAGAGTTATCAAAGACCCGACTCGTCCAATTAAAACCGGAGCGAAAGTTATTATCGCCGGCGGCTGGAAACCGGGCTGGTCTACTGATTATGACGCCGTCATGCTCGCTAAAACTTACGGCGCCGCTACCGTCATCAATTTGTCTAACATTGATTGCGTTTACGACCAGGACCCTAAGATTTATAAAAAAGCGAAAAAGATTACCGCAATAAACTGGCTTAATTTCCGAAAAATTGTCGGCAGTAAATGGACGCCCGGCTTAAGCAAGCCCTTTGATCCGATCGCTTCAAAACTCGCGGCCGAAGTCGGGCTAAAAGTAATTATTATGAACGGGAAAAAGACTGATAATTTAGGCAAGTGTTTGGCGGGGAAGAAATTTAAGGGCACCGTGATAGAATGAAAAGATACTTTCTGAGCGTTTTTTTGACATCATAAATTTATTGCTTTATACTTAACAGTAGCAATAACATTTAACTTTATGGATAACGAACCAATAACAAAAAAAGACTTGAAAGAAATTCTAGAAACGGAATTGCACGAAGTTTTAGAGGTCGTGAATCAAGGCTTTAATGAACAAACAAAAATGATAGCCAGCATTGATCAGAAGTTTGAAGGAAAGTTTGAAGACATAGAAGCAAGGTTTAAAGATATGGGAGAAGCAAACGAAAGAAATAAAAAAGAAATCTTAGCCAGTAACGACAAAATCGCTAACAGTAACGACAAAATCGCTAAAGAGATTAGTGATATGCGTCAGGAGCAAACGGCGCATCAAGGTAGCCACATCAGAGTGAATAATACTTTATTGGAGCATGGCGATACATTAAAAAATCACGAGAAACGGATCAGCAATTTAGGACCATCTTTAGCCAGGAGTTGACACGTTTTTTTAATGTGTTAATATATAAATAAGTTTTCCATAGACAGTGGGCATTTCGTTGAACGAATGTGAGTCCTGCCGAGGAATAGCTAAAGTTAGCGTATTTTGTCTGTGGAAAAGCCACAGCTTTATTTTTTTATGTCATTCCCGCGGAAGCGGGAATCCCGAGTTCTGCGCGATATTCACGAGATTCCCGCCTATGCGGGAATGACACATAATAATGTATGGCGATTAATAAAGAAAAAAAACGGACCATAGTCAAAGAGTTAACCGATAAGTTCTCGCGGGCAAAGTCGGTTTTTTTCGCCAAATATTTTGGCGTTAAAGCCAACGACATTAATGATTTGCGCCGCCGCTTCAAACAGGCAGGCAGCGAGTACATTGTTGCTAAAAAAACATTATTGAGCCGGGCGCTAGCCGAGAGTAAAATTGAAGGAGTTAACATCGGTCAGACGGAAGGAGAAGTGGCTACGATTTTCGGCTACGAAGACGAAGTGGCGCCGGCTAAAATTTTGGACGAATTCAGCAGAACGCATGAGAGCATGCAAATAATAGGCGGTATTTTAGCCGATAAATTTTTAAGCGAGTCAGAGGCGAAGGAACTTGCGAAATTGCCCTCCAAGATTGAATTATACGCGAAACTCGCTTATTCCCTGCAAGCGCCGATTTCCGGTTTCGTGAACGCACTCGCGGGAAATTTGCGCAATTTAATGTATGCGTTAAAAGCAATTGAAACTAAGAAATAATAATTTAATATTAACTTGGATTCTAACTTCTAACGCAACAGCGTTGGTTAATTAGTTGATTAAATACCTCATACGGTTTTCGGAAATTAAGAGCCTGTCGGGGGCGTC
>PFAT01000037.1:28024-28985 GCA_002773575.1 Candidatus Falkowbacteria bacterium CG10_big_fil_rev_8_21_14_0_10_44_15
ACCTCGTATCTGGAAACCTTTTTGAAGTCAGTTCCTTTGGGAAAGAATTGTCTGATCAGTCCGTTGGTATTTTCATTGGTGCCTCGTTCCCAGGGACTGCGCGGATGAGCGAAATATACTTTCACGCCGGTGATTTTGGTAAACAGTTTATGCTGGGCCATTTCTCGGCCTTGGTCGTAGGTCATTGATAACTTCATCTGTTGCGGCAATTTTTTCACTTCTTTGGCAAAAGCCTTAGCCACAACTTCAGCCTCTCGGCTTTTAACCGGAATGAGAATAGTCGTGCGGGTCGTGCGCTCCACTAAAGTGCCAAGAGCCGAACGATTGTTCTTTCCAACAATTAAATCACCTTCCCAATGTCCGGGAATAATTCTGTCTTCCACTTCCTTCGGCCGTTCTTCAATTGAGAGCATATCCTCTATTTTCCGCTCCATTTTGACGCCTCTGGCCTGTTTACATCTCCTTTTTCGATTCTGCCGCAGGCAAGAGGTCAGCTCCTTTTTAAGAGCGCCTCGGGGAAGAATGTAGATGTAGGTATAAATTGATTCTGGCGATATGCGCATAGTCATATCTAGAGGATAATCTAATTCCAATTCTTCCGCAATCTGCACTGGCGACCATTTGAGTTTCAGTTTTCTGTAGATATAACGCCTAAGATCAATTTCACCGTTTAATCTGAACTTGCCGAACCTCCTTTTGCCGGCATTTCTTCTGGCTCGATTTTGCGCTTTAGCCGCCCGATAGGTATACTTATTGCAACTGCCCCGACTTACCTCTCGGCTAACAGTACTGGCATAGCGGCCTAATCGTCTGGCAATGTCTTGAAAAGAACAATTTTGAGCGAGCATCCGGCTAATTTCTTCCCGCTCCACATCACTTAATCTTTTATAATTTTTCATAGAAATCTAACTTAGCATTATTGGCGCTTCGCGCCAAATATGTTGCGTTAGATTCTGGAATC
>PFAT01000034.1:0-3042 GCA_002773575.1 Candidatus Falkowbacteria bacterium CG10_big_fil_rev_8_21_14_0_10_44_15
CTATAGCTCTGACCGCCAACCGGGTCGTTAACGCGAATGCCGGCAACCGCGCCATTGACTCCGTCAATGGTGAAATTTTCCATCGTGACGTTACTTTTTTCAATGGTCACGACAGCCGCCGGCGCGCCTGACGGCCGGATAATCGTTGTTGCCTGGTCGGCGCCACGGAGAATCAATTGCTTGTTTACCTGCAATCCTCCATAAGTGCCGACATTAAAGTGAAGCGTTGTCTGCGGACTGGCTCTGCTGGCAATAAGCATACTCATTGCCAGCAGTAACATGAGAACGGTTTTGGTTTTTCTCACGATAGTCCTCTCCTTTCTGATAGTTAGGAACTATCGCTTACGGGGTCGGTGGAGCAGCATCAACCGCTGGCTGGCCATCAGGAAAAGCATTGTAATCAATCAGCAACCCCGTAACGGGTGGGCCTGAAGGAGGAGTGTAGGTAACGACAGTACCGGTGGCAAAACCAAACCAGTCATCATCTATGTAAATATCGTTCGGAGCAACAGGGCTAGCTGCGCTCAACGCGTCAAACCCCAGGGCGACTTCCTTCACATCGGCGTAACCGTCGTTGTCGTCGTTCGCGTCGGCGTTGTTCATGGTAGTATCGCTGTCGGTATCAAGACCGTATTGTCCGAGCGTAAACGAGCCGGTACTTACCGTTCCGCTTACACTGTCGCCGGTGCGAAATCCATCGGATAAACCGGCGCCTTTGTACGAACCCCAATAATTAAGGGTGGCGTCAAGAGAGGAGCCGGCATCCAAATTATTCACTCCGGTGGTATTGCCCATGATGTTATTGTTATTGAGAACAATACCACTAGCTGCGACATCTGGCGCGACCGGGTCTTTAACCAAAACGCCGACCGTATTTCTGGAGATAGTGTTGCCGGTTGCGGTAACACTGCTCGCAACAAACGTCTCGCCGGTAATCCCGAGCCGCAGACCTTGCAAGAAACCTTTACTGGCACTGGAACCATTGATCGTGTTGTTGGTAACGATGATTCCTGTTTGGTCAACTGGCCCGCCGAATCCTGCATCGCGAACGCTGATACCTTCATAGGCGCCAGCCGTTGATAAAGTCGCGTCAGTCGGCGCTAAATCGGTAATGATACTGTTGTTGTTGATGGTGGCGTTGGAACGCTCAACCGTAACGGCTCGGAATATGTTGCCGCTGAAGGTATTATCCTGAACGGTAACCAAAATTCCTCCGGCCGTATCGCGGTTGATGTAAATTGCTTCATACCCCCAAGTGCCGGCTATCAAATCGGTAAAGGTATTGTCATGGACATTGAGTCCAGACACATTTACCCCCGGCATTGCCGTTTCTTGGTAGGTCTGAATTGCCTGCCCGATTTCATCCGAGGTGTTGGCGGACCAACATTGGAAAGCGTTACTGTAAACTTCCACGTTTTGCGCGCCAATGACGACGCCGCTGGAATAATTGCCAGAAGAGTACGCAGGCGCCTTAATGGTGAAGCCGTGAAGTTTAACCCCATCGGCTAAGATCTCAATGTTCGGGCTAACTTGCGGCCACTCGACAATCGGGCGGGTTGCCACGCCTTGGATGATTGCTCCCGGGTCGCCGACCACTTCCAAACCTGTTTTGGAAGCTGGAATCGTCAGATCCCCGGTGTACAAGCCGGGCGCGAAGTGAAGGGTCGCTGCCGTGGTATTACCGACTGCTATTACGGTGAACAAAAACGCGAACAAAACTGCCGATACGACGTGTTTTGACTTGGTATTCATCGGAAATCTCCTTGTTTTGTTTTTTAACCTTGCCTTGTTGGCTAAGGTTTATACCCTTTTCCTATTGGATAAGGGCGATTCCCTCTTGTCCACGAATAACTACTCCTGCCTGTGCTCCAAGCAGGTGGACCCTTAACAAAGTACGGTTGGGTTGAAAGCCAACCGTAACTCCGTCGCTGTCCACTCCGCTTTCCACGATCGGCGTGAAATCAATGGTGCTCGGATTAACGAGCTTCGTAATCACCACTGTTTCATCCGCTGACCCCAACCAGTTGTTGGAAGCATCCAATGTGCTGGCCGAGGTGTTTTCCACGAGTTGGGTGTTCGTGCCGTTAATGCTGTTTTTACTAACGGTCACATTCGCGCCCGTTCCCGCGGAAAAACCAATCGTACAACTGCTGACGGAATTTTCGGTGATACTGCCGGCTAAACTACCCAAGCCGGAACCGCTGCGCACATCAATTCCGTTAACCATTGCGCTAATCGTATTGCGCGTAATGGTAACATTGGCGTGCGTTAAGTCATACCAATCAGTATAGCGGATACCGTGCCGGCTCGCGGCGCCAATAGTGTTGCTGATGGTGTTGCCGCTAACCGTGAAGTCACCGGATTCTACGGCAATGCCGTAGTCCAAATGACCATTGATGGTGTTGCCGCTGATGACTGGTACCGTGATGTTGCTGCCGCCGGGATCGTTGAGAATCGTCGGGTTGATGTAGATGCCGGAAGCAAGACCGTCGTTGTTCGGGTCGCCGGTGATGGCATTACCATTAATGACCAGGCCGCTTACATCGCGGTCCTTGCCGATAATGATACCAACGCCGCTGTCCGCCGGAATTATTTCGCAATTGGAAATGTTAACATTTTCAATCACTATTTCCGGATGAACCCCGTCGCCGGTTTCCCCGATGACCAGGCCGGTTTTGAAGTCACTTCCGAGCCGGCTGCCGGTGTCGTCAAAATCAAAGGTGAAGCCCGAAAACATCGTGCCCGATGCGTAAATCTGCACGTCATACTCGCCGTCAGCGAGCACGCTTGTGGGCCGCACAATGGTTGAACCGACACCCGCGCCGGTGAAAGTCAGACTGGACTTCGCGCCGACGATGGTAATCTGCTCGTCGTAAGTTCCAGCCGCGACATCAATGATGTCGCTGGGAGCAGACGCGTCAACCGCGGCTTGAATGGTGGCGTAAGTGCCCGGCACATTCAAAGTCGCGGCGCTGGCAAAACACGGAAGAAACAAAAACAAAGCTACTGCTACTGCGGTGATGATTGGAGGACCTTTCATAG
>PFAT01000034.1:3067-30294 GCA_002773575.1 Candidatus Falkowbacteria bacterium CG10_big_fil_rev_8_21_14_0_10_44_15
TCTCAAAGAATTGATTCTTGCTCTTGTGCTCTTGCGTCCAACCCCTGCCAAACTAAATAATCCCCCCTTTCCTTAGTTTTTTTGGATTTATTCCTTGACAAAACTGTATTATTCAATTATAAAACGAACTTTCCTTTCCATATATGAAATAAAGAAAGAAAGTACCTTGAGTTTAGTCTAATTTTAAAAAAAGGTCAATGCCTGGTAAATTTTTTAACATAAAATAAAAAAGGCAGCTTAGTCAACTCTTCCCTTCACTAACTCCGCTACCACGCCCGAATCCGCCAAAGTAGTGATGTCGCCCAAATTATCAACTTCCCCTTCGGCGATTTTGCGCAAAATGCGGCGCATAATTTTTCCGGAACGCGTTTTAGGCAAAGCGGAGGCAAATTGGATTATGTCCGGCACGGCAATCGGCCCGATGACTTTGCGCACGTGCAATTTTAATTCCTGCTTTAATTCTTCGTTCTCGCTCGCGTCTTTTACCGGCGTCACGAATGCGTACAGCGCCTGCCCTTTTACTTCGTGCGGAAACGGCACTACCGCCGCTTCGGCTACGGAAGGATGGCTGACGAGCGCGCTTTCCACTTCGGCCGTGCCTAAGCGGTGGCCGGACACGTTCACCACATCGTCAATTCTGCCTAACAGCCAAAAATCTCCGTCAGCGTCAACGCGGCAGCCGTCGCCGGAAAAATACAAGTTCGGATAAGTTTTAAAGTAAGTATCAATAAACTTTTGCTGGTCGCCCCAAGTCGTGCGCATCATTCCGGGCCAGGGTTTTTTAAGGCAGAGTTTCCCGCCTTCGTTGGGGCCGCATTCGCTGCCGTCATCGCGCAAAACAGCGGGTTCAACGCCGAAAAACGGAACGGAAGTGCTGCCGGGTTTTAAGGTATGCACGCCCGGGATAGCCGTAATCATAATGCCGCCGGTTTCGGTCTGCCACCAAGTGTCTACCAGCGGACAGCGGGCGCGGCCGATATTTTCGTAGTACCAAATCCAGGCCTCCGGATTAAGCGGCTCGCCCACGGACGCGATCAGGCGCAAAGTATTTAGTTTAAATTTAGCCGGCCATTCCGCGCCGAGCCGCATCAAAGCGCGAATGGCGGTCGGAGCGGTATAAAAAATAGTGACGCCGAATTTATCGCAAATATGCCAAAACCGGCCCGCGTCCGGATAAGTCGGTATGCCTTCAAACATCATGACGGTGGCGCCGTTTGCTAACGGCCCGTATACCACGTAACTATGGCCGGTAACCCAGCCGATGTCGGCCGTGCACCAATACACATCGTCAGTTTGCAAATTAAAAACATATTTGTGCGTTAAAGCCGCCTGCAATAAATACCCGCCGGTAGAGTGCACCACTCCTTTGGGTTTTCCGGTTGAGCCGGAAGTGTATAAAATAAACAAATAATCTTCGGCGTTCATGCTTTCCGCCGGGCAATCGGCGGCAGCGCCAAGCATTACTTCGTGGTACCATAAGTCTCTTCCCGCCTGCATGGCGCATTCACCTGGGCTTGCCCCGTAGGCTTGCCCTATGGGGCCAACTTTAACGACTATTACTTTGGCAACGCTCGGCGCGATGCCGAGCGCCTCATCAGCGGTTTTTTTTAATTCAATGATTTTGCCGCCGCGCCGGGAAACATCAGCCGTGATTAAAACTTTGCAGCCGGAATCATTAATCCTGTCCGCCAAAGAAGCGGCGCTAAAGCCGCCGAACACTACCGAATGAACGGCGCCGATGCGCGCGCAAGCTAGCATCGCAACCGCCGCTTCCGGCACCATCGGCAGATAAATCGCCACTCTGTCCCCCTTGCTTACGCCTTGCGCTTTTAACACGTTAGCGAATTTACAAACTTCCGTGTGCAATTCGCGGTAAGTGATTTTACGAACCTCGCCGTCGTCTTCTCCCTGCCAAATAATCGCCGTTTTATCGGCAGTCGGCGTATTTAAATGCCGGTCCAAACAATTAGCGCTGACGTTCAGCGTGCCGTCCGCAAACCAAGTATGTTCAATAATGTTATGTTCGCTGTCCCAAACATATTTTAATCCTTGCGTCGGTTTTTTAAACCAAGTTAAACTGTCCGCCTGCTCCAGCCAGAATTTGTCCGGCTCCTTGATAGAGCGCTGGTACATCGCTTGATATTGCGTCAGATCCTTAACATAAAAATTCGCTGCCGTCGGCGGAAACTTTCTTTGTTCGCTTAAAAGCGACTTAATGCTGTTTGGTTGTGGGGGCATAATTTTTTTTCTTTTACTGCCGTCTTTAATTTCGCGTCCCGGCTCCCTAGATAGAAGATTGACTCTTAACCAGTCGCGGCAAATTCACGGAGCGGTCAATATATTTGATAATATAGCAAAATAGCGATTAAGGCAAGTAAAAAAACACCGCCGTCCTCGGGGAGACGGCGGCGGGGATAGTCCATGATAAAATTAATGCTAAGAATTAACAACGCCCATTTTTTTATTTTCTCGTAAAACTTTCCAATAGTTTGGATCGTTAATTCTATTGTTGATGACTGTTTTTATGGAATATGTATTTCTTTTGGCCTCTGGTTTTTTGTTGCCATTCATCCCTTTTTGATAAATAATTTCAAATTTATCATTGCCATTAAATAATGGCTTCTTATTAACACCAACTTTTTGTTTGATAATTGGCAAATATTCATTATTAATCTCAAAACCAATGGAATTTCTTTCGAGCTCTCTAGCTACTTTCATAGTTGTCCCACTCCCCAAGAATGGATCTAATACTATCTCTCCCACAAAACTAAACATCTTAATAAGGCGCCTGGGTAACTCTTCCGGAAACATTGCTAGATGCCCTCCGTTTTGCTTCTCGCCAGCAAAATTCCAATGACCGGTAAAATACTTTCTCCACTCTTCTTTCGTCAATACCGACCTGTCTTTAATCGCTGGCGGAACATTATTCGGCGCGGTTCCTAATTTTTTAAATAGCAAGATAAATTCGTAATCAATTTCAATAATGCCATTTCTAGGGTACGGAAAAGAACCCATTACTGATGCGCCGCCGGTAGTATTCATCGTTGTCTTTTTTTGCCAAATAATGGCGCCCATATAATCAAAACCGATTGCTTCGCAAAATTTTGTTATTTCCGTTCTAATTGGTATTACTTTATATCGTCCATAGGTTACCGCCCGGGCAAATTGGTCGCCAATATTTATGCAAAGCCGGCATCCCGGTTGTAAAACTCGATAAGATTCTCCCCAAACCTTATTCAAATTATTAATATACTCCTCATACGAATCATTAAAGCCAATCTGCTTTTCATCGCCGTAGTCTTTAATCTGCCAATAAGGCGGAGAAGTTACAATAAGATGAACGGACTTATCTTCAACATCCGACATGTTGCGTGAGTCACCGATGATAATTTTGTGGTTCGTAGCCATAATTATAATTTTAAAATTTCGTCCGCTTCAATCTCCAGCCCTGATTTAGTTTTGTTGTAAAAAATTATTTTTGCTTTTATCTCTTCTTTTAATTCTTTTAAAGCATTTTTTGTTTTATAAGTCATCGGCTTTATGGACACCGGGATACTTCCGATAAAACCGTCTATGCCTTGCGACTCTTCTTTAGGATTAGCCAACCTGTAACTGACATTCTTTAACGAAGCAACTTTTTTTAAAATGGCTTCCTGAAATTTTAAGCCGATGAAAGTTTTTTCCAGCACTAATTCCTCAACCCATTTTTTAATCATCTCCTTATTAACTGATTGAATAGCGCTTTTTAAATTACCGACCATCTCGTTTATTTTGTCTGTTGCGTTGACAATAGTTTTTGGGTATTTCCCTAAATACCATTTTTTCCAGCCATCATAGGTTTTTTCCGGACATTCTTTGATCAGTTCGGATAGTTGACCAACTACCCGGGGTCTTGTGCCTTGAGAATTTTGATTAGCTAAATTAATTATTTGAGTTGTATATTTAGGAAAATCTTTAACTTCGCCAATCAACTCTTTAATTAACTCCGCATTTTCAATCTTAAGCATAAAATAAAATTAGCTGTGTTTATTTTAACAAAATTTAGCTAAAATAGCAAAAAATTTTAATACAATTATTTTTTTATCACTGCCTTTGCTGCCCCTTGCTCTAATATAACCAACCTCTTTAAAATCACCTTCTGTTTGTCTTCTATCTACGAACACGGCAAAAGCGTAAAAAGATGACAGTTATATCCCTCTCGCTTCGGCCGCGTCGTCGGTAGTTACTTTTTCCCGCTTGGCTTTAGAGCGGACGCTGCGGATAAAATTCATTAATTCTTCCGAACGCATCACCCAGCACATCAGGATAAATATGCCTAAGCCAAAAATGCCGGCAACCGCCGCCTGCGTCAACACGCCCCAAAAGCGGTGCATGTCCACCAACGCGGAACTGCCGATAATCAGTTTCATCGCCTGCACGGCCAAGCCGGCGCCGATGCTCGCGGCGGAAATTTTTAAAGTTGAATATAAAACGTTCCATTCGTCCAGCTCCCCTATTTCCACTTTTAAAATCAGCCAGAGCAAAGCGAAGTTAAAAATGGTGGAAAGAGAGAACGCGAGCGCGAGGCCGGCAATGCCTAAGCGCCACCCGAGCCACCAGCTTAAAATAATGTTGACGACGCTCGCGCCCAAACCCGCCCAAAAAGGCGTTAAGCTGTTTTTGCGCGCGTAAAACATCCGCGTCAGGAGAGGCAACGCCGCCTGCGCGAACAAACTTAAACTAAAAAAAGTCAAAGTGTTCATCGTTAAAATCGTGTCTTCCCAGTCAAACTGGCCGCTGCCGAAAATCAAACGGATGATTTGCACGCGCAAAGTTAAAATAAAAACGGTTGCCGGCAAAATAAAAAAAATAATCTGGCGCAGGACTTTGGAAAAATTTTTAACGAGCGCCGCCTGGCTGCCGGCTAATTCGGCGAGCGTGGGAAAAGCCGCGACGGCGAAAGAAATGCCAAAAATTCCGACCGGAAACGACTGCAGGTTGTTCGCGAGGTTAAACACCGCCAGACTGCCGGCCGCGAGCAAAGAAGCGATGATGGTCACTACCACTAAATTAATTTGGTTAATCGCTAACGCCAGCGTCCGCGGCACCATCATCGTAATAATTTGGCGGACGTGTTCGTTGCGCCAATTAAATACCGGATAATACCGGTAGCCGAGGGAAAAAGTCGTCGGCACCTGGATTAAGAAATGAAGCAACGCGCCCAAAACAACGCCGTAAGCCAAGCCGTAAATTCCCCAGACGGGGACAAAATACAACGCGCCGATGATGATGCCGATGTTATACATAATCGGCGCGAGCGAATAGACGAAAAAACGCTTAAACGACTGCAAGATTCCGCCAAACACCGAGCTTAACCCCAAAAAAAACGGGGATAAAAACATAATGCGGGTTAAAGCGATAGTAAGTTCTTGTTTTTCCCCGCTAAAGCCGGGAGTAATCAGCCGCGTCAGTTCGGGGGCAAAAAAAATAAAAGCGGCCGAAACGACAATCAGCAGAGCGCCGAGCAGGTTAATTACCGCGTTCGCCACATACCAGGATTCTTCTTGGCTGGCATCGCCGCGGCGGAATATTTTTTTCAGCAGCGACTGCCGCCGGCAGAGCGCCGTAAAAACGGGAATAAAGCCGGCCGAAAGCGCCCCTAAAACCAACAGGTTAAAAACTAAATCGGGGATGCGGAAAGCGGCGTAATAAATGTCCAGCGTGTCGCCGGCGCCGAATTCGCCGGCTAAAATCCGGTCGCGGAAAATACCCAACAGACGGCTCGCCATCGAAGCCGCCGCCACGATTATCGCCGCCGAGGTGATGGAATTTATTTTGGAGTTGAAAAGTTTATTTATCATTACTCCTACTAATTACTAATCTTTTTTACTGTCATTCCCGTTGCTGTCATTCCCGCAAAAGCCATGCCTACCGGCAGGCAGGCGGGAATCCCGTGAACAGTAGTACAACGCAATGAGATCCCCGCCTCCGCGGGGATGACAAAAAAAACAGGGACGGAAAAAATATTAATTACTAAAATATTTTCTGGAACAAAGCTAAAAACTTGTCGGAAAATTTAAACACGTCTTTAAAAGTAACTATCGCCACGAGCAACATCAATAAAGCAAAGCCGATGTTATGAATAGTTGCCTCCACTTTTTCCGGCACGGCCCGGCCGCGCAATTTTTCAATCAATAAAAACAGCACTCTGCCGCCGTCCAGCGCCGGAAAAGGGGCGTAGTTAATCACGGCTAAGTTAATTGAAAGTACGGCCGCGAACTGCAGCATGTAAACAAAACCCAGGTTTACCACCTGCCCGGTCATCACGGCGATTCCAACCGGACCCGACAACTCCGCGGCGATGGGGTGCCCGACGAATAAATCCTTAATAATCAATGCAAAAGCGACGATGATGTACCAACTCATAATCAGCGTTGATTTTATCCCTTCCCAAACCGCCTGATACCAGGGATAGCTGACGATGCCGGTTTCGGCTACCGCAATGCCAATTCCGACTTGGCCGCTGTCGGGCATTAACTGCGGCGTGATCTCTAACCGCAATTCTTCCTGCCCCCGCTTTATTTGATATTGTAACTTTTGACCGGCGCGCGCGCTGACCAAACCGCTTAACTCCTGGTAAGCGCGGACCGGCTGGCCGTTAAGAGCGATAACGCTGTCCCCCATTTTTAACCCCGCCGCTTGGGCGGGAGAATCAGGCAGTACTTGGATTATCTGCAGATTTCTTTGGGCAATGTCAGCGCCGCCGCTAACGTTGTCCAACGCCTGCGGCAAGCCCGCCATAAAACCAACGGCTAAAAATACGGCCGCCGTCGCTAAATTCATCGCTACTCCGGCGGATAATATTACCGCCCGCCGCCAAATCGGCTGATTCGCTAAGCTGTCTTTATCGCCGCGACTTTCGCCCTGCTCCCCTTTTATTTTTACAAAACCGCCCAGCGGCAGCCAGTTTAAAGAATAAATCGTGCCGCTTGAGTCAGCCACTTCCCGGCTGCCCCAGACAAACTTCCATTTATTCTCCAATGATTTGTATATTCCGGCCAAGCGCGGCGGGAAACCAAAGCCAAATTCTTCGGCTTTGACGCCAAAAAAACGCGCCGTGACAAAATGCCCCAATTCGTGCACGAACACCAATATGGAAAGCAAAATTATGAAAATGATTATAGTTATAAACATAAAATAAAATTCCTAATTAACCTAATTATTCTAATTATTCTAAATAATGACCAATGCCTAATGAGTTAATGACTAATTAATTATTTTTGGACATTGGACATTTACTAATTGGGGTTTGTTTAGGTTAATTAGGTCAATTAGAATAATTAAAAATTAATTAAATCGTCATTATCTCTTTCTCCTTCTTCTCCCTTAACTCCTGCAGTTCATCGTTATGCTTTTTAATTTCTTCTTCCATCTCTTTTAAATTTCTAAACTTATCGTCTTCGGAAATGGCTTTGTTTTTTTCCGCCGCCTCAATGCCGGCCTTAATTTTATCGCGCGCCTGCCGAACGCTTACTTTAGCATGCTCTAATTTTTCATTCAACTTTTTAACCCGCTCCCGCCGGTCTTCTTCGGTCGGCTGCGGAATGGTGATTCTGATTTTATCGCCTTCGTTAACCGGGTTGACGCCCAATTCCGCCGCGGCAACCGCTTTTTCTATTTCTTTTAAAATGTTTTTATCCCAAGCCGCAATGGTTAAGCAGCGGGCGTCAACCACGCTGATGTTGCCTACTTGCATCAGGGGCACTTTGGCGCCGTAAGCCTCAACCAAAACGCCGTCCAGCATCGCCGGGTTCGCCCGGCCGGTGCGGATGGCGGCGATGTCTTTTTGAAAAAATTCTAGCGCTTGCTTTAACTCGCTTTGGCGCTGCTGAAGATATTGGTTCATATTTTTAATTATTATTTCTTTGTGGCTATCAACATTACCCCTAAATAAATTATTTCCGGATTGTCCGGGTCAGCCGTTAAAATTACGCCGGCGCGGCTCGTGGGCAGCTTTTTTGAAGTCCAGGTTTTGCCGCCGTCTTGGGTCCAGCCTAACGAGGTGTTGGTAACGTAATAGACGCGCTCTTTATCTCGGGGATAAATAGCGATGGCGTTAATCGCGGTTTTGTCAGCCGGCGGCACGAGCGTGATGGCGTTCCAGCGCTCGCCGTTGTTAACGGTGCGTATTAAGCCGGCTTTAGTGGCAATAATGACCGTATTACTGTCGTTAAGCGCCAGCGCCATATCGGTAATTCTTACCGCGTCGGAGGCGTTAATTTGGCTTAACTGCTCAATGTATCCGACCCAGCTTTTGCCGCGATCAACGCTGCGATAAACTCCACTGCCTAAAGTAGCCGCCCATAAAATATTGGGGTTGCCGCGATTGATTAAAATCTTAACGACCGAGTTGGCGGCCGCCGCTTGGGTGTCGCTAAATCGCTTTAAAGTAGTCCAGGATTGCCCGTAATCCAAACTCTGAATTACCTCCCCCCGCGAAGTGCCGGCGTAAATTATTTTTTCCTCCCGCGGGTCAGCCGCTAAACCGTAAATTCTCACTTTGGGGTCGTTATCAAAATAAGTTTCCTGCCAAGAACGGCTGCAATCGCTGGATTTAAATATCCGATTTTCGCTGGCCGCGTAAATTAAACATTTATTCTGCGGGCTGATCGCGATATCGGTGATGTAACGTTTGCCCAAAGTTTTGGCTACCGTCCAGCTCGCGCCCGCGTCATAAGAATAAAACAAGCCGTCGCTGTCGGTTCCGGCATAAACGGCATTTTTGTCTTGCGGGTCAAGCGCCAACGCCACTACATTAAGCTTATTAAAATTTAAAGGCTGACCGCTAACGGTAGCGACCAGCGTTTGCTGCCGCCAACTGCCGCCGCTGTTGACGCTTTTAAAAACGCCGCCGTCGGTTACCGATTGGCCGTTGCCTGAACTTTGGAAAGTAATGGAGCAGCCCGACAAAAGCACAGAGATAATAAATAATCCGGCGACTAATTTGACTGTTTTTAAATTTAACATAGGTATTAAGATAATTTTTAATTTTTAAAATTAGGGTTTATTTAAAAATTTAAATTTGCAGACTAACGTTTTCCAGCACTAAGCGAGGGTTAACGTTAGCGGCAATATGCTTCAGCCCTTGCTCCAGCGCTTGCCGGGCAGAGAGCAATTTATTTAAAGGCAGCTTAATTTGCTTTAACTCATCCAGCGCCACCTCGTTAGCCACGAATTCCTCTATCGGGAAGCTAAGGAGCAATAAATCTCGGATGACCGTTTGCCAAATGGCTAAAATGCCGGCGGCTTTAGCGCGGGCGGCAACGGCTTCGCCGGAATTAGCCGTTAGCTCCCCTGCCAGCCGCAACCGCTCGCCGGGGCTTGAGGCCAGTATTTTTAAGCAGCCGTGAATTATTTTTTCCCGTTCCGAAAAAAATTCCGGATTGCCCAACAGTTTGGCGGCGAGCGCCGGCCGGCCGGCGGAGATGCGCGCTATCGTTTTCGCTTGATGCCGCGACGCCTGATGTTCGTTAACCAGATAGTCGTATATCTGTTCGCGGGCGGCCGGACGAAACAACAGAATTTGCCCCCGGGAAACTATCGTCGGCGGCAGTTGGTCTAAAGAGCGGGCCAACAAAATTATCACTACGCCCGGCTTTGGCTCCTCTAAAGTTTTTAACAAAGCGTTAGCCGCCTCCAAACTTAAACTGGCCGCGTCCTTAATGATGCCGATTTTATAACGGCTGTTAAAAGCGCCTAAGTTCATCAGCCGGATAAAGCCGCGGATTTGCTCAATGGAAATGTTTTGTTTATCGTCTAACCGCCGCTGTACGGTAATGTCGCTGTGGCTGCCTTTAACGGCCTGCCGGCAATTACCGCATTCCCCGCACGGCAATCCCCCTTTGCCTTCCCAAAAATTATTGCATAACAGCGAAGCGGCAAAATGCTGCGCCAGTTTTCCTTTTCCCAAATCCTCAATGCCGGCAAAAATGTAAAAATGGGAAACTCGCTGGTTTAAGATGCTGCCTTGCAAAAATTCAATAATATGGCGGTTGCCGAAAAAAGGCCAGTTAAATTCAAATTTTCTCCCGTCGCTCATATAAAAAAAGTATAGCAGACGCCGGATAAAAATTCAACGCTAAAAATAAAAGAGGCCGCCGAACGACCTCTTGATTGTATCAAAGAACAAGAACCACTCACCTAACTTCAGTGATCACCCGCCGAAAGCAAAGCAGCCAGCGCCAAGTGTATACCGCCTCGCTTATGGCATACGGCAACATGGACAGATGCCAACGCCAGCTGCGCCGCGGATGCCACAGCTGCAACAAATTCCACTTCTGGCGCCCATACTTAATCCAAAACGAATTGAGCCAGCGGCGATTCATCGGTTGCCAGAAAGTCCGGGCGAACCAATCGCTCACCCCGCGCAATTCGCCGGTTAGGTATTGCTGGCGTTCCGTTAAGTACGGCACTACTTCCACCTCGTAAAAAACGTGCTGGAAGACATAAAACTCTTTCAAAAAACATCCGACATAGCGCAAGTGCCGCCAAATTTCACTGCCAACATGCTGCCACCACGATACCGGACAGGCATTTGGCCGGCGATCAGTCCAAGGGCGCAAACGGTACAATCCGGCCACCATCGGATGCGAGCATTCAGTAAATGCCGCCCAACGATACCAAATGTAATTTTTCATCAGGCACAACCGCGTATGGCGATTATGGTGGCGTTGCAACATCATCGCCATATTGCCCGCCGAGTATATCTGTTTCCAAGCGCGGTGATAGGTATCTAACCATTCGGCACGCGTCATCGGAGTTACGGCGGCGGCAGCGAGATGTTCGCAAGCCGGTTGGAACGAATCGTAATTGTTAAAATCACTGTCCAGCTGAACGCCGGCGCAAACAGCGCGAACATGATCTTCGCTGCCGGGCAGAGGCGTAAGCATAAACAACGATACTTGATCGGCACCTAAAGCGGTTAATTGCTCAATATCGCTAGCCACCGACTCGGGCGTATCGTAGGGAAAACCAATGATGTATCCGGCATGCACTCCAATCCCTAATTCTCGACACCGTCTCCATAGCTCTTCGTAGGTGTCAACGTGATTTTGATTTTTGCGCGCGCTTTTCAGGTTTTTCTTGTTCATAGACTCAACGCCCATGAATATTTGCGTGCAGCCGGCGGCGGCGGCTTTTTCCAGAAATCTCGGCTCATCGCCGCAGTGCAAATCCGCCTCCAGCATAAAGCTAATTTTACGACCTTCCTGCCGCAACGAAATCAGCCCGTCCAAAATAATTTCCCATTCCGGATTACGGACGAAGTTGTCGTCCGTAAAAAAGAATGACGCCTGACCGTATAGTTTGCACTGTTCGCGCACAAAGGCGATAATGGCTCGCGGGTCGCGCCAGCGCGGATCGCGCCCCTGCACATTTATTATCGTACAAAAAGTGCAGGGATGCGGACAGCCGCGGCCGGTATCTATCGTCGTGAGCCGCGTAGCGAATTTTTGAACATAAGCGGGCAGGTGACGCGGCAGGGGCGCATCAATGAGCTTTGGCCGACCGCCCCGGTAAAGCGCCTGCGGCTGACCGCGCATAATATCCCCCAGCACTTCCGGCCACTTTTCTTCCGCCTCGCCGCTAAAAACAATTACGCCGCTATCCATGAGCTGCTGCACTTCCGGCGGCATCAGGTGCGGACAAGGCACTTTCGGCCGAGTGCGATCATCAGCGGAAATTCCGTCGCGCAAAGTCGCGATGGAGCCGCTCACATGAAAACCGCCGATGACGCAAATAGCGCCTAACTTTTGCCATCTGGCAATCAGGTCGCAGGCGCGCGGAAATTGGCGCGTCTGCACGCCCACTAAACCGACAACGAGTTTAACGCCGCTTGGTTGGCGACGAAAACGACGCTCCAATTGTTTGAGTTTACCCGCGTCTGACCACAAACCGTCTTCCAGCATATGCACTTCTACCTCAAGCTGCGCATAAGCCGGCGTTTGCCGTAAGATAGCGGCGGCGGCGCGCGTCAAAGTATCCATCACCACCAAACTGTTAGAGGGCAATACTCCCCGCCAAAACCGATTGACGTAACCACCCGGATCGTATGCACTCGGCATAATTAAAATCACCACCAACTTTTCCACTTCTCCAGCGGCTAAGGTTACCATCGCATCTCTCCTCTCTAGCAAAATTTAATTTTTTATGAGTGTTGACGCCGAGGTTGAGTAAATAAAAAGAACTAACTTAGTTTTTATCATACTACGAAATTAATGTTTGGTACACCCCCATGCCCTTACGGGTGTGGGGAACGGCTACTTGCTTAAATTATAAAAATTTACTATAATCTAAGCTATCAATCAACTTTATGAGCTACCAATCGCTTTACATTAAAAAATACATTCTTCTTCTGGGCGATGTCATCACTTTATATTTGTCGCTATATTTAACCCTGCTTGGCCGCTACGGTTATCTGGATATGGGACGGTCTTGGTCGCAACATTTATGGCCGTTTACCGCGCTCTTTTTATTGTGGCTGATTATTTGGTACATCAGCAATCTTTACGACCTAACCTTGGCGGTAAATAATTTTAAGTTCTACTCCCGCACCACGAAAGCGTTGTTTTTCAGTTTTCTTTTGGGAGCCGCTTTTTTTTACTTAATGCCGCAGTTGGGAATCGCCCCCAAGCGCAATTTATTGATTGACATCGTCATTACCGCCGTATTATTTTTAAGCTGGCGGCAATTGTATAATCTAATATTAAAATCTTATTTGCCGAAAAATAACATCGCCATCATCGGGCTTAACCAGCAGGTAAAAGAGCTGATTAAATATTTCAACGACCACCCGCACTTGGGTTTTAACATCGCTTTTATCTTCTACGATGAAGACGTTTATGAAGAGGGTCTTTATAACATCCCGCTTTTAAAAAATACGGCGCAAATAAAAGAGCGGCTGATTAAGGAGGGGGTGAGCACGGTGGTTTTGGTGGATGACATGAGGAAAGCGGATGAATTGCGCTCCCACCTCTTTAATTGCCTGCATTTAGGAATTGACTTCATCAACCTCCCCCATTTTTACGAAAAAATCAGCGGCAAGGTGCCGCTGGAATCTTTAAGCCAAACCTGGTTTTTAGAAAATTTGCACGAAGGCGGGAAACTTTGGTTTGATAAATTAAAAAGGTTGATTGACGTTATTTTGGCCGCGCTGGTATTTATTATCAGTTTGCCCTTTTGGCTGCCGGTGGCGCTCATGATTAGCTGGGAAAGCTACGGTCCGATATTTTATAAACAACAGCGAGTCGGCAAAAATAATAAATTAATTTATTTAAAAAAATTCCGCACCATGGCGGAGGAAGGCAACACTCGCCGGCCGACCGTTCCTAACGACCCGCGCATCACCCGCTTTGGCAGGTTATTGCGCAAAACGCGCTTAGACGAACTGCCGCAGGTGTTAAACATCATCAAAGGCGAGATGTCTATTATCGGCCCGCGCCCGGAGCGGCCGGAAATCGCCCGGCAACTGCAAACCGAAATTCCTTTTTACAATGAACGCACCCTGTTACTGCCGGGCGTTACCGGCTGGGACCAAGTCTGCGGCGAGTACCATTCTCCGAGTAAAGAAGATACTTTAAAGAAATTGCAATACGACCTCTACTATATAAAAAACAGGTCGCTTTTTTTGGACCTGCTGATTTTATTAAAAACCATCCGCACCGTGCTGATTAGAAAAGGAGTGTAAATAATTATTTCAGATTTAAAATTATTCTAAAACCAATGCTACCCGGCTGCTAACCAGCCGCGTTTTTTTAAATACTCAATCACCTGCTCAACACACTGATCAACTGTTTTCTGATCAGTTTTTAATTCAAGATCGGCATCGTTAGGGATTTCGTACGGATTAGTCGCGCTGACGCCGATTAGATTATTTATTTCTCCGGCCGAAGCTTGCTTATATAAACCTTTAGTATCTCGGGCAACGCATGTTTCTAAAGAAGCGTTACTAAATAATTCAACAAAATTATTGTGAGGCAGATTCATCTTGGTGTGCTTACCGTAGCTATCCAGCCCAGCACTTGAGCTACATCAAAATTCATATTTTACTTCTCACTCTTAGATAATCAACATAACATTCCACTATCTTTTAAGTATGTAATAATTAAATTAGCGCACTGGTCAACGTTAAGATTGTCTGTTCTTATCTCCAAGTCAGAATTTTGTGGCTCTTCATACGGATCGTCAATGCCGGTAAATTGCTTTATATCTCCGGCCCTTACTTTCTTATACAGCCCCTTCGGGTCCCTTTGTTCGCACACCTCTAGAGGTGTGTTTACAAAAATCTCTACGTAATTAATTAAGCTTTCTCTCCCCCATTCTCTGTGATAGCGATAGGGTGAAATAAAACTTGCTATCACAACATAGCCCTTTTCTTGGTAATTTTTAGCCAAGCTAATAGCTAATTTTATATTTTTATCTCTATCTTCTTTACTAAAACCAAGTTTTTCTTTGGCCGCTGTCCTGACTTCATCTCCATCCAGGTGATGAATTTTTAAGCTACTATCTGATAGCAACTCCTTGACTTTCTGGGCAATAGTGGTCTTACCAGAAGCTGACAAGCCAGTCAGCCACAATACGCATGTTCTATTTTTATTCATACAAAAGGATTTGGGTGATTTAATAAAATTTTATTTATTTCCGGACGCATACACTCTTCCGGTATCGCTTGCCCACTCTGTATCATCTCGCGCATTTTAGTTCCGCTGACGAAAACCTTGTCGTTATCAGCATGTCTACATTCTCCTTGTATGACAATATCTCCGCATTGCCGGCAAAAGCTGGCATTTTTAAATTTTAAAATTTCAATGCCAAGCTCTTCTTTGCTAAAATTATCAAAAATACGATGAGCGGCATAAGGGTCATAGTAGCTGCCTACGCCTGCGTGATCGCGTCCGATGATCATGTGCGTACAGCCGAAATTTTTTCTTATTAAGGCGTGAAATATTGCTTCCCTAGGCCCGGCATAATTCATTTTCATGGGCAAAATCCCTAAAAATACCTTTTCTTTAGGATAGTAAATATCTATTAATTTTTGATAGGCTCTTAAAATTACTTCATCTTTAAAATCTCCGATTTTTTTCTTACCAATAACTGGATTTATAAATAAGCCGTCAACTTGCTCCAAGGCTTTTTTTTGTAAAAATTCATGGCTACGATGAGGGACATTTCTGGTTTGGAAAGCCACTACTGTTTTCCAGCCGTTTTCTTTAAAAATTTTTTTTGTTTCTTCAGGACTAAAATAAAATTCGGGAAAAATTTTTTCATGGTCGGAAATTTTTTCCAAATCACCGCCGACCAAATAATCGCCTTTCTGTCTTATTCCATTAACGCCGGGATGAGCTAAATCTGTCGTGCCAAAAACTTTCTGCGCATATTCATCCTTGTTATAAGGATAAATTTCAATATTTTTTAAAATGACCTTGTGATTGTTGTTTGTATCAACTATTATAATATCATTGCTGACTTTTATATTTTGTCTGTCTTTTTCATCTACATCAAAAACAACCGGAATGCTCCATACGCTTCCGTTTGCCAAGCGCATATTGTCTAAAACCGACTGAAAATCTTGTTGGCGCAAGAAACCTGTTAAAGGCGCGTAAGTTCCGTTTATGATGTTAAACGCATCCTGAATAGTTTCTTTTGTTGACTTTATGATTAGATTACTGTGTTTTTCAGACATATTATAAATTTAATTATTTTTTATTTTTTAATTCTTTGAAGATAACAAATAAGGTCTCTCTGGGGCCGCCAGAAACAAAATACCCGCTTATTATAATTCCACATATATATACCAAGGCTAGAAATAAAACCCAGAAAAAAATTATAATATTGCTATTAAAACTATGTATGAATGGTCGTAGGCTTAATGCTAAAATGACTACCGGCGTTAGGGCAATGCTTGTGTGAAGAAAACTGGGTATAACATTACGAATGCCTATTTGTAATATCTTACGTGACTCCCAAATAACATATAATAAAACTAATATGCTAACCAGACCGGTGGCCATAGCTACGCCCACCAGTTGTTGCCATATTATACCAAAGTATAGTAAAGGCAAAGAAATTAATAAACGAAAGAATATTATTCTAAAATTGATTTCCGGACGACCTAAGCTATTGAAAATCGGATAGACTAAACTTACCAAGGCATTAAAAATATTAGCAACAGATAAAACTTTTAAAGGCAAAACTAAAAAGAGCCACTGGTCGCCCAAGAGGACTGAGATAATAGCCCCTCCTTCAACAATAAGCAAAAAAGCAAAAGGCAAAGTAACTATTAATATCAAATCAAGACTTTTAATAAATCCATCTTGAATTTTTTTAAGATCTGACTGCACATTATTATAGGCAAAAAAACTTACTTTTCTAATAATTGATGTCAGTGATGATGTTGTTAAGGAAGACAAATCGCGCGCTTTTGTATAAAAACCAAGCATATCTATCGGCAAAAACCTACCAATTAATAATCTGTCAATTAGGCTAGCAAAATAATTTAACATATCTTGGCCGGCTATCCACTTACCGTACTTAAAAAAAGGCAAAAGTTGCTTAAAATTAAAAGATATATAAGGTAAGCTGGGATACAGCCAGTAAGTTATCAAGGCTGCTGTTATAAAACGCGCTAAGTGACCTAAAAATAAAGCCCAAAAAGAAGCGCTAATAACAAAAACACTTGCTATCGCAACCACAGAATAAGCCAGCTGGGAAGTTAAGTCTCGCCAAAAAATATTTTTAAAGTCTAATTTTGTAAAAAAATAAATTTGCCTAATATTAGACAAACTTGGCAATATGATGAAAAGACCTGCCAAGCGAAAAACAGCCACTGCCTCAGGGATTTTGAAAAAATAACTCAAAAACGGAGCCAACAAAAAAATAATTATTGCCACTAAAAAAGACTTGAAAAGATTTATTGTCCAAACCGCATCTAAATAGGGTTCAATATTAATTTGTTTTTGCGCTAAAGCTGATCCCAGACCATGGTTAGAAAAGTGCTCAACGACCGCAGTAATTATTAACACGGCGGCAATAACACCATAATCAGCCGGCGTCAAAAGCCGGGCCAAAATAAAAAATGTTACTAAACTTAAAGTCTTTTGGGTTACCATGCTTAAAGTCATCCATTTGCCACTGTGTATGGACTTAGAAAGCGTACCTAATTGTCTAGATGATGAAGTCATAAGATTTTATCTATCGGCAAAAATTACCTCTAGCATTTTATCCGTTGAGGATTGCTCTGCCGGGAAAACCGGCGTTTTTTCCTGCTTTTGCATTTTATGTATATTTTTTGTTTGTTGCGAAAGTATGCTTTGTAATTCATTCGGCGAATGAGCAATTTTCATACTAGGACTCTCGGCGATAGCTTTCAAACTTTCTAAATCATAATCATGGCGCAGTATGTTGCCTCCCAAGTTATCTTCTTCAAACCCTAAAAATATACTCTGCCTATTCCGTAAAACAGCATAAAAATTTTCTGTACTGCCCATGCTAATAACAATATCGGCGGCATAACCTAAATTCGTCATATTAATTTGGTCACCAGTGGCAGGCATAATCTTTATATTATCAGGAACTTCTTGCTCTATTTGGCGCAAAAATTCATCTTTATTTGGATCGCGCGGGTGTGGGCGTAGCAGCAGTGCATAGGAAATATCGGAATTTTTCTTCGCCAACTCAATAACAGCGGCAACCGTACGTTCACATGTTATCTCATTTACTTGTAAGTTAATATCTTCCATATCTTCATGGTCGCTTGATCTGCCGCCTAAGTAAGCAATGGCAACAGCATCTTCAGAAATTCCCAAAGCTTCCCTGCTCTGCTGGGCATACTTGTCCGCTGATTTATTAGCCTCGCGTATCGCATCTATTTGCGGCGTGCCGGTAACCACAATGTCTTCAAGCGGAAAATCGGGCAATTGGCGCTTAACAACTGCCTGAGCCAGTTCATCGGGGCATAAAATAGTATCAATTTTTTCCATTCCTTCGCCCTTTTCAATGGCATCACGATTACCGCCGCCAACGCCGTTCCAGCCAACGATTAATAACAATTTGTCCGCTCCGAAACTGCTTTTGGCGCTATGCAATAATCCACCAATCGGACTATTCTTTGAAGCATTAACGCCGATAACTACATCCATAGATTCCTCCTTTGTATGTTCTTTTGTTTTTTCATCCGGCACATTCATCTTCAACATGTCAGCTATAACCGGGTAATCTTTATTATACGTTGCTTGGCTGCCAACATCACGAATGTCACCGCCCTTTATTTCCCGCCAATTACTCTTACTAATATCTAAAGAATTCTCTTGTAATATCTGCTCAAATTCCTGACCGGCAACATTATCGGTAGCAAGTCCGATGTAACGACACCGCCTGTCAGTTTCAAGCTCCTTAGCCAAAGCGGATATAATGCTAAAATCATAAGGGTCGGAAGCCGTCAAAAGAATGCGTTGAGCGCCCTCATCATAGTCTTCAGGTGATTTCTGCAAAAAAAAGACTTTTGTTTCATACTGTTCAAAAATTTTTTCAACCGTTTCTTGCTGTTTTTGTACAACACCTTCATCTTTGTTTATTGTTCTTTTCGTTTCTTCGTTAAATATTTGCTGCAAAATTTCTCTTTGTTCATCTGAAACTAAAGGATTTATTTCATTTTTATGTTTTTTAATAAAATTGATTTTTTCCTTGTAAAATGACATATAAACATTTTAATCTAGTTATATAATAGAAAAATCATCCATATAGTGTGTCGCTATAACGGCGTTATACTCCAATAGACAAGGGACTTTATCAATTATCGGGTATGCTAGCAGGCTCTCGACAGAAAAATAAGAATTTCTAATCAGCCGCAATGGCTGTTTAGTAACAGGACAAATGAAAGGCTGTTTTAATGTTGGGCTGTTAACACTGTCTTTTTTTATAATCATTAAACCGGTTGGATTTAGAGGGTTGGTACACACTTCAAACAATTTATGCTCTATAATATTTAAACCTAAAGAAACAGCCGTTTTGTATAAATTTTTAACATATCCGTGCTCTTCCATTCTTTTTCTAGCAGGCCCGCTTGCCAATTCATAAGCGGGCTCAAGCAATATTAAGTATTTATTAGTAACGCGCATAAGTTCTTTTAAAGCTTCTTTTTCTCTACCGCCATTTGGTTCAATTGAATGGGATGTGTACACAATGTCAACCGAATTATCGGCCAAAGGAATATTAAAAAGGTCCGCCATAAATAAATCAGGGGAGATATCCTTACTTTTAGCATATTCAATGGCATATCTTACTCTTGACCATGATGCGTCAAAACCGTATATTTTTTCGGGCTTATGTTTTAATTTAGTAATTACGTTAGCCAAAGTGGTTGCCTCGCCAACGCCGGCTTCAAGTATAGAATTATAGTCAACTCCGAGCCCGCTTATAACTTTTGCTATTGCCCCAATTCTTTTCTTATTTTGCGCGCCATGCTCTTTTTCGTGCTGGATATAGCTTCCGCTCTGCAGATCATAGCTTATCACAATCATCTCCTGGCTGTTACTATCGGCAGCGCCAGTTTTTTTAAGATAACTTATAATATTTTCTCCGGATTCATAAATTTTTTTTATTTCTTTTAAATGCTTTTTGTGCATACTAATCATTTAATTCTCTGACTATTTGAAAAGCTTCAGCGTATTTAAAACCAACCTCCATGCCGCGATATTGAGCTAATACTCTTACTCCGATTTCTGATCGCGGATGCGGATACTCCAGTAACTCGCCCTGATATATTTTTAAAGCTTCAATTTTTTTATCTATAAAGTCAGTAACGTCCTCGTACTGAGTGGGACAAAAAAGATTGGCGCCGTTTTTTAATTGCCACTCGGTGGAAGAAAGTGTCTCAAAAGCCAGTATTTTTTTAACGCTAAAACCCGGCTTTGGCCGACAAGCAGTCAAAACCGATTGGCATGTTATGCGATGATCCATATTTAAGTCGGTCGGACAATGGGTGTATATTATCTGTGGCTTAATTTGGCTGACAACCGCTTCAATTTGTTTTGTAATATCTAAAATTGGCAGAGAGTCAAACTTTTGGTCAGGTAGTGTCTTTAACACCAATTTTTTAACAGCTAAAAATTTAGCCGCCTGCTTTGCCTGCCTGGCTCTTTTATTAGTGTCTTGCGGACCATCTTTGGAAGTTTCACCGTCTCCCAATATTAATATATTGATTTCATCACCACGGGCAACGTGTTTTAATATGGTTGCGCCAACCCCTAAAATCTCATCGTCCGGATGGGCGGCTACGACTAAAATTTTATTCATATAAATCGTTTTTAGTTAGTAAGTCATTTTTATTTATATTTTTTGACATTATGATGTCCAAGCTGGCAGAGCCGCAGTTGAAAAGCAGGTCAATAACGCTCATGTACGGCAAAAATTTACCCCAGAGCTGCTTATAACACGGATGCTGATAATTGTGGTAGTATACTTTTATATCTTGCCGCCTAAATGTTTCCAGGTTCATATAATCCCTTCCCAAAGCTCCGGAGATGTAAGTATCAGTCCTCAGTTCTTTGCATATATCAAGAACGAGTTCTTGTTTTTTGGAACAAAAATACGACAAACCGCAAGACTTAATAATTTTAGTCTTAATTCCTAATGCCTTTGTAAAAAACATTAATTGTTCATAGCAGACATCTTCAATCTCCGCATAAGACTTCTCATATATTTTCTTAAGGCTGGGTGCGTATTCATTCCAAAATTGTGCCTTTCGGTAGTTTAATTCTATGGCCTTCCAGTGTTTTTTAGCCCAATTTGTGTCGGCTATTTTTATCTGCCGAATTTCCTTACTAATGTGGTCTTTTAAATTAACCGGCACACTCAACATTAAAGAGCCGGAGGGAGTCTTTATTTTATTTCTGTTGACCATGCTGTTTTTTTCAAATTGCGTGGTATTAAAAAATACAAAAACATCGGCTATGTTTATCCTATGAAAATACCCAAGCCAGGGCAAATAAGCGGGTTGGTTAATGCTAACAATCATATTTATAATTTTTTAGCAACTAAAATATAAGTGCCCTTATTGTATCGCTTGGGAATTAATACTTCAGTTTTTAAGTGCTCCATATAAATTATCTTAAATTCTTTTAATAGTGACCTTAATTCTTTTTCAGTAGTATAGTGGACATAATCATATATTTTAAAGGTTTTGTCTTTTTTAAAATTCTTGGCGGAAAAATCTTTCTTGGATCTAAAATTAACAATTATGAACACCCCCCCCCTATTTAAAACTCTTCTAACTTCTTTAATAATATTTTTTATTGAATTAATTTGATTATGTTGCAAGCAGGCTCTATCTAACACTAAGTCAAACTCCTTATCTCTATAAGGTAATTCTTCAACATTACCTGTTACAACCTTGGCTTTCTGATTTTTACTCTTAAGTAATTTACGAGCATATTCAGTTGCTTTCTTATTACTGTCAATACCATATGTATCCCAACCATTTTCAGCAAAAAATACTAAATTATTCCCTGTGCCACAGCCAATCTCTAGAACTTTACCTTGTTTATTAGTGTAATTTCTAACTAAAGAAACAACATCACTATAAACATATCTAACTTTGTGAAATTTTACTGCTTTGGCCATACATTTTTATTATTTTACAAATATAATCTACTTCGGGCTGGGTCAGGGAAGGATAAATCGGCAAAGATAAACTGTTTTTTGAGACTTGTTCGGCCCTAGGAAAGTTTTTTGGATTTTGCTTTAAATATCTGTGAAGTAACTCAAAATTTTCAATTGGCACAATAGTTTTAATACATTTTTCATCTAGAGCTTTCATTATTTTTCTAGCGTCCTTGGTTCTGATTAGGAAACGGTAAAAATTTGAATCCTTTTTTCTTTGCGGGTTTGGCCAGACATCAAAATTCTTTAAGGCGTGGTAGTATTTATTGGCGTTACTTTTTCTTTTACTAACAAATGATTTCAATTTTTTCAGCTGAACCCGGCCCATAGCCGCTTGGATATCAGACATATGGAAATTAAACCTTGGCTTATAATCTTTTCGGCCGTCAAACTCCCGAAAATCTTTAACTTTACTAATAAAATTTTTATCCTTGGAAAAAATCATCCCACCATGACCGGTGGTTAGCATCTTGGAAGCATAAAAGGAAAATATGGCAACTTTACCAAAAGTGCCTACCGGCTGACCTTTATATTTGGCGCCAATGGCTTGAGCGCAGTCTTCAATGATCGGAATTTTTAATTTAAGAAATTGATCAATACCCGCCGGTAGGCCGTAAGTATGAGTCAAGATAATCGCCTTGGTTTTTTTATTAATTTTATTTTTGGTTTTCTCAAAAGAAATATTTAAATCGTCTTTTTCAATATCCACAAGTACCGGCTTGGCTCCGGCTAGATTAACTGCGTTTAAAACCGCGCTGCAAACGTATGTCGGGATTATCACTTCGTTGTTTGTACCAATACCCATTGAAATTAAGGTAATATACAAAGCCGCCGTACCGCTGGAAACAGCTACTGCTTGGCCGGATTGTTGTTTTAAAAAGGCGCGGAATTCATTTTCAAATTTTTCCACTTCCTCTCCCTGGGCCACCCAGGCAGACTGCAAAACTCGCCTTACCGCCCGCTCTTCGGCCTGACCGATTGTCGGCTTATTGTGAGAGATTTTTCTAATCATTTTTTATTTTATCCTTGTAGTAAGATTCTTTGACAACCGCTGGATTACCAATTACTAATGAATAAGGCGGAATTTTGATCGGCTTAACCAAAATTGTTCCGGCGGCGACAACGCTATGATGACCGATATAGACTCCGCCACCGATAAAGGAATGTGAGCCGATAAAAACATCATTTTCAATCGTGATATTTTTGCGTTCAATTTCCTGCGCAAGGCCAATCGCTTTTTTGTGGGAATCGGCTACATTAATACTGACGAAAGAAGCAATATCGCAGTTATCGCCAATAGCCACACGCGCTTTCCTAGCATTGACTTCGGAAAATAATCCAATATATATATTCTTGCCTAATTCCGGCGAACCGTTTATGTATACTAGAGGATGAAACCGGTTAACCTTTACCTTAATTAAAGCGCCAATTATTTTTTCTAATATTTTCATAAATCTTTTTTAGTGAATATATATCCCTTTTTATAGTCACACTTGGCGATTTTGCCAACAAAACGTAAAAGATGCTTAGGCGAAAATCCTGTTCCCGGACGCTTACAGGTTAAATCTTCGTAAGCAATAACTCTGCCTTTGGCTATATCCTGTGCTGCCATAATGCTACGGCGCGCTATTTTTTTCATTTTCAGCTCTTCTTTGGACAAATTAAAATCGGTCCGACCCAGCATTGTTTCAGCCTCCCTAACCTGCCTGACTAATAAAAATAACTCGGTCGGGTCGGCTGCGAACCAGTGGTCCGGACCGGGCAAATTTTTATCCAAAGTAAAATGTTTTTCAATGACTTTCGCGCCCAATACTACGGATATAACAGCTGCCGTAGAGCCGCTGGTATGATCGGAAAAACCGATAATAAGATCGGGAAAATGCTTTTGTAAAGTTATTATCTGAGCTAAATTGGCTTGTTGCGGTTGCGTGGGGTAAAGCGATGTACATTTTAAAATTATGATTTTGGTGTTGTCTTCTTTTTTAATTGTGGTGACCGCGTCTTTTATTTCGGAAAGCGTGCCCATACCGGTTGAAATAATCATCGGTTTTTTCTTTTTAGCATAGTGGGAAAGCATGGGCAAATTGGTTAAATCGTCTGAACCCACCTTTATCGCCGGCATATTAAGCTGCGCCCCACATAAAAAGTTAACTGTTTTGAAGCTATTATCCTGCGGAGTTGAAAAAATTATAATATTTATATTTTTTGCGTAATTGAAAAGATCGCTTTGCGCTTTTTTAGTTAATTCGTTTCTTTTGAACATGTCATACTGCGATTCAGTAACCGACTTGCCTCGGCTGCGATAAGTATATTTCAACTTTTTATCGCCGACGAAATCTTCGGTCACAAACGACTGTATTTTAACGGCATCCGCACCGGATTGTTTGGCCGCCTTTATCATTTTTTTTGCTAGGCTTAAACTGCCGTTATGGTTAATGCCCAACTCAGCCACAATAAAAACTGGCTCTCTACCACCTATTTTTTTATTGCCTATTGTAATGGTCATGGTATTTCGATATAAAAAAGCTAAACAAAATCTAAGGCAACGGCCGTTGCTTCAGAAAATTTACTGTGAGAAAATTCTCTGTCTTGCGCCTCTGCCTTTCTGGTATTATTTAAAATTGACATCAAACCTCCTTTTTTATATAAACGAATGATTTTTTGAGCTAGCAGTCTTTCATGCTTAGTGTCAGAAAACAAAACCATGCCGTCAGTGAATAGCACAAGATATTTTATACTAGCCAACTCCAAAACTACGTGTTGCCATGATGTGTACAGACCGTCTTGCCCGTTAAGCATGGCAAAACCTTTATTGTTTATTAATATTCTACGCTGACTACTTATCCATGGCAGAAGTTCTCTCCATGCCCTATCCCTATCGTTATACTTTTTTAACATTTGCTTAATTTTCTTTTCCAAAGTTAAATCATATTTATAGCCCTGATTTTTGGTAAAGCCCAGAGTACCATTCCATTTCTGCCAAACCGCAAAACAATCTCCGGTACTAAATATATTTATTTTATTGCTAATTATTTGAGCAACGGCAAAATCAACCGCCGGCAAACTTTCAGAATGACTTAAGTCTAAATTCTTGCTTAAACAAAATTTTCTTACTGCTAGGTTAGCTGTTTTTAAAATACCTTCTAACTTTATTCCGTTAGGAGCATCGCTAAAAACATTACTAACAATTTTTGCTACATTTTGTGCACCGGATAATCCGTTATAAATTGCTGGACCAATTTTAGGCGTATATAAACCGCTAACGCCATCAAGGACTCCAAAAATCATTTTATCTGGACAATAAATAAGCTCATCCTCCTGAAATTTAGCCGATCCAGGATCGTAAATAACTTGTTTTTTTATATTTATAGACATACTCTACTGATTAAAAATTTTATTTTCTGCCTTTATAAAATCGTTAAGTTCGTCAATATCAATGTTTTCGTTTTCATTTACTAATAAAAATTCAACACTATTTTCATCAACAATTGTCTTTACGTTCATGATCGCATCATAACGGTTAAAATAAATAGCCCCGTCCTCTTTGTAGCATGGCTTAGCAATTTGACGATTAGTAGTAACTATGGGATATAAACGCTTAAGCTTGCTGTTTTCGTTAATCCAATAGTGACCTCTATCCTCTGCTACACTAACCACACTATTACACCTGCTTTTTTCAAACAAATCCAGAGCCTCATTTACTCGCCCAGCTTTTAAAAGAGGTGCGGTAGGATATAACAGAACAATAATTTCAGCTTTATAATTCTCCACTTCTTCCAAGTATTTAACACAGTGCTGCAACACGGGCAACGTCTCCGCTTCGTCGTTTGCCAGTTCATAAGGTCTTATAAATGGAACTTCAGCGCCGTATTTTTTTGCAATCGACATAATCTCCGTATCATCAGTAGATACAATAACTCTGTCGATACGATCAACTGATTTTGCCAACTCAATCGGCCAAGCTACTAAAGGCTTGCCATTCAGAGGTAAAATATTTTTACGAGGTATTGATTTTGATCCTCCTCTGGCAATAATAATTGCTACTGCTTTTTCTTTTGTCTTTAACATGTAATAATTATTTTATCTACATTAACCTTACTGGCGATCCGGCCTTGTATAAAGCTTCCTTAACGTTACGCGGAGTTAATCCTGTATAGTGAAACAAACTTGCTAGGGAAACAGCATCAGCCTTGCCAACTTTAACGGCGTTAACAACATGCCCAACATTACCAGCTCCGCCACAGGCTACGACCGGTAAAGAAACCACTTTACTTACGCTTTTTATAAGGTCAATATCATAACCAAGTTGCGTTCCGTCCCTATCAATAGAATTTAAAAATATTTCTCCTGCCCCTAATCTTTCAACTCTCGCCGACCACTCTTCCGCTCGCATGCCGGTATTTTTTAAGCCTCTTTCATAAAACACGATGTGCTTGTCGCCTTGTTTTCTAACATCAATGGAAACTACCACGCTTTGACTACCGTACTTTTTGGCTACCTTAGTAATAAAACTAGGGTTGTTAATAGCCTCACTATTAAAAATTACCTTATCAGCGCCAATCTTTATTAACTTATCAGCTTCTTCAATATTATGAATACCGCCGCCAACTGATAACGGCATAAAACATTCATTAAAAATCCCCGATATTAAGTCAAACGCCGGCTCTCTTTTCTCCTGACTGGCAGTAATATCAATAAACACTAACTCATCAACGTTCCTCTGGTTGTAAATTCGCGCTGTTTGAATAGGATTGCCAATAGTGCGCATTTGTTCAAAATTTACTGTTTTCACCAGCTGTAATCCATTAAATAACATACAAGGTATAACGCGAATTTTAAGCATACTTTTTTATATCTAAAAAATTCTGTAAAAGACATAAGCCACTGTCTTGGCTTTTTTCCGGATGAAATTGAGTGGCAAAAATGTTATACTGATGAATTGTAGCCGTAAAAACTTTTCCGTAGTCGCAAGTAGCGGTTACGATTGATTTATCCTCACAGTTTAAATGATAGCTATGAACAAAATAAAAATTATCGTCAGTAACTCCTTTAAATAAAGGATCGCTTTTATCCAAAATATTTATATTATTCCAACCTATATGTGGTAAGCGCATACTATTGGATTTAAGTTTAACTACTTGTCCTTTGACCCATCCTAATCCTTTATAAGTGCCGAACTCATGGCTTAGGTCAGCTATAAGTTGCATACCCAAACAAATTCCCAAAAATGGTGTTTTGTCTTGCAAAACTTTTTTATTTAAAATATTTACTAAATCCAACCGCTGCAAATTTTTCATACCGTCCCCGAATGCTCCTACGCCAGGCAGTACTAAGTACTGCGCTTTTTCAATGTCATTTTTGTTGTTGGAAACTAATACCTTAGCATTAATACTTCTAAACGCCTTTTCAACTGAGGCAATGTTACCCATGTTATAATCAATAACTACTACCATATAACTACTTGGGTCTTGCCTAGCAGATTGTGCTACACTGTTAGAAAAGACCTATGAAATATAGTAAATTAAGCGATTACA
>PFAT01000057.1:0-707 GCA_002773575.1 Candidatus Falkowbacteria bacterium CG10_big_fil_rev_8_21_14_0_10_44_15
GCCGACTCATTCACTTTTAAAGTGAATGACGGCAGTTTGGATTCGGCGGCGGCAACGGTGAGCATTACCGTTAACGCGGTAAACGACCCGCCGTTTTTTACCAGTAGTACGCCAGTAACAACTATCAACAAAAATCTGCCTTATGCTTACAACATAACGGCAGGCGATATTGATACCCCGCCGGCAAATCTGGTGGTTACGGCAACTGGCTTGCCATCATGGTTAATTCTGCACGACAACCACGACGGCACTGCCACCTTAAGCGGCACACCAACATCATTTGATGCTGGTACGCATAACATCACCATTCAGGTGAGTGATGGCGAAGCAACGGCGGAACAAAGTTTCACGTTGACCGTTACCGCCAACAACAATGCGCCGTCTTTTAGCGGAGCCGACAACCAATACTATATTGGCGAGGGCTCATCGCTAAACATTGCTTTGCATGGCTCTGATCCTGACGGAGATAATGTTACTTACCGTTTGAGCAATGCTCCAAACGGAGCATCGTTATCAGAAAGTAATGGATACTTCAGCTGGCAGCCAAGTTATACTCAAGCCGGCTTGTACTCCATCACTTTCTGGGTAACGGACACCTATGGAGCGGCATCCGGCCAGCAAACGGTCTCTGTTCAAGTTAATGATAACGGAGACCCGACGCCGATTCCAACATCGACGCCGGCACCGACAGCAACCTGGACACCAAC
>PFAT01000057.1:738-7024 GCA_002773575.1 Candidatus Falkowbacteria bacterium CG10_big_fil_rev_8_21_14_0_10_44_15
CGACGAGTACTCCGACTCCGGAAGTTGAGGTAGTGGCAACAGCCACACCTCAACCGCCGGCGACATCAGTACCGCCAGAACCGACCCGACCGCCGGCGCCGCGACCGACCGCGACTAACACATCAAGACCGGCGTCAACGGCAACAGCGACGCCGACCACAACTTTGAGCGCCGGCCAAACCGCGACGCCGACACCGATGCCGACTAACACCTCGCCGCCGGCAACCGCGACGCCAGCGCCGCCGACTCGGACCAATACTCCGCGTCCGAGCGCGACGGCGACGAATACGCCGACGCGGGTACCGACGGCAACTCCCACGCCGACCGCAACGCCAACGCCGACAGTTGCCCCGGCGATGAATATTATTATCGCGCAAGGCGCTGGCGGGCAAGACTTTGTCCAATGGAGAGATTTATTCGGTGAGATACTGCTTACTTACAAAAGTATCTCCAATAGATTTCTCGCCAGCGTCGGGGGCGGACGAGGTCGAGGAACCCATGTTGTGATGGGTGATGTGAATAATGACGGCTACCCGGATGTCGTGGAAACATTCGGAGTAATAACCGAGCCGGCGTTATTCCCCAATGTCGTCATCATTTTCAACTTTGGTTCTTTCACCGCCTTTCCCATTGGAGAAGGCAATTCAGTCCGTTACAACTACGGAGAGTTGCGAACCGCGGTAGGCGATTTTATCAGTAGCGGTGAAAACTTGCTCGCGGTGGCGCAGGGCTATGGCAGTCAACTTGGAATCGTCCGGCTGTTTCAGTACACCGGCGCTCCTCCCCCAAATGCCTGGCGCATTGTCGGCCAATTCCAACCTTTAGACGACCGGCCGACGCTAAACAACGCCAATGGCGGCGTTACTTTGACCGCAGGCGATGTGGACGGAGACGGACTGGATGAACTGCTGGTTGGACAAACCAACAGCTCCACATCATTAACCCAGTTTAGCGTACTGGACATTGATGCCACCGGCAATAATCCTATCCGCCACAACTTCGTCGGTTTCCCGGCGGGTTTCCGCGGACAGGGCGGCGTGGAAATGGCGGTTGCTGACTTGAACGGCGACGGCGTAAACGAAATCGTCGTCGCTTCCGGCGGCAACGCTGGCACTGCCGACACGGGCAATGTCATCGGCGTCATCCGGCCGGTTGTCTTAAACGGCAGTGTGGTTAGTTTCATCCGGCCGGATGGAATAAGTGTCCTGAAAGTAGTCGGCGATTCCCATAACTCCAGCGGCGGATTAAGCATCGCCGCCGGTGAACTTGACGGCAATCCGGACAACGGACAGGAAATCGTTTTTGGCAGCGGAAAAGAAGCGCCAGCGTCGTTTTACAAAACCATTCGGCTGGAGTATGACCCGAGCGGCGGCGTAAACGGCAAGGTTACTTCTTTCCGATTTTTAGCCGGAGGACCGCGCAACATTGACTTCGTTATGGAAGCTTTCGGGTTTCCGGGCGCGGTGCATGTTGCCGCCACGAGGTAGCCAAAACATTGATCTTTAATAGCCGTGAGGAATCTCTTCTCACGGCTTATTTTTTTTAAAATATATTTTCACTATGTCATTCCCGACCTAAAAAAATAAGAACGGGGCGCTACACCCCGTTCTTATTTTTATTTTATTTTTTTATTTTTACCGCGTAGCTCCCGAGTAAGCTATCGCGCGGACAGTGTCCTCCCGCAATACTGCGGGATCTACGCTTCGCTCCGACAATCTAACGTTTAGCGCCGGAGTAAGCAATGGCACGGACAGCATCCCAATCAGTAACAGATACTGGGCTGTGGCGGAAGATGCCGCGGAAGATTCTAATCGCCGCTTGCTCGGACTGTAAATTCCTCGCGCTCGGACGCAAGCCGTAAGCGATAACGTTAATCGCCGCGTCATCGTGCGCGTCAGTTAAGTTGGGCTCGCGCCGGTAAATCTGGCGGAATGTTCTCGCGGCCTGCGCTTCGGCGGCGGTGCTTCGTTCCGCGGTCCAGCGGCCGGTAGCGATGTTAATCGCATCCTGCCAGTCCCGAGCGGTAATAGGCAACTTGCCGAAAGCTGATTTGTAAGAATTTAATACTCCGGCGCGCTCGCCCGCTCCTAATTTCAAAGTGCTGGCGCTGCCGTAAGTGATGAAGTTAGTGTAAGAGTTTATGTTAGCGGCAGTTAAATTTTGCATTCCCCTAATTAAACTTTTGACATTGGCGTTATAGAACAAACGCTCCTGCGCTAAATTTCTCTTGACATTTATTGCTCCTAACAGCGTATTCACGTCTCCGGCGGCGGAGAGATAATCGGATTCCGATAAATTATTATCTATTCTAACCCCCAACACTTCAGCTTGCGGCGAAGTAGCGGCCACGCCGCTCGCGCGCAAATTGTCCACGCGCCGGCGCTGTTCCAAAGTGCGAATGACGCCGAAGTCTCCCAGTTGGTTTACGGCAACGCTCACCATTGTGCCGTTAGCACTGCCTCCTAAATCAACCCATCGGTTATTCGTTCGGTCGTAGCGGGCGATGCTGACTTCTCGCGGGTACTCAATGTTAGAAACGTCAAAAGTGAGTTGAACAGGATAATTCCAGGCAACTACTTCATTGTTTTCAACGGCAATGCTTACCGGAAAAACCGCGTAGTCAAAAAGGTATAAGCCGTCAAGAGCGCTGGCGCTTTTTTGTTCGTCGCTTGCGGCATGGGCGCTAATCGTTAAGCGGATGCCGCGGCCGCCGCCGTAACTGGCGATAACGCCGCGCAAAAAAACGCTGGTTAAATTGGCGGAAATTTCACGCGCCGAACTCAAACCGGAAGTATTTAAAGTAAATATTTGGTCGTTATTAATTGGGCTGCCTAAACTAATGTTAGCTTGCAGGGTCGTATCGGCTAACTGGCCGCGGTTGCTCGTAGTCGTAATTGCGCCGTTAACCTGCGTGCCGTCCGCGCTGGCATAAACGAGCGGCCGGCTGGTAGTCTGGACGTCAGGATTAGCTGGCGCGGTATAAGTAGTGCCGCCGCCGGAAGAAGAGCCGTAATTGCTGTAAGTGGCTGGGTTTGATCCTCCGCCTGCCGGCGGCTGTGGCGCAGCCGCAAAAACTATATTTTGAGTGGAAGAGTGGTCTAGCGTCGCGTGGTTAACGTCAATATTGATTGTTTCGGCAGTAGCGTCGGTAACGGCAACGACAATTTGGCCGTTGCTGGAAGTAATCGTTTCCGCAGTTGAGTTGTAAGCGCCGTCGCCGGCGCCGGTCGTTACGCCGCTGATGCGGGCGCTGCCGCTAACGGTTATCGCCACCGCCTGATCGTTCGCGCCGCTGACTCGGTTGCCGAACTGGTCTTGCACGGCAATGGTAACATTGGTCGTGCCGCCAACAGTCGCGTCTGCCGGGTCAGTAATAACTATTTTATTGGCGGAGCCGGCGACTGCCGTCAGTAAGCCGAAGTTCGTGCCGGTTACGCCGTCTCCGTTGCCGTTCGTAACGCCGACAATATCATTACCGCTATGAGTAATCTTTAAAGAGTTAGTAGGTGTAGAGCCGGTAGGTCGGACTTTTATGCCGGAAAAAATCAAACTGGCTGGAGCCAAGTTAGATTCGATATCAACATTAACAAAAAAGAAATACGGCGTTTGCGGATAAAAAGAATAGTCATTACTTATGCCCATGCCGGATTGTTCCCAATTAAGAGTGATAGTAATAGGAGAATTTTGGTCTAACTCCCATTGGGAAGGCAGATTAAAATTATGGCTACCTAACTTAATTTCACCAATAGCCGATTCATTAATTGTTATGGGGTTAATAGTATTATAGCTGCCACCGCCCTGTGCCGCAGAGCTGTTATCCAAAGAAATGCTACTGCCTCCGCTGGCTGGCGCTACAGTAGCCGCGGCAAAAACATAATTGCCGTAAGAAAAACTGGCGCTTATCGCGAATAAAACCGCCAATAACAACAAAGATATGTTTGTTTTTTTGGCTAAATTGCTTAGAATTTTTTGCATAAGGTTACTTATTTTTTTACTTAAATTATTTAAATTATTTAAAAATTCATTATAGTATATGTTATTTTGCAAAAAATGTCAAGATATTGACATTTGCGTACATTTCTGCTAACCTCAAGTAACTACCTTTTTAATCTTTAAATCGGTAGCGCTCTATAAAAAAATAACTTGTTTCAAGTTATAATAATCAAACCAAGAGAGGTAAAAAATCATGAACGGGAACGGGAACGGAAGAACAGTAGTGGTAGTTTTGATTGCGGCATTATTTTGTTTATTGCCGCAAATGGCGTTGGCTGGATACGCGCCGCCGGCAAACACTCCTTTCACGGGAGTGAATTGCAGTTTCACAACATTGTCGTCATCGCCAGCAAGTTACACGGTGGCGGTGAAAATTTCTCTGGTGCGGATGAACTATCCGCAGAATCCGGAAGTGCGCCAAGTATGGAGTTTTGCCCAATCATTCACCGGCAACAAAAGTTTGTCGTTGAGTGATTTCCCAATTTGGCAAACCGGCAGCACTGGTTGGGTATCATTGTCCACTACCCAAAATACCATTCCCTACAATGTGATGCTGGTACAGGAAGTGGACTTTGTGCTAAGCCCGGGAGCGTTGTTAGGAACCGTTAACATTAACGGCAATAACTATACGGTTACAACGCCAACGCCAGTACCAACGACTCCACCGACAGCCGTGCCGCCAACTGCGGTTCCACCGACTGCGGTGCCACCAACAACCGTGCCGCCAACTGCGGTTCCACCGACTGCGGTGCCACCAACAATTGTACCGACAACCGTGCCGCCAACGCCGGTGCCGACTGCAGTACCAACACCTGTTGCGCCGGAAATTTCGGTACAGGAAAATTATGTCCTGTACCGCGGAGAAGAGTTCCGGCAAACCGTTAGAGTGACCGACGCCAATAACGACATCGTGCAACTAACGGCTACTGGTCTGCCGCCGGGAGCGACTTTTATCGTGAGGTTTGGACGGCAGCCGCTGGAAAGTAATTTTATTTGGACGCCGCAGGCAACTGGGGATACATTGGTTACTTTCCGGGCGGAAGACCAAGCGGAAGACCAAACGGTAAGAGTAACCAACATAACTGTGCGTTTTTCAGTAATAGAGCGGCCGGCGCCTACGCCGACCCCTACCTATACGCCAACGCCGATTCCTCCGCCGGCACAGCCGACCGCTACATTTACCGAAACGCGGACGCCAACCCAAACTTCCACGCCCACTTCAACGCCGACGCCTACGCCAAGAATGGCGGAAATTACGCTTGAGGCAGAGGTGCCAGCGATTCCGTGGGTAGAAAAATTGGTGGTGTCCAGCGCAAATATGAATCAAGCCACGCCGCCGGTTATTCTTACTACTCGTTACTATGAAGTTGATCTTATGGTAAGAATAACAAGAGGCAGTGAACAAAGCGGCTTGATTGCTGCCAGTTTGTTACCGGGTACTACTGATATTAGGTCTGCCGGGGGGTCTAACCAGACTGCTTTGGGGGCGGCTATCCAAATGGCTTGCTGGTACAATAATTTTGGGCGATCAGTGCCGGTGATTGTCAGCGTAACGGAAGACATTGCCGGTGTAGTAACGGTGCGCAACGTGACGATGGCGATGGTGCGGGTAGTTTCGTTATTAGACATTCCGACGCCAACGCCAACCGCACCGCCGACCAGTACGCCAATGCCAATCCCGACGGCAACCGTTACATCAATCCCACTGCCGACGGCGACGAACGCGCCGATCGTTGGAAACCGACCTCCTACCTTGGAGGTTATGACCAACCCGAGGTATACATCGGCAAGGCTTGGCGACACGACAACCTATGAAGTATATACGGTTGTCGGAAACCGAGAAGCAATCTGGCTGAAAGCGGTTGATGATGACGGACCATTTACGACTGTATTATCGTCCAGTGGTGACGTGCCGTTTCAAAACGACGCCCCCGTTGGCAATAATGGCTATGGCCATCTTATTACCACCTCCCTGCCGACAGGAGACTATCAGGCGGAGGTGGCGGCCTATGACGGCAACCGAACGAGCAGAATTGTTATGATGGTTCATGTAGTTTATGTTCTGCCTACGCCGACTGCCGGACCGACAGTCATCCCCACCGGAACGAGAGTATCGCCTATTCCAACAAACACTTTCGTTCCTAACATCCCGACTGCAACTCCCACCCGGGTATTTCCCACTGCTATCCCGCGGCCGCAAACGGCTTTGATTGTTAGCGGCACCGGAGAAAGCAACAGCCGCTTGTCGCAAAAAATGGCGGTAGTATTCGGGAACGCAACGAACCCGAAGCTG
>PFAT01000057.1:7035-7181 GCA_002773575.1 Candidatus Falkowbacteria bacterium CG10_big_fil_rev_8_21_14_0_10_44_15
GACATGGCCCACCGCTTTTGCCAATAACAGCATTTACGTTCGCATTGGCAATAGCGAAGAATTTGTTTACGTCGGCCAAACAGTCACTGCCACTATCGGCTGGTCGTGGAACAGACGCGCTTACGCGCGAACCGACTATAATCGGG
>PFAT01000056.1:0-6321 GCA_002773575.1 Candidatus Falkowbacteria bacterium CG10_big_fil_rev_8_21_14_0_10_44_15
CCCGCTTCGCCGGAGCTTCAGCGAGGCGAGCCAAGCGCAGGGCAGATTGAAGATTTAATGGCGGAGATAAATAAAACCGCGCGACAGGGAAACAGGGCGTTAGTAACGACTTTAACCAAGCGAATGGCGGAAGAGCTGGCGAGCTACTTATTACAGCAAGATTTTAAAGTAGAATATCTGCACAGCGAAATTGATACTTTGGAGCGGGTAGAGGTGCTGAAACGGCTGCGCTCCGGAAAAATTGATGTCATCGTCGGCATTAATTTACTGCGCGAAGGCTTGGATTTGCCCGAAGTCGGTTTAGTCGCGATTTTAGACGCGGATAAAGAAGGGTTTTTGCGCAACGAGCGCAGCTTAATCCAGACGGTCGGCCGAGCCGCCAGAAACATTGACAGCCAAGTTATTTTTTACGCGGATAAGATGACCGTGAGCATGAAATTAGCCATCCAAGAAACCGACCGCCGGCGCAAAATTCAACTCGCCTATAACAAAGAGCATGGCATTACGCCGCAATCAATAAAAAAACAATTAAAAATTACGAATTACGAATTAAGCGAAGAAGAAAAGGTTAAAGAGGAAAAAATCAGCGAGCAAGACATTTTTATTTTGGAAGAAGAAATGAGGGCGGCGGCGGAAAATTTGGATTTTGAAAAAGCGATTGAGTTAAGAGAAAGAATTAAGATATTAAAAATTGTTCCTTAAAAACATTATTTGTATATTTGTCCCGAGTACTCGGTATTGGTAATTGGTAGTAATAAAAAAAGAACTCCTAGATGAGGGTATCTCTAGGAGTCATGGGATGTGCGGTTGGTTGGTAGGAACCAACCAAGATTATTTTAAAATTTGCGCCAAGGGGACACCTTAGCGCAGGGGCTTTTCCTAAAAACGCTCCTCTAGAAATTGGCAAGCGCTCTTGGTTAAGCCCTAAACGGGGCACAAGTGCCCCCAGGGTTGAGGGCGCAAGAAAGAAAGATCAAAAGAATACATATTCACAATAACATTTTAATAAACTTTGTCAACCCCCCACCAAATTCCACGATAAATTTTCAATTAAAAAAAATTAATTTCGCGCGGAATCGCCCGCGGCTTACTTCTTTAAAATTCGTTAACTGATTATTGAATTAGTGCGGGGCGAGACTCAAAATTATAAAATCTAAATTTATTTAAGTTTATAATATAGTTAAAAAATAATATGTCCAATAAATACATCGAGATTAAGGGCGCCAGAGAACATAACCTAAAAAACATTGACGTTAAAATTCCAATTGACAAGTTGACGGTGATAACCGGGTTGTCCGGTTCGGGCAAGTCAACTTTGGCCTTTGACACGATTTACGCCGAAGGACAGCGCCGCTACGTGGAAAGTTTGTCGGCGTACGCGCGGCAGTTTTTGGGTTTGATGAACAAGCCGGATGTGGACAGCATCCACGGTTTATCGCCCGCGATTTCCATTGAGCAGAAAACCACCCATCATAATCCGCGCTCAACCGTCGGCACCGTTACCGAAATTTACGATTATTTGCGTTTGTTGTACGCGCGGATCGGCGTGCCGCATTGTCCTAATTGTAATAAAGAAATAAAGCCGCAGAGCGCGGAAGACATCGTGAAAATAATTAGGCAAAATAAAGCGGGGGCGTTGCAGGTTTTAGCGCCGATAGCGCGCGGCCGCAAAGGAACTTATGAAGAAAAATTTAAAGAATTAAACCAAAGCGGCTACGGGCGCGTTCGCGTGGATGGGCAAATTTTTGATTTGTCCGAATGGCGAGAAATAAAACTTGATAAGCAGAAAAAGCACAACGTTGAGGTGGTGATTGACAGATTTAAGATACCTGTGGTGAATAGTGAGAGTGAAGCTAAGAAAAATTTAATGCCCACCCCCCAACCCCCCTCAAAGGGGGGAGAGCATGAAAAGGAAGTTGTTAATCGTTTAACGGCGGCGGTGGAGCAGGCCGGAGAGTTGAGCGGGGGATTAGTGATGGTTTTGACCTCCCTAAACTCCCCCCTTAGTAAGGGGGGAGAAACTGGAGATGGGTATGAGGAAAAAATTTTTTCCCAAAAGCTTGCCTGCGCGGACTGCGGCATCAGCTACGAAGAACTGCAGCCGCGCTTGTTTTCTTTTAATTCTCCTTTTGGCGCTTGCCCCGCCTGCCACGGTTTGGGAGCAAAATTGGAATTTGATCCGGATTTGGTGGTGCCGAATAAAGAATTGAGTTTAAACGAAGGGGCGATTAAGCCGTGGCGCGCCCAACTCGCGGGCGGTTATCGCGGGCAGTTGGTCAATACTGTCGCCAAGGCCTATGATTTCAGCATGGACACCCCCTGGAAAAAGTTGCCGGCGAACATCAAGTATATTTTGCTTTACGGCTCGGAGGAAAAGTTTAAATTTGACGTGCATTCAAAAACATACGAATCCAATTTTTCTTATTTAGGCATGTTTGAAGGCGCGATTAAGCAGCTGGAGCGTCATTACCATCAGACCGAAAGCGAGGAGCGCAAGCGCGAAATTGAAAAATATATGAGCAACAAAGCTTGCCAAGTTTGCCGCGGGCAGCGGCTGAAGCCGGAAGCGTTGGCGGTTACTGTCAACCAAATGAACATTTTTCAGGCAACCGCCTTTTCAATTGAGCAGGCGCGCCAATTTTTCTCTGCTTTAAAATTAACTCCGACTGAAGAAAAAATCGCCCGTTTAATTTTAAAAGAAATTAACGGCCGCCTGACTTTTTTAATGGGCGTGGGGTTAAATTATTTGACGCTTGGCCGCGCCGCCGGAACGCTTTCGGGCGGGGAAGCGCAGCGTATTCGGCTCGCTACCCAAATCGGCTCGGAACTGCGCGGCGTATTGTATATTTTAGACGAGCCGTCAATCGGTTTGCACCAGCGCGACAACCAGAAATTAATCAATACTTTAAAGCGCTTGCGCGATTTAGGCAACACCGTGATTGTCGTTGAACACGACGAAGAAACAATGCTAGCGGCCGACCACATCGTTGATTTGGGCCCGGGGGCGGGTCGGCACGGCGGTTATGTGGTGGCGGCGGGCACTCCGGCGCAAATCAAAAAAAGCAAAGCTTCTTTAACCGGCCAATATTTAGCGCATCAATTAACCATTCCTTTGCCGGCAAAACGCCGCTTTAAAGAACAATGGCTGGAAATTCGCGGCGCGAGCGAACATAACTTAAAAAACATTAACGTTAAAATACCACTCGGAGTTTTTAGCTGCGTTACCGGCGTTTCCGGTTCGGGCAAGTCAACTTTAGTTAATGAAATTTTATACCGGGCCTTAGTCAATAAATTAAACAAAGGCCATGAGTTGGGCGGAGCGCATAAGGAAATTGTCGGCATAGAAAAAATCAGCAAAGTTATCGCCGTGGACCAGTCGCCGATCGGGCGCACGCCGCGCTCTAATCCGGTAACTTACATTGGCGTCTGGACCCATATTCGCGAACTTTTTGCCGCTTTGCCGGAAAGCCGAGCGCGCGGTTATCAGCCGGGGAGGTTCAGCTTTAACGTGCGCGGCGGGCGCTGCGAAGAGTGCGAGGGCGACGGCGTCAGAAAAATTGAGATGCATTTTTTGCCCGACGTCTACGTAACTTGCGAAAAATGCAAAGGCAAGCGCTTTAACAACGAAACTTTGCAGGTTAAATATAAAGATAAAAATATCGCCGCCGTGCTGGAGATGACGGTAGAAGAAGCGCTGAAGTTTTTTGACGCTATTCCGGCAATCCGGCATAAACTACAAACGCTTTATGACGTCGGTTTAGGTTATGTTTGTCTGGGTCAAAGTTCCACCACGCTTTCGGGCGGCGAGGCGCAGCGGATTAAATTGACTGCTGAACTGGCTAAACGCGGCAACGGCAATATTTTATACGTGCTGGACGAACCGACCACCGGCCTGCATTTTGCCGATGTCAGCCGCCTGTTGTCGCTATTAAACAAGTTGGTGGACAAAGGCAATACTATCGTAGTGATTGAACATAATTTAGACGTAGTTAAGAGCGCGGATTACATCATTGATTTAGGCCCGGAAGGCGGAGATAAGGGCGGAGAGCTGGTAGCTTGCGGAACGCCCGAAGAGGTGGTAAAGTTAAAAAGAGGCTATACCGCTGAATATTTAGTTAAATATTTGAATTAAAATTTATGCCGGTTGAAAAAATTGCCAATATTTTACCTTCAGAAAAAAAGAAAAGAGGAAGGGAAGAAGAATTTAATGTAGGTTTTTTAGATGATAAGGAAGGACTAAATGAATTTATTAATTTAGCGGATGAAGTTAGCGCCGAGCAGAAAACGCAAGAAGTAGAAAAAGTTGATAGAGAGAAATTAACGCCGGCAGATTTAGCGAACATGAACGCCCAGCAGAGGGTTGAATTTTTGCGGCAATTAAAAGAGCGAAAAGCGCCCAAGAGTTTGCCTCGCTCTTCGGAGGAAGAAAAAAATAACCGAGAACGAGCCGTGACGGTTATTAAAGAAATGCTGGCAAGGCCGGATGTGATGGCGCAGATATTCGGGCGGGTTGAAGCGATCAGCGCCTTAGATCAAAATTTAAAGCAAAAACACGATTTAGATTTATTACTGACGCTTTCCAGGGAGGCCGGTATTCATTTAGGAGTCGCGATTGAGTTATTAGACACTACGCAGTCAGAGGAAAAGCTCAAGGAGTTAATTCTAGATTCAATGGCTAAATACGCGATTGATACGATAGAAGTTTATCAGGAAAATAATGAAAAAGCCGTGCCGCGGGCGGTAATTAGGCTGCCGCAGGAAGACTTAGAGAAAGTTTCCCGGCTGGTAAATCCTGCCTTAGACATTAAGCCGGCAGAGTATGAGCAGTTGTACGCCTACGCGGGAGGTTTAAAGCGGTACATCAAGTTACAACTTTCGGTTGAATTAATGGCGGCGATTGAAAACAGCTTTTTGGAAACCGAAGGGCTGGAAGACTATTTAACTCCTTTTCAAAAGGAGGATAAAAGGCATTTATTAGAAATTTTAACCGAGGGTAATTTACAGCTAAAAAACATAGCGGAAGCAAAAGATTTTATCCAAAATAAAAAATTAGGAGAACATCGTTTAATCTTTAATATTATTAAGATTTTAGAACAGATGGCGGCAACGCCGGAACTTAAAGCCAAAAAAAATCCTGCCCCATGGGAGCAGGTCAGTGCGAAAGATTTAAGGTGGGTGATAGAGCAAGTTGTTTATCATTCATAAATTTTTTTGCGCTTTAGCGCACTCTACGCACTCTATTGTTTCCGGAACGCCCTTATTGTTAGGGCTTTTTTTATCCCCCTTTTTCGTTAGGAGGGGCAGAGAAGCAAGGTCGGCTGTTGTTATACTTTCTATTACTTGAGTGAGCTTAACACACCCATGAAGAGTGAGGTCACCATAAGGTAATTTATCCATCGTTATTCTCCTAGGGAATTTAGATAAAGATCAATTCCACTCATCCTAACGGCAGAACATAAATATGTCAATAGCGCGCAAAAAAATAGCGGCTTTACCTACAAAACCCGGCGTTTACCAGTTTAAAGACGCGCGGGGAAATTTGTTGTACATCGGCAAAGCCAAATCGCTGAAAAAACGGGTCAGCTCTTATTTTAACAATAAAACCAGAGAGCAAGAAAACAATAAAACAAACGAATTAGTAAAAAAAATTGCAGATGTAGAAATAATCGTTACTAAAAACGAGATAGAGGCGCTTTTATTGGAAGCAAGTTTAATCAGACAAAATCAGCCGCCGTATAATATTGACCTTAAAGGAAGCGGCGGCAGATACGCTTATTTAAAAATAACGGCGGAAAAACATCCGCGCGTGGCCGTGGCGCGTAATCAGAAAAGTTTAACCAAGGGAAAAGTATTTGGGCCTTATACTTCAGCCGCCGCCCGCAAACAGGCGCAATATTGGGCAAGCGCTATTTTGGCAGCGCAGCCGGGCGACCATTGGCCGCCGCCAAGCCATCTGCTGCGGCAGCTCAAAGCGGGCGGTTTAGCGTCAGGTAAAAATTTAACCGAAGAAGAGTTAGCGGCTAACCGGAAAAAAGCCGAACAATTTTTACGCGGCAATATTCAAGAATTAACCAGCGCGCTCGCGCAGGAAATGAAACAATTTTCTCAAACTATAAAATATGAACAAGCCAAATTGCGGCGGGACCAATTATTCGCTTTAGCCAAGATGGGAGAACCGCAAAACATTGATTTGCCCAAAGGGTACAATCAGGATATTTTTGATTATATTATTACGCCCGCCGGCATGATTGTTCAATTGTTTAACATCAAGCGCGGCGTTATTTCCGGCAGACAGGAATTCCGCCTCACACCCCCTCTTAG
>PFAT01000056.1:6336-7011 GCA_002773575.1 Candidatus Falkowbacteria bacterium CG10_big_fil_rev_8_21_14_0_10_44_15
AAAAAGTAAAAATTTTTATCCCGCGGCAGGGGAGCAAAAAAGAATTGCTGGATTTATTGCGGCAAAATTTAGCCATCAGCGTCCGCGTGGGCAACGCGGTTTTGTCAGAGTTAAAAAAGATTTTAAATTTGCCGAACATTCCGCGCGTGATTGAGATGTTTGATATCTCGCACACGGCCGGCAAAGAAATCGTGGCGAGCATGGTACAGTTTGTCAATGCTCAACCGAATGCGCCAGCTTACCGAAAATTTAAAATAAAAACGGTTGCCGGCAACGACGATTTCGCCTCCATGCGCGAGGTGGTGCGCCGGCGCTACCAAAGATTGCTGGAAGAAAAAAAACATCTGCCGGATTTAATTATTGTTGACGGCGGCCGCGGTCAGCTTTCGGCTGCCGCCGGAGTTTTGCGGGAATTAAAAATTGGCGCGCCATTAATCGCGCTGGCTAAAAAACAAGAAGAGATTTACACCGTTGGCCGCCGTTTTCCTCTGCGCCTGCCGAAAAATTCTGAAGCGCTAAAATTACTCCAGCGCATCCGCGACGAAGCGCACCGCTTTGCCATCAGTTTTCACCGCCAGAGGCGAAGCAAATCTTTATTTAAAAAAAATTAAGACCGCGAACGGGCGCGGTCTTTTATGGAAGTTTATTTTTTAGGCAGGTTATTGAATATTTCCC
>PFAT01000056.1:7021-7294 GCA_002773575.1 Candidatus Falkowbacteria bacterium CG10_big_fil_rev_8_21_14_0_10_44_15
GCGCGGTCTTTTATGGAAGTTTATTTTTTAGGCAGGTTATTGAATATTTCCCAATACAAAGAAACCAAAGAAATAAAGAAACAGTACTATTGCTAATATAGACAAACAAACACATATTAAGAATTTTTGTGGGTTGCCTATCCCGACATTAGCATTTCCTTCATTAGCGGGATTGTCATTGGCTTCTTCGCATTGGCTTTGATAAGTTTTTTTCACTTTACTTTCCTCCAAGTTTATCCGGACACCTTCCAGAATACCCTGCGGTGAAGGTGT
>PFAT01000015.1:0-6123 GCA_002773575.1 Candidatus Falkowbacteria bacterium CG10_big_fil_rev_8_21_14_0_10_44_15
CTTTGGTAATCACCGAAGCGTTTTTTCTTATCTCTTAATTTTTATTTATTATTTTTTTAATTTTAAATTTTTCTCTGCCATTTTTCCCAAATCACCAGTATTGGCGCGGCGATAAAAATGGAAGAATAGGCGCCGGACGCGATACCGATAGTTAACGCCAAAATAAAGTAACGGATGGTTTCTCCGCCGAACAGCAACAGGGCGATTAAAGCAAGCACGGTCGTTAAAGTAGTACTAATGGAACGCGCCAGCGTCTGGTTGATGCTCGCGTTGACCGTTCCTAAAAAGTCTTCGTTGGAGCGCGGCAAATTTTCCCGCACGCGGTCTAAAACGACAATCGTGTCGTTGACGCTATAACCTAGTACCGTTAATAAAGCGGCGATAAAGGCGGTGTCAATTTCTATGCCGGCGTAACGACCCAACAAGGCAAAAACTCCGACCACTAAAATTACGTCGTGAAACAGCGCGACAATCGCGGACACGCCGTACTTCCAGGAAGCAACCGGCTTGGAAACGCGCCGGAACGACCAGGCAATATAAGCGATGATTACCAACAAAGCGATTACGATCGCGTAAGTCGCCCGCCGCTTTAATTCCTTGCCGATGCTTGGGCCAATCGTTTCAAAATGCAGTTCCTCTACTTGTTTGAGCGTGGCGCTCGTCGTGGCCGTACCCCCTTGGCTTAAAACTTGCAGGATTGCCTGATGCTCTTCTTCCGTTACTTCTTTAAAACGCAACTGCGCCCCTCGGTCGTCTACCAATTGCACGTTAAGGGTTCCGACAATATTAGCCGACTCCACCGCGCTTTTGATTTCCGGCGCGCTCGGCCGCTCGCTCGGAGCGTAAGCGACCTCCATCAAACTGCCGCCGGTAAAATCAATCCCCGGCTTTAAGCCAAACGCCAACCAAAATACTGCGCTCACTAAAGTAACCGCTCCGGCGATGCTTAACCATAATTTTGCTCTGTATATCAAACGCATATTATAATAATTTACTCTTTACCCCGAATAACCATCGTTTTTGGGCAAATTTTTCCGAAATAATTAATTTCATTAAATATTTAGTGACCAGCAAAGCGCTGAACATGCTGACTAAAATGCCGATGGTTAGGGTAACGGCAAAACCCTTGATGATGCTCGTGCCAAACTGGATTAAAATCAAACAAACGAGCAGAGTAGTCGCGTTGCCGTCGCGGATGGAGGGCCAGGCGCGCCGGAAAGATTCGTTTAAAGCTATCAGCCAGGGTTTGCCCGCCCGCAATTCTTCGGCGAGGCGCGAAAAAATTAAAACGTTCGCGTCCACCGCCATTCCCATCGACAAAATAAAACCGGCTACCCCCGCTAAAGTCAAAGTTACCGGCCATAATTTAAAAACTGCTAAAATTGCCAAGCCGTAAAATCCTAAAGCAAGCACCGACAATAACCCGGGCAAGCGGTAGATGATTATCATAAACAAGGCAACCAATAGTATCCCCCAAAGTCCGGCGCGTAAACTGGCTTCCACCGATGTTTTACCCAAAGAAGCGCCAACCGTGTTCTGGCTCACTAATTTTATCGGCACCGGCAGAGCGCCGGCGTTCAGGCGCTGGGCTAAAAGCTTTGCTTCTTTGATGGTAAAGCGGCCGGTAATCACCGCGTCCCCGGAGGTGATCGCTTCGTTAACGGTCGGAATGCTGATGGGAAAGCCGTCCAAAAAAATAGCGACCGGCTTGCCGACGTTGCGTTTGGTAATGTCGGCGAACAAATCTTTGCCTTCGCTGTTAAAAGACAGGCGCACTTCCGGCGAGTTGTCGTTCGGATTGAACTCCACCGCCGAGCGCTGCAAATATTTGCCGGAAAGCGGCGTATTTTTCCACGGGTCTTCCGGGCCTAAAATGTCTTCGGTAGTTTGTTGGTTAATAAAAATGCGGCTGACTTTATATTCGTATAAAGGCCGCTCCCCCGTTTTGTAAATAAGGTGAAAGCCAAATTTTGTCTCCACGATGTCCGAAATGGTGCCGACTGCCTGCATAAAAACCGCGTCCGCAAACTCTTTGACCATCGCCTCTTTGCTAAACCAGCCTAATTCTCCTTTTGAATTACTGGCGCCGGGTTCGGTGGAATTATCCGCCGCTAACTGGGCAAAACTTTCCGGCGTTGCTTTTGCTTTTAATTCAAAAATTTTTTGCCGCGCTTGGTCTTTTGATAATTGGCCGTCGCAGCGCTCCGCGCCGGCATAGCAGATTAACAAATGGCTTGCCTCCGCTTCTTTTTTGTCTAAACCCAAACCCCCCTCTTCTTTTTGCGCTCTTTTGTCTTCAACTTTGATAACATTAAAACCCTTATCCTCGTTAACTAATTGCGGCGCCACTTTGCCTGCCGCCGAGGTTTGCGCGCGTTCGTATATGGAAAAATAATCGCCAACGCCGCTTTTAATCCAGCCCAAATCGCCACCCTTGTCTTTCGTTGCCTGATCGTCACTGAACTGCTTCGCTAAGGCGGAAAAATCTTCGCCTCCGAGCGCTTTAGCTAAAACTGATTTTGCTTTTCTTTCCGCCTCTTGATTAAATTTATCCATCGCTTTTTGTTGCGCGTCGGTTAAAACTCGGGCTGCTTCGTTTTGTTCTTTAAACTCTAACAGCGGAGTTTCGCCAATCATGGTAATGGCTTGATTAATGTCTTTAATGCCCGCTAACTCCACAATCAGCCGGTAATTCTCGCCCGCGATCGCCGTCTGCACTACCGGTTCGCTCACGCCAAAAATGTTTACCCGGCGTTCAATCACCTCGCGCACGCCCTCCAGCGCCTGCGCCTGCTCGCTGCCCGGCACCTGCGACACGTCCGCTTCATACATCAAACGGGTGCCGCCTAATAAATCCAAACCTAAGCGGAAAGGAATTTCTTTCATCCGCGGCAACGCATCGCCAAAATATCGGTTATAGCGCGAGCCAAAATCAATTAAAGCGGCGGCGAGCGTCAAAATAACGATGCCCGCCACAATCGCCCGCGTTTTTTGTTTTTCCGACTTAAACATAGAGTCATTAAAACACAAGAACATTAAAACATAAAAACAAATATTTTATACAATATTTTCGTGCTTTTATGTTTTAATGTTTTTATGATTATTATTCTATACTAACGCAAAAATTATTGCAAGGCACTGTTATGATTCGTCTAATTTTTTTCCAGCAACCTTTCGAGATGCCAACTCGTTTCCCAGCCGTATTTCTCGTAAAATTGCTCCATAATTTCGGACAACTCTTTCCGCTGGCTGTCGCTCTCGTTTTGTATCATTCTCTCTAATTCTTTTCCGCTTTTTTCGTGATATGTATTAAACAAATTGTGCAGCTCCATAATAACCATGCTTTTGGGAAAAGACGCCAGTTCTTCAATCAAATAAAAATCTTCGGGTTTAACATCCCTGTCCTTGATAAATTCTTGAAGTTCTTCTCGGTTTATAACCGATTTTTCTCCTTCAATGTTTGGTTCTTTTTCCATATTTATAGTTTACCAAGTTCTACACCCCATGGCACCCCGCATGTCGCTTCGCTCCTACGGGGCAAGCTTTTTATTTCCCGTGACAATGTTTGTACTTAATCGGAGTGCCATCGGACTTAACCGCTCCGCACGGGCAAGGGTCGTTGCGGCCGACTTTTTGGCCGGATTCATCTTTTAGTTTGTCATGCGCGAGCTGCACGCCGCCAGTCAATGAGCCGCCTTCATTGCCGCCTGGCTTAAAAGAAGAAAAGGAGCCGACGTCTTCGGCAGGCGCGGAAAACCGCTGCGCGCGCTGGAGCAAGGTCGGCGACATAAATTTAGTCGCGTCGGCGATTTTAAAAATAGAATACGCTACTTGCTTGCGGATTAATTCGTTTAATTGTTGAAACATCCGGTAGGATTCTTTTTTATACTCAATCAGCGGGTCATGCTGGCCGTAGCCGCGCAGGCCGATGCCTTTGCGCATTTGGTCCATCGCGTCCAGATGCTCGGTCCAAATTTGGTCAATGGCGCGGATTAAAATCTGCCGTTCAATTTCCGGCATTGACGGCGCGCCTTCGCCGCGGCTTGAGGGCACGATTTCATTGATGTTATTTGTTAATTCGGCATGCGCCTCGCTTGCTAAATCGCTGACGTATTCAATTACTTTCTGCCGCGCTTCGGCTGGATTTTTTAGCTGCGCCAACTTCTTCAATTCATCCGCAAAATCCGTAGGCAGAGGAAAAATAGTGGAAACCGTTTCCTGAATTTCTTTTAGGTTCCAAGCGCTCGCGTCTTCGCCCGCGGCGTGAAAGTTAATAACCAGCGCGATCTCTTCATTTATCATTTCTAAAATAATTCCTTTTAACCTCACCTCCCTTCGGGTATCCTCTCCTTGTAAAGGAGAGGATGCTGCCGAGATATTATGGTTCCCCTCTCCTTTATAAGGAGAGGGGTTAGGGGTGAGGTTAAGAACTTCTCGCCGCCGCCGGTAAATCGCCTCGCGGTGCTTATTGATAACGTCGTCGTATTCAACCAAATGCTTGCGGATGTCAAAGTTATGCGCCTCCACTTTTTTCTGCGCCTGCTCAATGGAGCGCGCGATTATTTTATTTTCAATCGGAGTGTCTTCCGGCACCTGCAAAGTAGTCATCAGCCGCTTCATCCGATCGCCGCCGAAAATGCGCATTAAATCATCTTCCATTGATAAATAAAATTGCGATGAGCCCGGATCCCCTTGGCGGCCGCTCCGGCCGCGCAACTGGTTGTCAATCCGGCGCGATTCGTGCCGCTCGGTGCCGATGACGTGCAAACCGCCAAGTTCACGCACTCGTTGCGTTTCTGCTTCATTAAGAGCGGCGGCGCCTAAAATAATATCCACGCCGCGGCCGGCCATGTTAGTCGCGATCGTTACCGCGCCCGCTTTGCCGGCTTGGGCGATAATGCCGGCTTCTTTTTCGTGTTGTTTGGCGTTCAAAACCTGCGCCGGAACGCCAGCGCGCTCCAGCATCTCGGCTAAAATTTCATTTTTCTCAATAGAAATGGTGCCGACCAGTATCGGTTGCCCTAGCTTATTCCGCCGCTTGATTTCTTTCACAATCGCCTGGAACTTACCGCTTTCGGTCGCGTAAACCAAATCGGTTAAGTCTTTGCGCACCATCGGCCGATGAGTAGGAATAACGACCGTTTCCAGATTATAAATTTTATGGAACTCTTCGGCTTCGGTAACGGCCGTGCCGGTCATGCCGGCAAGTTTAGTGTAGAGCCGGAAATAATTTTGAAAAGTAACGGTGGCTAGCGTCATTGATTCGCGCTGTACCTGCACGCCTTCTTTGGCTTCAATGGCTTGGTGCAAACCTTCGGAATAGCGCCGGCCCGGCATCAAGCGACCGGTAAATTCATCCACGATAATAACTTCCCCGTCCTTAATCACATAGTCGCGGTCGCGCCGGAACAAAGTATGCGCGCGCAAGGCCTGCTCAATGTGGTGCACGTCCGACACGCCGCCTTCGGTATAAATATTTTTTAGCCCGAGCAACTTTTCCATTTTGTTCAAGCCGTCTTCGGTCAAAGTCGCCGCCCGCATTTTTTCATCCACATTATAATCTTCGTTTTCTTTAAGCTGCGTAACGAGTTGCGCAAACTGGCGGTATTTGTCGGTTGATTCTTCCGCCGGCGCGGAAATAATAAGCGGCGTGCGCGCTTCATCTATTAAGATTGAGTCTATCTCATCAACAATTGAATAATGCAATTCTCTCTGCACCATATGCTCCAGATCCGGCGCCATGTTATCGCGCAGGTAATCAAAGCCGAATTCGTTGTTGGTGCCGTAAGTGATGTCGCAGCCGTACGCTTCTTTGCGGCTGACCGGCCGCCAATGGCGCAAGCGCTCGTCGCCTCCGTGCTGCTCGGAACTTTCAAAACTGGGATCATAAATGCCGGAAAAATCATGGGCAATGACGCCCGCGCTTAAACCTAAAGCATGATAAACCGGGCTCATCCAGCCGCCGCCCACGCGCGACAAATAATCGTTCGGCGTGACGATATGTACGCCGCGTCCCGCGAGCGCGTTTAGCGCCACCGGCAAAGAAGCGGTTAAAGTTTTTCCTTCTCCGGTTCTCATTTCCGCGATTTGGCCGCGGTGCAAGACAATGCCGCCGAGCATTTG
>PFAT01000015.1:6151-7121 GCA_002773575.1 Candidatus Falkowbacteria bacterium CG10_big_fil_rev_8_21_14_0_10_44_15
CGCCGAGCATTTGCTCGTCAAAATGGCGCTGATTTAATTTCCGCCGCGCCGCTTCGCGCGTGAGCGCGAACACCTCGGGTAAAATTTTCTCTAACTTTTCTTTTTGTTCAACCCAACTTTTGTCTTTTAGCTCGTCTTTAAATTTAAGAATTTGGGCGCGCGCTTCATCATCGCTGACATCCTTGAATTTTGTTTCCAGTTTATTAATGGCATCAACTAACGGCCCTATCTCCCGCAAAACTTTTTCGTTGGGGTCGCCAAAAATTTTTGTTAAAATAGACATAGCAATCACTAAAGCATTAAAGCATAAAAACATTAAAACAAAATACGAAACGTCCTAATTGTTTTTATGTTTTAATGTTCTGGTGTTTTGATGTTTTATTGCTCTTATTCTAACAGAATTGCTTTATTTTAGCAAATAAATCCAAACACCTTCGCCATCGGGTATTCCCCCACACCAAAATTTGGTGTGGGGGTATTTTGGAAGGTGTCTGGATAAATTAAAGAATGTTTGCCATTGGCCGAAAAAATAAAAGGTGGTATAATAAAAATGCTTTATTCATATAATATTTTGCGTATGCCAAAAGAAAAGCCAAATTTAGGGCAGCCGCTTTTTGAGCTACTAGAAGAGAAGCCCTTGCCGCAAAAAAAACAAAATAAGCCCGCCCCTGATCCTTATGTCTCTCTTTTTGAAGGCGATCCCCAAGCGGAAATATTGGGGCCGGTAAATACCGACATTATCAGAGAGCGGATCAATAAGAATAAACGCAAACATTAATAAAAATTATAACAAAAAATTCCGTCCCGCAGTACTGCGGGACGGAATTTTTTTGTGTGTTATGTGTTTTGCGTTAGCCGTTATGTATTTCTTTGTATTTCTCAATGCTTCTTTCCAAATGGCCGCGCACTTTATCTATCGCCTTAAAAATATCCGGCTCCACTTTCGTCACGATTAAAGTTTCTTTGGGCA
>PFAT01000048.1:0-265 GCA_002773575.1 Candidatus Falkowbacteria bacterium CG10_big_fil_rev_8_21_14_0_10_44_15
TATTTTTTAGGCAGGTTATTGAATATTTCCCAATCCAAAGAAATCAGTAAAATAAAGGACAAGTAATACTACCACTACACAAGAGCAAACACAGAGGAAAAATTTCTGTGGGTTGCCTATCCCGAAGTTGGCGTTTCCTTCATTAGCGGGATTGTCATTAGCTTCTTCGCATTGGTTCTGATACGTTGTTTTCACTTTACTTTCCTCCAAGTTTATCCGGACACCTTCCAGAATACCCTGCGGTGAAGGTGTTTGGATTTATTTA
>PFAT01000048.1:301-6214 GCA_002773575.1 Candidatus Falkowbacteria bacterium CG10_big_fil_rev_8_21_14_0_10_44_15
AATATATATTGTGCGTATAATACATACACAGAATTTTCTTGTTCATTATTATATATTTTAAGAAAGGGTATATAAAAATGAAGCGATTGTTAGAGATTATAAAAGGGTTTTATTTTGGCTGCGACCCCTACACCGGCTGGACGCGAGTCATCTTTTCCGTACTCGCGCTCTGCGCTTCATACATCACTTTGATAATTTGGCTGGAGGGATTATGAAGAGAAAGGGCTTTACGCTAATTGAATTGCTCATTGTTCTTTTGATACTGGCGGCGATTTTTACCGCCGGCCTCAATAACATCTGGGACTGGTTTCAGGACAATATCTGGAATCCGTTCTGGAAAATTTTTCATCCTCCGATTCAAGACCCGTTAGCTTTGGCAACGGGTCTTATTTTTTAACGGGGTTGGCATATTTAAAAACAAAAATTTTTCCTTGGTCTATATTTTCTACCGCCGTAGCGCCAATAGCCGCTTCGGCTAAAATTTTATCAAAAGCAAACCAATAATGATTGATGACGAAATAAGCCGTGTCGGCGCCGACTAAATCCGCCGCCGCGAGCGCGGTTTGGCGGCTGGCATTTTTATTAACCATATCTAAATAATATTGATATAATTTTTCACCCGTGGGGATGGGATAGTAAAAGACCTCACTCTCGCTCGCTCCTTGGTAAGGAGAGGGAATTTTGTAATATTTTTTAAATCCGAATTCACGCAAGGCGGCGGCGGAAACTTGTTGATTGGCAAGCACGATGTAGTTACCGCCGCCGGCGTCCTGATTAATCCAGCGCGCGGCGTTAATGTCGGATTGCGAGGTGGAGAAGCTGCGGGAGTTGTAATAACCGTCAGAGCGCGGATAAGAAAAATACAAAGAGCAAGAAATCAAGAAAGCAAGAAAACAAAAAAATAAATACTTTACCGTTCGTTCTTGCGGTAAAATCATTTCCATCACTTTTGTTAAAGCTATTACGATAAACGGCAAAGCAAAATAAGCGGCGATGATTAAAATGCGGCCGGCGAAACTGGAGCGTTCGTAATCTATGAGGTAGGAGAAAGAGATGGTTTTAGTAATAAAATAAGAGATGAGAAGGGAAAAGGACATTAGCAAATACGGCGAGTAACGAGTAATTCTTTTAACATTTTGGTAGTGGATAATAACCCCAGCGACAATAAAGGTGATAATAATAACGCCGATATTAAAGCCGTAGAGATAAATAAAATTGAGTAAGAAATTGGCCGTGCCGGAGAAAAAAAATTGCGGCCAGTTCCAGCTAACAGCCGCCGCCGCGTCGCTGCCGGTATTGATTATGAGGTTAGTTTGGTTGTTGAGATAAAAAGCGAGCGGGAGAGAAATAATCGATAGTATGGTAACCAGTAACCAGTAACCAGTAACCAGTAATTTATTTTTAAAAAATTTTGTGCCGATAATTAGAGCGGCGAATAAAACAGCCGGAAGGCCGGCGATAGGATGAGTTAGCAAGGAGGCCAAGGACAGAGTAACGAGTAACGAGTAATGAGCAACGAGTAGTTTATTTTGTCGCCAAATTTTTACAGATAAAAGAATAATTAATAGCAAAAAAATAATCGCTAAATTTTGGGGGGTGGTCAGAGTGAAAGTTGCGAAAGGAAAAATTAAAGCGAACAGGGCAGTTAATTTGGCAACTCGTTCATCGGCGGTAAGAAATTTTGCCGCTTGGTACAGAGCATAGGGCAGAGTCAGCGCGGCTAGTACCGGCACGAGCAATTTGTCCAGCCAGACAACAGGAATAAAAGTTAATTTATTTAAAATAACAATCAGCGCGTATTGGCCGAGATAATACCATGGTTTAGGATAAACCGCTCCGGTCGCGCTGATTAATTTTTCCGTAGCTTGATGGATAAAGGGGTCAAAGCCAAAACCGACTTGATAAATAATCAGCCCCACGCTTAAAACCAGCAGCCAATAACCGGCAACCAACAACCGGTAAATAAAATTCGGCGCCGAATTTTTTAAAATAATCGCCACCAGCAATATTATGCCGAGAGCAAAAGTCGGCCAAAAATACCACGGCACAATTTGCCAGGGAGAGACGATAGCGTCAGCAGTTGAATGGCGGAAAATAATAATAAAATTTACCGCCAAAAGCGCAACGCCAGCAACATTAAATATTGAATATTTAACATTGGCTGCCGCTTGAGTCGGGCGCTCAATTTCCTTTGGAGTATGGTCGGCAAAGTTTTGTTGCTTGCCAAAAGCAGCTTTTTTCAGTACGATAAAGGTGAAAGCGGTTAAAGCAATCGTCAGCCAAACGCCGGCATAATTAAGCTGGTAAAAGCGATATGCCGCCGCCCCATAAAACGTCAGGAGCGAAAGCGTTAAGAGAAAATAGTAATAAGCAGTAGCCATACTGATAATATAGCGGAAAGAGAGCTTTTTTACAAAATTTAAAATCAGGCCCGGCTAAATTTAACATCAGCTATGTGGTTCATCCATGACGATAAAAATTACCAAAGAGCGATGAAAGTATATTGGAGCGATAAGGCGCTCGCGGCAACGTTTTTGCCGTTCATCCCGCGCGCGGTCAAGCCCAACCACCTGACGTTATTTCGTTTTTTAACGACGCCGTTGGTTATTATTTTGATGGTTTTGGAAAGTTATCAAATCGGCTTAGTGGCGTTTTTAGTGGTCGCTTTTACCGACGCGTTAGACGGGGCAATGGCGCGCACGCGCAATCAAATCACCAACTGGGGGAAAGTTTACGACCCGCTGGCGGATAAATTATTGATTGGCTCGATGATTTTTGCGATTGTCCTGCGCTACATCGATTTTTACGCGGCCATGGTAATTATCGGGCTGGAGATTGTTTTGATAACGGCGGCTTGGTGGCGCAAACACAACGGCTATCCGGTGGAAGCAAATGTTTGGGGAAAAATAAAAATGATACTGCAGGTAGCCGGCACCGTCTTTTTGCTGCTGGCGGTTATTTTTGACCTGGAAGCGCTGCTGCCGTTTGGCCGCGGCGCGTTTTATCTCGCGGTCGCTTTTGCTTTGGTAAGCTTATTGACTTACGGCATTTAGTTAAATCGAAAATTTATGCCAGAATATAATCATAAAAAAATTGAAAGACATGTAACATACGCTGACTTTATTAAGAATGGCGGAGAAGAATATTGGCAGACAGGATGGCAATCTTCCGGCTTAGATCAAGCCGAAGATTTTGCTAAAAAAAAGAAAAAATACATCCTAATTGAATTTCCGTATCCTTCCGGCGCTGGTTTGCACGTCGGGCATGTTCGTTCCTACACCGCGCTGGATATTATGTCGCGGATGTTGCGTTTGCAGGGCTATAACGTTCTGTATCCCATTGGCTGGGACGCCTTTGGTCTGCCGACGGAAAATTACGCCATTAAAAATAAAATTCATCCGCGCCTTGCCACCGAAGCCAATATTAAAACTTTCAGGCGGCAGCTGAAATCGCTCGGCTTATCGTTTGATTGGTCGCGGGAAGTTGACACTACGGACCCAAAATATTATCAATGGACGCAGTGGATTTTTTTGCAGTTGTACAAAAAGGGTTTGGCGTACAAAAAGAAAATGCCGATTAACTGGTGCCCATCCTGCAAAATCGGGTTAGCGCACGAAGAGGTGGTTGACGGCAAATGCGAACGCTGCGGCGCCGCCGTGGAACAGCGGGAAAAAGAACAATGGCTGTTAGCGATCACTAAATACGCCGACCGGCTGATTAAAGACTTGGATGCGGTTGATTATTTGGAAAAAATAAAGACGCAGCAGGTGAATTGGATTGGCAGAAGCGAAGGAGCTATAATTAAATTTCAAATTTCTATAAATGTTAGGCTGGGTTTTAAAACCCAAAATTTAGATAAAATTTGTTATGAATTAGAAATTTTTACCACTCGCCCGGACACTTTATTCGGCGCTACCTATGTGGTGTTAGCGCCAGAGCATGAATTAGTAACGCAATTAAAAGACCAGATTAAAAACCGGCGGGAAGTGGAAAAATACATCAATCAGACCAAGACAAAATCAGAATTGCAGCGCACTTCTTTGGAAAAAGCAAAAACTGGCGTAGAGTTGGAAGGAATAAAAGCAATTAATCCGGCGAATAACGAGGAAATTCCTGTTTGGATTGCGGATTATGTTTTGGCTAGTTACGGCACGGGCGCGATTATGGCCGTACCGGCGCATGACGAGCGGGATTTTGAGTTTGCCAAAAAATTTAAGTTGCCAATTAAACAAGTTATTGCGCCGGAAACCGGCAACAAGCGCGATGGCGAAAATGTCGTGCAAGGGGGGTGCGGCGTTGTTTTTGACCCAAAAAGACAGAAATATGCGGTTGCTGCTTGGAATAACGGAATGATAGGATTATTTTCCGGCAATGTAGGGAAAACTGAAGATGAACAAGCGGGAATTTTAAGAGAAGTAACCGAAGAGAGCGGGCTGCACGATTTTTTGCATATCGAAAAGATAGCCACTGCCTATCCGCATTATTACAACTCCGCAAAAAATTCCAATCGCCATGGCTCCGCCGCCTGCTATTTAGCGGTTTTAAAAACTGCCAACATGCGGCCGACTAAACGCGAAGCTCACGAAAAATTTGAACTCCAATGGCATTCGCCGGCAGAGATATTAAACAACTGGCGGAAATATAACCAAAAAAATGATTTAGATCATTGGGTTTGGTTTTTGCGGCAGGCAGTGGGAAAAGCGATAGAGTTAGGTTATGATAGCACTAGCGATAGCAGTATTTTTTATACCTCTGCCTATACCGGCAAAGGAGTGATAATAAATTCCGGTGGATTTAATGGTTTGTCTTCAGATGAAGCCAAGAAAAAAATTACGGCCAAAGTCGGCGGCAAAATGAAAGTGCAATATAAATTGCGCGACTGGATTTTTTCCCGCCAGCATTACTGGGGCGAACCGATCCCGATGGTTTATTGCGAACAATGCGGCTGGATCCCGGTGCCGGAAAAAGATTTGCCGGTGGAATTGCCAAACATTGAACATTACGAACCGACCGATACGGGCGAATCGCCTTTAGCCGGTATAAAAGATTGGGTAAATACTGAATGTCCGCGCTGCGGCGGACCGGCTAAGCGGGAAACCGACACGATGCCGAACTGGGCCGGTTCATCCTGGTATTTTCTGCGTTACTGCGACCCAAAAAACAATAAAGCGTTTGCGGATGCTGTCAAATTAAAATACTGGTTGCCGGTTGATTTGTACAACGGCGGCATGGAACATACTACTTTGCATTTATTGTACTCCCGTTTTTGGAATAAATTTTTATACGATTGCGGGCTGGTGCCGGTGAGCGAGCCGTACGCGCGGCGGGTTTCGCATGGGATGGTGCTCGCGGCAGACGGCAAGAAAATGTCAAAGTCTTTGGGCAATGTTATTAATCCGGATGAAGTGGTAACTAACGTCGGGGCGGACAGTTTGCGTTTGTACGAAATGTTTATGGGCCCGTTTGCCGATACTATTCCTTGGAGCATGGAGGGGGTGAAAGGCGTGAGGAGATTTTTGGAAAAGATTTGGAACTTGGGAAATGTTAGCTTGGGTTTTAAAACCCAAGCTAATGAAAAAGAAACAATCAATCGTAATTTGCATAAAACCATAAAAAAAATTACCGATGATATTGAGAATATGAAATTTAACACGGCGGTGTCAGCGATGATGATATTTGTTAATGAAGCGCAGGCAGAAGGGTTGGCTAAAGATGAGCTGGAAAAATTTTTGATAGTACTCGCGCCGTTTGCGCCGCACCTGGCGGAAGAGTTATGGTCGCGGCTAGGGCATAAGCAGAGCATCTTTAAGGAAAAATGGCCGGTTTATGACGCCAATTTAACTAAAGATGAAATCGTGCGATTAGCCATTCAGGTGAACGGCAAACTGCGCGACACGATGGAAGCCGCGGCGG
>PFAT01000030.1:0-24960 GCA_002773575.1 Candidatus Falkowbacteria bacterium CG10_big_fil_rev_8_21_14_0_10_44_15
ACGCCAACCGTTACTCCCACTCCCACGGTAGCGCCCATAACTTTAGAAGTGATGAGTAGCCGGTCTTATACCGTGGAAACGAGAAGCGCCGCCAGATATGATGTTTACGCGTTAGTCGGCAACCCGGAGTCAGTTTGGATAAGAGCGGTGAGTTTAAACGGACAAGCGTCATCGGTAATTTTGTCTGCCAGCCCAACGGTTGTGCCTTTCCAACGAAACCCGTCAGTGGGCAACTTGGCGTACGGCGCCCTATCATTATCACGCCTTGCTCCCGGAAATTACAGCGTAAATGTGGAGGCCGATGATGGCAATTATCACGGCGTGATTTTGGTGGTTATTCATGTGGCAGATAGTTTGCCGCCGGAAAAACCACAGAGCGTACGGCTATCTTTGGCAGGCAGCGCCTTGATTCTAAGTTGGTCGGCGCAAAGCGGCGTAGACCATTACCGTCTTGATTTTTATAAAGGCGGTGATTATGTCGGCCAAACCTTAAGGGTCAACGGCGATGTTTCCTCGTATAGCTTGCCGATTAGCCGTTACGGCGCCGGCTCTTACCGGCTGGTTATCTTTGCCCTTAATGCCGGTAATCAAAGCATGGGGCCGGTTTGGTCAAATGTGGCAGTAGTTGATTCAGCGCCAACGCCGACTCCGATCCCGTGGGATGTTCCTTTTAAACCACAAAATGTACGGCTGACTTTGGCAGGCGATTTATTGGTTCTGCGTTGGTCAGCGCAAAGTGATGTGGCTCGTTACCGCGTTGACTTTTATCAAAACAGCCGATACGCCGGCCAAAGTTTAAGAGTCAACGGCAATGCTTCTTCGTTTGATTTACCGACCAGTCTGTATGGCGCCGGATCTTACCGGCTAGCTCTCTTTGCTTTTAATTCTTCAAACCAGAGCCGGGGGCATATTTGGTCAAATGTGATGGCAGTGGCGGAGTAATGGATGGCCCGTTTGATAACCCTCGGGCCTTTGTGTGCCGGCAACCGCAATAGTTGCCGGTTTTTTATTGTTGACTTTTTTAAAATTGTATGCTAATGTTCAAAGTTATGTCGTTCATTGTCAAATAGCTTTTTCTATAAAAACATATTTTCCGGAAACGGAAGAAAGAGGTGTGCCATGAAGAGATTACTAGTCGGGTTGGTTTTGGCGTTGTTGGTTGTAGAAACGAGTACGGCCGGCCTTTTAAACGCCATTGCTCACCGGCCGGATGCGCGCGGCTTAGGATTGTCCGGCGCCGTGACGGCCGCGGGTGAAGGCGCGTCCGCGCTTTCCAGTAATCCGGCCGGCTTATTTTGGGTCGGGGACTGGGAATTTGAAATCGGCAGCACATTTTTACTGACCGATTTTGAGTATCGCCCGGATGCCTTGCTTGGCGGCGGGAATTGGGATGCGATTGATGAATTGTTCCCGTTTCCGGAATTTTTTTTGGCTCGCCGGGTGAGCGATGATTTAGTTGTCGGTATGGGAGCATGGGTTCCCTACGGTCTTGCGGCCGATTACGCCGGCTATCTGCCTTATTTCCAATCAAAAGTAATGATTGGAGATTTTGCGGTCGGCGCCGCGTACTCGCTCACGGACGAGTTGATTTTTGGCGCTGCCATTAAGGCAATTTACGGCAACGCTGATTTTAACTTGCCGCTGATTATGGGCGGGAACTATTTGGGCTCGCCTCATACCTCGGCTGATGGCTTGGGCGTCGGAGCATCAATAGGGTTGCTTTATGTAAATTACCCTTGGCGGCTGGGAGTGTCCTATGACATCCCGGTGTCGATTGATATTGCCGGCCACACAAAGTTTCCAGCAGTAGTGAGTTTGGGGCAGCAAAGTTTTGATTCCCAAATCTATAATCCGGGACGGCTGGGAGTCGGCGTTGCCTATAACCTTAATTGCCGGTGGCTGGTAGCGGCGGATTATTTTTGGACGGATTATGGCGATCTGGATTCGCTTGATGTCCGCTATAATTCTTTGCCGCCTGCCTCAATACCGCTCGGCTGGGGCAATGTTCATTCGGTAAATTTGGGGACGGAATATGTCCCGGATCTGCCGAACAATTGGCTGACCCTGCGCGCTGGAGTTGGCTGGCTGTCCAGCGGAGCGCCGGATGATACGCTCGTTCCATCCATACCGGATGTGCCGGGATGGGATGTCAGCCTTGGCGCCGGCTTCCAAATTAGTAAAAATTTGGAGCTGGATGTCGCCGGCATGTACGCTTGGGGCGAGCGGGATATTTCACTTGCTCCCGGGCGCGCCGCGGCCGGGCATCACCGCGCTGATATTTTCGGGGTGGGGGTGACGCTGAAGTATAAGTTTTAGATGTTTTTGTACAAGGGCTTGACAAAAGTTTTAAATTTGTTACAATATAATCAATAAGAAATTTAAATTTTTTATATAATAGTAGTTGTTCTTTGCTCCGTTATGGAGCAAGAGGGCGGATCTTCTAGCGAGATGGATCCGTTGAAACGGTCGGCTTTAGCCAACACTCGTGTGTTGGACTGTCCGGCAAGCTCGCTTGATTCAATAACTTCGGGCCTATTTCTAACGAAATATGGCCCTTAATTTTATCCTTGACAAAATTATATTTTTGGCGTATTATAATATGATTTTTTGATCATTACCAATTTTTATATAGGAAGGTGGTGGTACCAATGCCTCGCCGTCTAAGTTTACGCAGGGCTGGTTTTTTGAAGACCAATGTTCCAAAGCTTGAGAGCATGACGATTGAAAATTCAAGCATTTCTCAAATTTTGGAGCTCGCGCCCCGGGTTTACGAGCCAGAAGTATTTAAAAAAATTCAGGCTCGGCCGGAGATTAATGAATTTTGCCAAAATTTCGAGCTATGGAATCAACATGTTCCATGGCTCGTATACGCGGACTCCCAGCCGCACAAGGAGTTAATGGCAAAATTAACCGCCTTGATGTGGGATAAGGTGGGAGAAAGTTGTGCTGACTTTGGTTGTGGCTATGGTGAGTTTTTAACCCACCTATTGCAACTGGGGGATTGCACAATCAGGAAGTATTTTGCGGTTGACTTGGATTGGCAGGCATTAGTTACCATCCCCAGGACACTAAAAAGAACTTCCTATTGCGGACGGAAAGTTTTTTTGATTCATTCCGCCGCGATGCTTACAAGTCCCTTACGGGACAAAAGCGTTGACTCTGTCATTTCCAGTCTCGGTGCGTTGATGTACACCTGGGCTTGGTTTGACAAGGATGGCAACCAAGTCGCGAATAACCGTGAAGCTTTTGTAGAGGGGTTGATAGATGTCCATCGCATATTAAAGCCCGGCGGTTATCTTGGAATTTCCGCACCGCTCCCGAATCCTAATTGGAGAGTTATTAGGAATCAGTCGTTGAAGCATTTACTGCTTCACGAGTTCTCTCTAAAAAAATTTTGGGAAACAATATATTACGGTACTAAGGCGGTGCGTTACTCCCGCTTTATGAATGGGCTGGAGCAAGAAGGGAAAGCCCACTATCTCTCTCCTCAAGAATGGAGACAATATCTTGAGGATGTGGGATTTGAAATTGAGATCATTGAGACTAATTGTTTTGCTAGGCAAGGTATTATTGTTATTGCCCGCAAAGTAAATTAGTGTAATTTTGCTATTCAAACTCCTATCAGGAAAATGGTGGGAGTTTTTTCTTGACAAAAAAATGTAATTATGATATATTTTTAATAGGTCTTTTATAATTTATTCAAAAACGCTTTCATAAGGAGCAAAAAACATGGATGCCATACCTAAACAAGCAATAAACATTTCACCTGACAAGGTGGTGGGTATGGTACATATAACAGATGAACCATACCAAACCCCAGAGCATGGGGTACCCATCAGAGTAGACCATAACATTGACTTGCATTACGAAAATAAATCAATGCTTGATGGTTTGCGCTTTTGGGTGATGAATTTTTTGATCTGGTGGGTAGTAGCAAAAAAGCGGCTATTGCCGAAGACTTATTTTCCGTTCCTTTGGATTGAGCGGGAAATTAAAGGAAAAAGTGGTTTTTATTTAAAAACTAATTCCTTCTTTGTTGATGGTGTAAGTAAAATCTGCCGCCAGATACGTGAAGGCGCAGCCACTTGGCTCGCGCTTGATGTGATTATCCGCTCTAATTTTCGCTGGTTTGGGCCGATAAAGTTGCTAAATTATTTTTGGCTCAAAATCCGGAATGCACGCGCGGTGCGCAACCGGAACAAAATAGTCGCTCAACAACTTGTGGCGGCTATTGAGGATTTGCATTCGCGGACTGGGCGAGTGATTATAGCTTCAATCGCCCACGGCTCATTTGAAGCAGTATTAACTGCTTGTCAGCTCTTTATTAAGAGCCACAGTAGCCGTAATATTCGAGTCTTCTTTGTCGATCAAAATCGCCAAGCTATACAACACATGGCATCCAGAATAGATGCAGAAGGGCTGTGCGAAATTTGTTCGACGAAGAGATTAGTATTTCTGAAGTGGGGGAGCGTTTTGGAGTGCATCCAAAAGGAATGCGGGGCACTTCCTAATATAGTTGAGATGGCCGGAATTTTTGACCATCTTAATACTGACACAATCGTCGACCTTTCTTTGAATGTCCGTGAGCAACTTCCGGACGGCGGGCATTTCATTACCGCCCATGTTGCTCCAAATGAAGAAGCGGCATTTTTGGAAACGGTGCTGGAATGGTACATGAATTATCGCTCGCCGGAGGAATTAGGCGAACTAATGTCTCAAGCCGGATTCCATGGCTCTCCAGCCCATCCCCACCCCTCCACCTGTGAAATTATCGGCGAACCGGAAAAAATACATTATGTGGCTGTTTGCCGAAAATAATTAGTTCATTTTGCTATTATGAGCCGATGCTTAAGATTAGAGCATCGGTTTTTTATTTTTTGGCAAAAAGTGTTATAATAATTTATAAGTAAAAATAATTAGACTTCAAGCTATGAATTTTTTTGCTTTAGCGGCTTTAGTGAATGGCGTAATGGGAGCATTATTGGGTTTATTTGTTTTTTTTAAGAATAAAAAATCCATTATTAACATAACTTTTTCTTTATTTTGCTTAAGCGTAACTTTTTGGAGCTACGCTTATTATTTTTGGCAAATTTCTGAAACAGCTGACTATGCGTATTTTTGGTGCAGAGTATTAATGTTGGGCGCAATTTTTATAACCATTACATATTTACATTTTGTTTTTGCCCTTTTAGGTTTTTTAGAAAGCAAAAAGAAAATATTATTTTTTGGTTACTTTATTTTTTTTATTTTTTTCCTTTTAAATTTATTTACAAATTTGATAGTTAGCCATGTCGAACCGCTAATGTTGTTTGATTTTTGGCCCAGAGCGGGAGACGCTTTATTCATTTTTTTATTTTTTTGGATTTTTTTTGCCCTCTATGCATGTTATTTATTATTGCAGAAATTTTTTATCTCAACTGGTTTAGAAAAGATGAAGATAGGTTATATTTTAGTCGGGACTATTGTAGGATATGCCGGAGGAATCACAAACTATTTTTTATGGTATGGAATACCAATTTTACCAATAGGAAACATCTCAACATCTTTTTATTTGGCGGTAGTCGCTTACGCGATATTAAAGTTTAAATTAATGGATATCAAAGTGGTGGCTACCCAAATTTTGGCAATAGCGATAGCATTTGTTACTTTTATAGATATATTTAATGTTAGCGCATTAGATGAATTTGTTTATAGATTAGTGATTTTCGTAGCGACTGTTTTTTTCGCCATCCTGCTTATCCGCTCTGTTTTAAAAGAAGTGCGGCGCCGGGAAGAGATAGAAAAGTTGGCAAACGAACTCGCTATTGCGAACAAAAAACGCGAACGCATAAATAAACAATTGCAAAAAGCAAATGTACAACTCAAGCGCTTAGACGAAACCAAGTCCGAATTTATTTCCATCGCCAGCCACCAACTGCGCACGCCGCTGACCGCGATTAAAGGTTACGGTTCAATGCTGTTAGACGGCGACTTTGGCAACATAGAAAGCGCCAAACAGCGGGACGCCATCCAGAAAATGTTCATTTCCGGCAACCGGCTGATTAGTTTAGTGGAGAACCTGCTCAATATCTCCCGCATTGAATCCGGCCGCATTAAGTTTAGTTTTGAGCCCAAACAATTAGTTGATTTAGCGCGGGAAGTTTATGAAAACTTAAAGAAAAACGCGGAAGACAAAAAATTGTACTTGCGTTTTATTGAGCCAAAACAACCGCTGCCGCTCGTAATAATGGATGACGAAAAAATCCGGCAGGTGGCTATTAACTTTATTGATAACGCGATTAAATATACCAAAGACGGCGGCGTAACCGTGAGTTTTGGCCAAAGAAACGGGATGGTTGAGTGTTGCGTGCAGGACACGGGCATGGGAGTTACGCCCGAAGAGCAGGCGCGTTTGTTTAAGAAATTCAGCCGCGGCAAAGACGCTAACTTAGTCAATACCGAAGGCACGGGTTTGGGCTTGTACGTCGCTAACATTATGATTGAAGCGCACAAAGGAAAAATTTGGATTGAATCAGAGGGAGTAGAAGGCAGGGGGTCTAAATTCTGCTTTGCCCTGCCGCTCGCGGATTCAGCCACAGCTAAAGCACTGGTAGAAGAAAATAGGCGATTAGAGCAAACAAGACAGGAAAAAAATAAAAAGTAATTAAAATTATTTTTATGGCTAAAGTAATGTTGCCGCTGAAACCATACCGGCAAACGCGCGGTTACCTTTGCGGGCCGGCGTCGCTAAGAATAGTTTTTAGGTATTATGGAGTTGATGTTGCGGAAAAAATGTTAGCTAAAGTCTGCGGCTCCTCCAAAACTTTAGGCACCAGCGCGCGAGGAATAAAAAAGGGCGCGGAGTATTTGGGTTTCAAGGCGATAATTAAAGATGACTCTAATTTAAAAGATATTGAGCAATGGCTTAATAAAAAAACGCCGGTGATTGTGGACTGGTTCACGCGCGGCCGGCGAGATTATAGCGATTCGGACATTGCCGAAGGGCATTATTCGGTTGTGGCCGGTTTAGATGATGAATATATTTATCTGCAGGACCCGGAATTAGGCGAAATTCGTAAAATGAGCCGGCAGAATTTTAAACAAGTTTGGTTTGATTGGCGCGGATTTTATATCAAACCGCAAGCCTTAGCTATCAGGCGGATGATCGCTGTGTATAAGTGAAAATTTACTACTATTGACTTTTTTTATATTTATAGTAATCTGTAATTAGTATGAATAAACAGACAAATCACATTATAGTTCGCAATCCGCGCCCAAAAATTTTTTTTTGAGGCTGTTTTAGTAGCATTTAAAATATTTTCAAACAAACAACCTCAAGCAGGCCTTTTTTTATTTATGCATAAATATAATATCTCTACAATTTACAAACCGCGCCGCCCGCGGCCTCAAGTGCAGCTTGAGTCTCTTTGGCGTTGTTGAATTTTGTTAAATTAAATCCCGCCAGATGGCCTCAAGTGCTTTGCCTTGAGGTCATTTTTGTTCATTTCAAAACCAAGGAGAGTTTATCATGAAGGAAGTATTGGTTGTAAAATGCGGATCAAATGTAGTTGCCGATGACGGCGAAGTTCGTCCGGACACTTTAAAATTGATTGCCGGCGGGATTATATTTGCGCGCGAATGCGGCTACGATGTGATTTTGGTGAGTTCAGGCGCGGTAGCTTGCGGTAAAAAATTGGTCAGCGGCTTTAGCGATGACGTTAAAAGCAAGCAGGTGGCGGCCAGCTACGGCCAGCCGCTTTTAATGCGGTATTGGCGGCAGGCTTTTGCAGAGTTTGGGATGATAAAGGTCGGCCAGTGTTTGGAAACTCATGACGCATTCCAAAATGGTACAGCAGCGCAGGCGATTAAAAATATTTTATCTGACGGGGGGATGCCGATAATCAACGAAAACGACGCAGTTAACACTGAAGAGTTGCTGACTTTGGAAAAAGGCGGCGATAACGACGCACTGGCCGTGATTGTCGCTCAAAAGTTAGGCGCGCCTAAGCTTATTTTTTTAACCACCGTTGACGGGCTTTTTCGTCCGGTTAATGGCGGATTGGAATTGGTGCCGGTTTTGCATAAAATTGACAGCGAGGTTTTAAGCTGGACTGATTTGTTGCCTGCCCAAAGGTCGACTGGTATGCTTAGCAAAGTGTACGCTGCCCAAAAAGCCAGCATGGTTGGCATTGATGTCTGGATAGGCAACGGCTTAAAAGCGGCTATACCGCAGATTCTATTTGGCGAGATAATTTGTACGCGTATTGTTGCTGAAAAATTTCACCCTAATGAAGCTATTACCGGCAAGGTGGAGGTTGGCGTGGAAGCGGACTATCAGCACGCATTTCCGGACGAAGAGCTGATAAGAGTTGGGTTTGCGTGCAAAGATTTACGGCTTATTGAAGCGACTTACGATGGCCATGACGCTTATACTTTAGTTGTTGGGCACATTCATTATTGGAAGAGCATTGAAGACGGCGCTGATAATCTCCGCAGAGATATTATAAGGAGAGTAAAGTCAATGTTTGGCGAGGGTTTTTCCGTGCATATCGGCAAAGCTATCGCGTCCGATCGATATTGCGGATGCAGGACATAATGCGAAGAGAGGTTCTTTTTAAAAAAAGAAGGGCGAAGCTTTTTAAGCTTCGCCCGATTTTTTATATTAGAGAAAAGATAAAAAATACTCTGTCTTTTTGCCGACGATGCGGCTGACAATTCGGTAAAAACAAGTTGGCCGGTGCGGCGATTGCGGATTTTCAGGCTGAACTTGCGTATGGCAACAGCCACCGTTTTTGCCTTGTTTCCGTACTTTTATAAGTAGACAATCCTGATTGCAATTAACTAAGACATCAATTACCGCCAGTTCATCGCCACTGGTTTCGCCCTTGCGTCGGACGGACTTGGCCGTTCGCGAATAAAGATGAACGCGCATAGTTTTTAGCGTAAGCGCCAGCGCTGGCTTATCCATAGCAGCGGCGTAGAGTACGGCTCCGTTAGGATTGTCCTGCAATACCACAGTAATAAGATTGGGTGCGCGCGTGCCGTCATGATTGAGGGCGGGGCGGAATTGAGGTAAGAATTTTTTTGTTTCTGCCAAATTAATCATTTTTTTCTCATTTTTAAAAGAACATTTTAACTTTTGTAAAAACAAAAGCCCCCTCATGGAGAGGGGGCTGTGTTTAATTTTAGAAAAATAAAAAATATCAAGACAATCCCCTCTCCATGAGCGTAGGATTGTGATGATGCAAACGAGTTAGCAGTAGGCGGTAGCCTCCTTTGCCGCTTTTTAACCACTGGGCAACGCGCGCTACCGTAGTAGAGCTTAAGCCGGTTGTTTTGACGATCGTAGCATAAGGGACTTTTTGGTCCAGCATTTGGGCGGCCTGCCAGCGGCGGGCGAACTCGGCAATTTCGCTTTCGGTCAATAAATCCCGCAGGAATTTTTTCATTTCCGCTTGGTTTTTAAGGGTTAAAAGCGCTTCCACTAAGCTATTGATTTGTGGAGTATTGAGATTCATAACAGATATTTATCCATACACCTTCCAGAATACCCCCACACCAAATTTTGGTGTGGGGGTAAACCCGGCGGTGAAGGTGTTTGGATTTATCACTTTAGTTAATTAAAGTATAGCAGAGATAAAATATTTGTCAAGAGGGGGGGGTATTGACAGATTTTTATTGGTAATATATACTGTTAACATCATTAAAAATTTTTAAAACCGTTGACGTGCGTCCCGCAGTACTGCGGGGTTGGGCGCACCGAGGTGATTCTTGCGTAACAGTGAGAGTCCGGCCGGTTCCGTAACCATAACCTAGCTGATGTCGTTCCCGACTAATCGGGAGGCCAGAGTCAGTGAGATGCTTCGTTAGAAGTGAAACAAGGCAAGCCCGCCTTGCTAAAGCTTCGGCGTGGCGAAGAAGGGTGGTACCGCGAAATCCACAGCACCACAAGGGTGCTGGACAAGGCTTTTTCGTCCCTTTGGCAAATTTTTATATTTGCCCGAGAGATGAGAAAGCTTTTTTTATTCCGCCGCACGGCGGAGATTGTTTTCTCTAGTCGTTCTCTCACAACTTAAAAACCAAACATACCAGGAAGAGGAGCAAATTATTATGTACAGTAACCTTAGTCAGTCAGTCAATGTCCAGTCATTGCAGTACCGAACTGCTAGTAATGTTGTTATTCAGCGTCAGACGGAAACTTTGCCGTACCATGGCGCCATGAACTTAGCGTTACAGCATATCAACACGCGCCGCGGAGCAATCTTTGCGTCTGGGTACGAGTACCCCGGCCGTTATAGCCGTTGGGATATTGGGTTTATTGACCCGCCACTTGAGCTGGTTGCTCAAGGACGGGGGTTTACGTTTCGTGCGCTCAACGAACGCGGTGCACAATTAGTGCAAATGTTTCATGTGATGTTGCAAAATCACGATCATCTCATATCGCTTGTCTGTGAGAGCGGAGAGCTAAAGGGTTTAGCCAAAGAAATGCCTGATTTTTTCTTTGAAGAAGACAGAAGTAAACAACCGACTGTGTTTAGCATTTTGCGCACCATCATTAGCAAAATGTACTCTATAAATGATGGACACTTAGGTTTTTATGGCGCCTTTGGTTACGATTTGGTATTTCAGTTTACCACAATTGATTTGCAACACGAGCGCACCGGCGACGACTTGCGCCTGTTTTTACCTGATGAGCTGTATGTGATAGATCACCGGCGTGAAGAAGCGTATTGTCTACGCTACGAGCTTAGTTTTAACGGTTGTACTACATTGGGTCATGACCGGACTGGAGATGAGTTTCCCGTAGTTCAAGGCGTAGTTTCAGGGGTTATTTGTGATCACGGTGATGGTGAGTACGCAAGTAAGGTGCGGCAGGTTATCAACGGCACCAAGGCCGGCGATTTTTTTGAAGTCGTTTTAAGCCAAGAGTTTCAGGCGGGATTTACCGGAACACCCCGTAGTCTGTTTGAACTCATCCGGAACCGCAATCCCAGTCCGTACGAGTTTTTAATTAATTTTGGTACCGAGCAGTTAGTCGGTGCATCTCCAGAAATGTTTGTGCGTGTGGACAGCCAGCAAGTAGAAACTTGCCCGATTTCCGGTACTATCCGACGAGGTAAGAATGCCGTTGAAGACGCGGAACAGATTTTGGCGCTGTTAAATTCACCAAAAGATCGTTGCGAGTTAACTATGTGTACGGATGTTGACCGTAATGATAAATCACGGGTGTGCACTCCTGGAACGGTACACATTATCGGTCGCCGCATGATTGAGAAGTACTCCAAGCTATTTCATACAGTTGACCATGTTATTGGCACTTTGCGTGATGACTGCGACGGTATTGACGCGTTGCTATCGCATATGTGGGCAGTGACACTCACCGGCGCGCCAAAAATCGCCGCGATGCAGATGATTGAATGTTTGGAAAATTCCGCTCGCGGTTGGTACGGCGGTTGCATCGGCATGTTGCTGTTCAATGGCAATGTCAATACGGGCATTACTATCCGAACGGTGTTTTTAGAAAAGGGTATGGCTCGGGTTCGTGTAGGATCAACTTTACTACACGATTCAGTACCGGAAGACGAAGAGCTGGAAACTCGTTTGAAGGCTGAAGCTTTTATCAACGCGGTTTTAGACATGTCAGGCACTGAAGTTATTGTGCCAGTACCAATACCAAAAGTTGGCAAAGGGAAAACCGTTCTGTTTGTTAATAATCAGGATTCCTTTGTCCATACGTTAGCAAATTATGTGCGACAAACCGGTGCAGATGTTAAAACCGTTGTCTACAATTTAGTACAACGGGTGTTTAATGAGGTGATGCCTGATTTAGTTTTTATCTCTCCCGGCCCAGGATTGCCGGCAGACTTTGGCGTGCCTACATTAGTGAAAGATTGTGTGGATCGTGGCATTCCTGTTTTTGGCGTTTGTTTGGGGTTGCAGGGTATGGTTGAGGCGTTCGGCGGAAAGCTTGGCGTCTTAAATATTCCAGCTCATGGTAAGGCATCTGTCATTACCTGTATTCCAACTGGTATTTTTACCGATTTTCCAGAAATTTTTATTGCCGGGCGTTACCATTCACTGCACGCGCTACAGATTCCGGCCTGTTTTAAAGTAACCGCGTGGACGGAAGACGGCATTGTTATGGCAATTCAACACAGAGAATTACCAATAGCAGCTGTTCAGTTTCATCCGGAATCATTGTTGACGTTGCATGATGATCTTGGGCTAAAGCTTATATTCAAGGTTATTGAAAAGCTAACGGCCTGAATTATATCTGGAGTTATCCGCTCTTTGTTTCGAGAGGGGAGAAACCGTTTTCGTGTTTCGCCCCTCTTTTTGCTTTTTTTAGCGATTTTTGTTACTATATAATTAGTTATGGGAGAGACAGATAGGACAATTTTAATAATAGAGGACGAAGCGACGCTGTTGGAAATGTATCGGCTCAAATTTGAAGCCGCGGGCTTTATTTTTTTAGGCGCGGCCACGGGCGAAGAAGGAATTACGCTCGCGGAAAATAAACATCCCAACCTGATTTTAGTTGATTTGATTTTAGCCAATAAAGTCGCCGGCGGGAAAATTGACGGTTTTGCCGTGTTGCAGGAGCTTAAAAGCAATCCGCACACCAAAGCAATCCCCATTTACGCCCTTACTAACCTCAATCAAGATTCCGACATTGAAGAGGCGTTTAAGCTGGGCGCGGACGGTTACTTCGTCAAATCAGATTTGACGCCCAAAGAATTAGTGGATAACGCGCAAAAAATTTTTCGGGGAGAAAAAATAGGAACTCGCCTTGGTTAAATAATATTCAATAATTATGGTTCGCATAGACAAAGAAAAATGCATTGGTTGCGGCAGTTGCGCGGCGGTTTGCCCGGCGGTTTTTAAAATGAATGAGGAAATTTTTAAAGCGGAAGTAATTGACATAGAGGCGACAGCGCCGTGCGTAAAAGAGGCGATAGAACTTTGCCCGACGCAGGCAATAAGCGGGGACGAGTGACGGGTAATAAGAGACGAGTAACGAGTAATGAGTCAAAAGAAGTGGCGATTCTCATGTTTATGAGGGTCGCTATGTTGTATAAAGCATGTTTAGAATTATAAAAAAATCAAAAAAATCAAAAGCGCGGCTGGGCGTGATAAAAACGGCGCACGGGGAAATTCAAACGCCGTTTTTTATGCCGGATGCGACGCGGGGAGTAGTGAAAGCCGTAAGCAGTCAAGACTTGCGGCAAATAGGAGTAGCGGAGGCGGTAATTAACACTTATCATCTTTATTTACAGCCAGGTTTGAAATTAATAACTAAAACCGGCGGCGCGCATAGCTTTATGAATTGGAATAAACCGTTACTTTCCGATAGCGGCGGCTATCAGGTGTATTCGTTGATACATAAAAATCACAGACTTGGTAAAATTACCGATGATAAAGTTATTTTTCATTCGCCGCTTGACGGCGCAAAGCATGAGCTGACGCCGGAACGCTCCATTCAAATACAATTTGCTTTGGGCACGGACATGATAGTTTGTTTGGACGATTGCCCGCCGCACGATGTCAGCTCGGCGGCAATGGCAAAATCGGTTGAACGGACGGTTTTATGGGCGAAAAGATGTAAACTGGAATATGAAAAACAAAATAAAAAATATAAGCGCCGGCCGCTATTATTCGCCGTCATTCAGGGCGGAACTGATTTGGCCCTGCGCAAAATTTGCGCGGACGCTTTGATGGACATAGGATTTGACGGTTACGGGTTTGGCGCGCGGCCGGTGGACGGAGAGGGGAAATTTATCGGTGAAATTTTAGCAGGCACAGCCGAAATGATTCCGGGAAACGCCGTGCGATTCGGTTTAGGAATCGGTTTGCCGGAAGATATCGTCCGTTGCGTTACCATGGGCTGGGATATTTTTGACTGCGTGATCCCGACGCGGGAAGGAAGACACGGCCGGCTTTTCCTTTGGAAAAGAAATTCCAAATTTCAAATAACAAATAACAAACAAATTTCAAATCATAAATTTCAAATTCCAAAAAATTTTTACGATACTATAAATATAAATAACGCTAAATTTGCTAAGGATTTTAAGCCAATAAATGCCGTCAGCAAACTGCCGGAGTTGCGGGAATACTCGCGCGCTTACCTGCGTCATTTGTTTAAAATAGGCGAACCGCTCGGGCAGAGGTTGGCGAGCTTGAATAATTTGGAGTTTTATTTAAACTTGATGGAGAAAATAAGGCAAAATATTAAGTTGGGGAAAATATAATTTTATGGTTTTTTCTTTTGACAAAGCCGCTTAATTTAGTTAAAGTTAAGAGCATGAAACGGCAACCAAATAAAAAATTATCAGAGCCGAAATCTCCTTTGCCTAAAATAGAAGAGGAGGTTTTAAGTTTTTGGAATAAAAATAAAATTTTTGCCAAATCAGTTACCTCACCTCCGACCCCTCTCCTTAATAAGGAGAGGGTGCCGAAGGCGGGTGAGGTGAAAGACTATGTCTTCTACGACGGCCCGCCGTTTGCTACCGGCACGCCGCATTACGGCCATATCGTCGCAAGCATTATGAAAGACGTCGTGCCGCGCTACTGGACGATGAAGGGCTACCGCGTAGAGCGCAAATGGGGCTGGGATTGCCACGGCTTGCCGATTGAAAACATAGTGGAAAAAGAGCTGGGCTTTAAAAGCAAAAAAGACATTGCCAAATTGGGCGTGGCTAATTTCAATGAAGCTTGCCGCTCCAAAGTCTTGGCTTACGTGGACGAATGGCAAAAAGTCATCAGCCGTTTGGGACGCTGGGCGGATATGGAAAACGCTTACAAAACGATGGACAAGGATTACATGGAAAGTATTTGGTGGGTATTCAAGCAGTTATGGGGCAAAGGTTTGATTTACGAAGGTTATCGCTCCATGCACATTTGCCCGCGCTGTGAGACGACTTTGTCGCAACAGGAAGTGGCGGAGGGGTACAAGGATGTAAAAGATTTGTCGGCGACGGCGAAGTTCAAAATTAAAAGTTCAAAATTAAAAGTAAAAAGTGACGGCGATGTTTATATTCTCGCATGGACTACTACACCTTGGACTTTAATAGGTAATGTGGCGCTTGCTATTAATAAAAATATTAAATATTTAATATTAAATATCGGCGAAGAAAATTATATAATTGCGCAAAACAGAGTCAGTGAAGTTTTGAAAGATCAAAAATATAAAATTATAGAAGAAATTAAGGGCAAAGAGTTAGTCGGTTTACAATATGAGCCGTTGTTTGATTATTATGCTAAAGATGAAAAGTTGGAAAATAAACAAAACGGTTGGAAAGTTTACGCGGCGGATTTTGTAACAACCGAAGAGGGAACGGGCGTGGTTCATATCGCGCCGGCATTCGGCGAAGACGATATGAATTTGGCGAAAACAGAAAACTTGCCTTTTATTCAACATGTGAACATGGACGGCACTTTTAAAGAGGAAGTTACTGATTTTACCGGGTTGCATGTTAAACCGATTGAAGACACGCAGGCAACCGATGTAGAAATTATAAAGTATTTAGCGCGTAAAAATTTATTGTTCAGCAAAGAAAAATACGAGCACAGCTATCCGCATTGCTGGCGGTGCGATACGCCGTTATTAAATTACGCGACTTCGTCGTGGTTCGTAAAAGTGGAAGCGGTAAAACCAGACGCGATAAAATTGGCTGAAAAGATAAATTGGACGCCAAGGCACATTAAAGAAGGCCGATTCGGCCAGTGGCTGGAAGGCGCGCGCGACTGGTCAATTTCGCGGCAGAGGTTTTGGGCTTCGGTGATCCCTATTTGGAGATGCACTAATGAAATAGAAGGTAAGAGGGGGGCAAAACAGAGATGCGGGAATATTAAAATTTTTGGTTCTATAAAAGAATTAGAAGAATTGAGCGGGCAAAAAGTAGACGATTTGCATAAACATATCGTTGATGAAATTACGTTCAAATGTGAAAAATGCGGCGGGCTCATGAAGCGCGTGCCGGATGTTTTAGATACTTGGTTTGATTCCGGCTCCATGCCGTACGCGCAGATGCATTATCCGTTTGAGAATGAGAAAAAATTTGAAAATAATTTTCCGGCGGAATTTATCGCCGAAGGCGTGGACCAAACGCGCGCCTGGTTTTATTATTTGCACGTAATTGCTACGGCAATTAAACAAAAGCCGGCATTTAAAAACGTAATCGTTAACGGCATCGTACTCGCGGAAGACGGCAAAAAGATGAGCAAGCGCCTGCAGAATTATCCGGACCCGATGGATGTTATGAATAAATACGGCGCCGACCCGCTGCGCTATTACTTGTGCGCCTCGCCGGTGATGAAAGCCGAAAGCATAAATTTCTCCGAGAAAGATTTAGTTGAACAAACCAGATTCTTTAATATTCTGCTTAATGTCCTAAGTTTTTACAAAATGTTTGCCTGCCCGTCCGGCAGGCGGGCCGCGGATATGGAAGTAAAAAATTTGGCAGAAAAAGATTTAGTTCATGTGCTGGACAAATGGATAACCGCGCGCTTGGAAGAAACGAAAAAAACAGTAACCAAGAAAATGGACGATTACGATTTGCACGCGATTCGGGAAATTCCTGTTTTTATCAATGATTTGTCAACTTGGTATGTGCGCCGCTCGCGCGCGCGGTTTAAAGGAGATGACGACACTGACAAAATGCGTGCGCTGCAAACCCTGCGCCGGACTTTATACCATTTAGCACGCATTATGGCTCCATTTTTGCCTTTTACGGCCGAACACATTTATCAGGAGCTGGGCGCTGACGTTGAATCAGTGCATTTAAAAGCGTGGCCGGCAGTTAGGAAAGAATGGATTGCTAAAGATGTTTTGCAAAATATGGAGCAAGCGCGAAAAATAGTGGAACTCGGATTGGCTAAGCGGGATGAAGCGGGCATTAAAGTGAGACAGCCGCTTAATCAATTTTTAATTTTCAATTGGCAATTTTCAATGAATGAGCGGGAATACATTCAAGTAGTTAAAGATGAATTGAATGTGAAGGAGGTTGTTTGTAAAAAAGGCAAAGGTGAGCTGGCCGTGGAATTGGATACAAACATCACTTCGGAACTAAAACTTGAAGGCATGAAGCGCGAACTCGTGCGGGCGATAAATAACGCGCGCAAAGAGGCGGGGATGACGATTCAAGATAAAGCGGTAATTTATTTTGCTGCGGGAAACAAAGAAATCGCGGCGGTTTTTGAAAAGTTCAGCGCGGAGATCAAGAAAGAAACATTGAGCGATAGAATTGAAAATAAAAAAGCGGAAAATGGCAAAGAAACGGATGTTAACGGAGAAAAAGTAGAGTTGAAAGTAGAGAAAAAATAATTTTTGTCATTGCGAGGAGTCCCGCGGTACCGCGGGACGACGAAGCAATTCCGTCGTTTTTACAGTAAATAACGGGATTGCCACGCTTCATCCCGCGCTGTCGCGGGATTCGCTCGCAATGACAGTATAAAATAATGAAAAGAAATAAGGAGCAAAATTATTTAATGCGGGATTTAGGAATTGTCGCTTTGAGCATAATTTTAGCGTTAGCGCTGGTTAAAACGCGGGCGCTGGACGGCATCTTATCGTCGGCGCAGGAGGCAACGATAATAGGCAGTTTCCTCGCGGGCATGTTTTACATTTCTATTTTTACCGTCGCGCCGGCAATCGTAGTTTTATCGGAATTGATATCCGGCCTGCCTATTTGGGAGGTGGCGTTGTTTGGAGGGCTCGGCGCCGCGGTCGGTAATTTATTGATTTTCCGTTTCGTAAAAAATAATTTAATGGAAGCGTTGATTTCATGGCTGCGCCGCCATAAAGAAAAGAAAGTATTAATCCTTTTTCGCAGCCGTTGGTTTGATTATATTCTGTTCGCCGCCGGAGCGTTGATCGTTCTTTCTCCTTTGCCGGATGAGTTGGGGCTGGCGCTGATGGGCGTGTTGCGAATCCGCAACGTTTTGTTTTTTCCGGTTTCTTTCGCGCTTAATTTTTTCAGCATCTTAATTTTAGGGTTAGCGGCGAGAAGCCTGTTTTAACTTTATTTTTCTGTCATTCCCGCGTAGACGGGAATCTCGCAGTTAGCGAGTTGTTCACGGGATTCCCGCCTACGCGGGAATGACATGAATTATGCGCAATACTCTTTACGATAAAAATAAAATCGGCAAGTTTTTGGGCTGGGGCGGCGAACATTTAGTTTACGAATATGGCCGAAATAGCGTCATTAAATTCTCGCTGCACGTTTGGCTTGCCGGCAAAAAAGCGGTAGAGAAATTAACGCAAGATTATAAAATCGGGCAAAAATATTTTGCCCCATATTTGTTGCCGACGGAAATTATAGTTTGGTCTCAAGGCAAGAAAGCGGCGGAAGTTCAGGAAAAAATTAAGTGCCGCTTTTTAAAATTAGCCGACTTAGCCGTTCCCTTGATAAAAAAACAGTTTCTTGATATAATGGAACGCTACCGGAGAATGGAATTAGAAATCGGCGTGCCGTTTGATTTATTGGGGCGCGAAGGGCTGTTTAAAATTAAACCGACTTTTTTAAGCAATATTTTGGTAACGCCGGAACAAAAGCTGATTTTAATTGATTTTACCGTGCTCGCGTTAAAACCAACTTGGCGCGACTGGCCGCTTTGGTTTATTATTAAGTGGGCACGGTTGCGGCAAAAACATATTTTGGATAAATTTTGTGCAGCAGCTTAAGATAACAACTATAAGTTGGAAATAAAATAATTTAACGGCAATTGAACAGTAATTTAACAATAATTAAAAAATTACTGTTAAATTATTAAAAAATTATTGATTAATTATTGTGATTTATATGACTATCCAACAAATCTATAAATTAGCCGTTGAGTTAGGCATTAAGCACGACCTGCGCGGTCCGGCGAAAGTAAAAAAGTATTTGGAGCGGGCAAAAAAGAAATACGAAAAATTGCCTAAAGACGAGCAGGCGGAGTTTGATGCTGAAAAATTGACTAACCCTTATTCCGATACGCGCGTCTTGAACGATACGGGCAAACAAGTCAAAAAAGTTTTAGTGGGGATTGATATGGAAGCGCCGGAGTTATTGCTCGCGGATAAATTAAGCGACATTGATTTAGTGATTGCGCATCATCCGGAAGGCCCAGCGCTTGCTTCCTTGCATGATGTGATGGATTTGCAGGCCGAAGTGCTGGCGCAGTACGGCGTGCCGATTAATATCGCCGAAAGCGTTCTGCGTCCGCGCATCAGCGAAGTCAGTCGCGGCATTTCGCCCATCAATCACGACCGCGCGGTGGACGCGGCAAAAATTTTAAATCTGGGCTTTATGTGCGCGCACACGCCCTGCGATAATATGGCGGCCAGTTTTATGACTAAGTTTATTGCCAAAAAAAAGCCGGAAACGGTCGGCGAAATTTTAGAAGCATTAAAAGAAATCCCGGAGTATAAAGAAGCTGCGAGGCGCAAAGCCGGCCCGATGCTTTTTACCGGCTCGCCGGAAAATAGCGCGGGCAAAATCGTAGTAACGGAATTTACCGGCGGCACGGAAGGCTCAAAAGAAATGTACGAAAAAATCGCCGCCGCGGGCATCGGCACCGTGATTGGCATGCACATGCACGAAGAGCACCGCAAAGAAGCGGAAAAATATCATATCAATGTGGTGATTGCCGGCCATATGTCCAGCGACTCCTTAGGCGTTAATTTGTTTTTGGACGAGCTGGAGCGCAAAGGGATAAAAATTACGCCGGTAAGCGGCTTGATTAGGGTAAAAAGAAAGTAAAAAGTTTACCCCGTGCAGTATAGCGAACTACTACAAAGGGGTAAAAGTAAAAAGTAGAAAGTAGAAAGTAGAGACGCCCCTTTGGGGCGTCTTGTGTTTGATTTTTTGGCTCAAAATTGGTAGAGTAAGGGTAAAATAAAGTATATGGAAATAAAGATAATAAAAACTAAAATTCCAAAAGAAGAACTTAAAAGAATGGCGGAAGAAACATTTGGCGATATGGTTAAAATCGTGGTTGATGTTAAGCGGGAAATTATGGCTATCGGCGGCGAAATGCACGCGGACGCGGAAAGTTTATTATTGCAGGATGGCTCGCGGCAAGACGATTTATGGGGGGCGAATCTTTATCCCGATTTATCGCCAGAGAATTTTATTGAGTACCAATCACTGCTTAACATTCGTCCCCGTCTAGGTAATAGAGCGATAGAGATTGAAAGTACGGAAATAAAAAATAAAATAAAAGAAATTATTAATAAGCTAATAGTTTAATTATGACCTTTATTCATAAAGAATTATCCCAAGGCAGATGGCAACAATTAAGTTTGGCTGAACAAATTGGCAACATCGGCGCTGAACTCGCGCGCGCTAAATCATGGGAAAGAAAGAATATGGTTAAGCAAAAAAACCAAGCGTTGGCACGGGCATTAGAGTTGATAGATTTGACATTAGAGAGCGTTAATAGACCGTCTCAACTTAAAGAAATAACGCGGTTGCGCGAAGTCGTCGCTGGTTTATTCGTCGGCAGTGCAGAGGTTTACGCTTCTTTGGCGGATTTAGAAAAAATTTATTTGCCGTTTGCGTTATTAGCGAGAAGATAATTTTATGTTCGCCTTTTTACGCGGTACAATTTTAAACAAAGGGCAAGGATTCGTTATTGTGGAGACTGGCAATATTGGCTACCAGATTTTTGTTAATGCCGTCGCGTACGCGGATTTAAGCATCGGGCAAGAGGTAGAATTTTATTTATACCACCATGTACGCGAGGATATGGAAGACTTGTACGGGTTTAAAAGTTTCGCGGAACTGGAATTTTTTAAATTGCTTTTATCGGTATCGGGCGTGGGGCCGAAATCAGCGCTGGGAATTTTAGGCATGGCTAGCGTGGAAGAGATAAAATCGTCCATTGGGCACGGCGATCCTTCACTTTTGACTAAAGTGTCCGGCATCGGCAAAAAAACCGCGGAACGAATCGTGCTGGAACTGCGCAGTAAAATTGATTATTTAACGCCGCTGAAAGACGGCGCGGCCGGAATGAGCGTTAGCGGCGATGAAATTGACGCGCTCATGTCGTTAGGATATTCTCTGCAGCAGGCACGGGAGGCGCTGAAGAACGTTGAGCCAAGCATTAAAGAAAGCGGGGAAAGAATCAGGTCGGCGCTGCGGGGGCTATCACATAACATTAAAACATAAAAACATTAAAACAAAAAAGCAATTCCATTGGTAATTAGATATTAGGATATTGGATATTATGAAAAAGCGGGGGATAATTTTGTTTAGCGTAATTATAATATTATTAGCGGTAATTTTGATAATAAACAGACAAACATTAGGAGAAAAAAATGTTTTAGGAGGAAAATTAGTAAATGAACAGCCAATACTCAACAGCGAACGGGAAGAAACATCAAAAAAAGAGGATAAAAGCATAGAAGAGAGAAATTTGGTAAAGGAAAATATCCAATATCCAATATCTAATGTTAGCGCTGAAAGCATCGCAGAAGGTGGAAGTCGTAATCAAAACAAATCAGACTATAAACAATATTATCTAGTAACTAGAGTTATTGACGGAGACACTATTGACGTAAACAGCGGGACGACTACCGAGCGCGTGCGTTTAATCGGCATTAACACGCCGGAAGTCGTTGACCCCAGAAAACCGGTTGAATGTTTCGGCCGGGAAGCAAGCCAAAAAGCGCACGAATTTTTAGAAAACCAAGCAGTTTATTTAGAGCCGGACGAAACGCAAGACGAGCGGGATAAATACGGGCGGCTCTTGCGTTACGCTTGGCGCGCCGATGGGGTTTTTTATAACTGGGAAATCATCAAACAGGGCTACGCTTACGAATATACTTATTTTACTCCTTATAAATATCAGGCGGAATTTAGGCAGGCGGAAACTCTTGCGCGCGACCATAAATTAGGGCTGTGGGCGGATAACGCTTGCACCGTTGCTAACAATTTAAACGCTTCTACTCCCACCGCCAGTGCTTTGCCATCCAATCCGAATTGCAACATCAAAGGAAACATCGCGAGCGATGGCGAAAAAATTTACCATTTGCCGAGTTGCGACTATTACGCTAAAACAATGATTAATTTAGGGCAGGGCGAGCTTTATTTTTGTTCGGAAGAAGAGGCGGTCGCGGCCGGCTGGCGAAAGGCGCAGAACTGCGAATAATATAATGCAAATCTATCCCGCAGTACTGCGGGACAAATACTGCAAATAATTCGTATGCAAATAAATAATGCAATGCATTCGTATGCACACCTCATTTCTACAATCACAAGGCTGGGAAGAATTTCAAAAGTCAGTTGGTTATCAGACGTTTAGAGTTGATAGCGCGCTTTTAATTAAGAAGTCATTGTTTTTTGGCAAGAGTTATTTTTATGCGCCCAGAGCAGGAACGAGTAACGGGGAACGAGTAACGGGAAATTTTATTGATGATATTATTCAGTTGGCGAAGAAAGAAAATTGTATTTTTTTAAGAATAGAACCACAAAATCAATTATCAATTAAAAATTACGAGTTACGAAAAGTTGCGGATGTCCAGCCCAGCCAAACGATAATTTTAGATTTAACAAAAAGCGAAGAAGAATTGCTGGCCGGTATGCATCCCAAAACAAGATATAACATTAGGCTGGCGGAGAAGAAAGCCGTTACCGTGCGGACCGTAGAGACGCGCCACGGCGCGTCTGAAGATTTTGAAAAATTTTGGGAGTTGATGGAGGAAACCGTCGGAAGAGACAAGTTCCGTTCTCATGGGAAGGAATATTATAAAACTATGTTAGGCTCGCTTGACATTTCAATTCCCACCGCCCCCGCCTCCTCCCCGCCTCGCCGGCCGGCAGGCTCTAAGGAAGGGAACGACGGCAACAAACTTAGTGTCAGATTGTATTTTGCCGAGTATGAAAATAAAATTTTAGCCGCCGGCATCTTTGCTTTTTACGGCGATGTGGTTACATACTTACACGGCGCCTCCACGCATAAACACAAAGAAATAATGGCGCCGTACGCGTTGCATTGGAAGATGATAAAACTTGCCAAGCAATTGGGTTATAAACATTATGATTTTTACGGCATTAACGAAAAGAAATGGCCGGGGGTGACAAGATTTAAGCGCGGCTTCGGCGGGAAAGAAGTAAATTATCCGGGATGTTTTGACATTATTTTTGATAAAGAGTGGTATGGGGCGTATAAAGTTTTAAGGAGAATTAAAAGTATAATTTAACAATAATTAAACAGTAATTTTTACAATAATTTTTTATAATTATTGTTAAATTATTGTAAAATTTTTGTGCAATTATTGTATATAATAAAAAAATTTATTCCAATAAAATTATTCAAAAGGCTTCAACCCGCCTACCATTTTATTTTGGCGTGGCTCGCGGCTGTTTGGTATAAATTTCCGTCGGAAAAATTAATCGTCATCGGCGTTACCGGCACTACCGGCAAAACAACCTCGGTGTATTTAATCGCCAAAATGTTAGAGCAGGCCGGCTATAAAGTCGGCTATACTTCAACGGCGATGTTTAAAGCGGCGGATAAAGAATGGCTGAACGATAAAAAAATGACGATGGTCGGAAGATTTTTTACGCAAAAGATGTTGCGCCAAATGGTAAAAGCCGGCTGCGAATACGCTGTTATTGAGACTACCTCGCAAGGAATTGAGCAATTCCGCCATCGCTTTGTTAATTACGACATTTTAGTTTTTACCGGGCTTTACCCGGAGCATATTGAAGCGCACGGCGGTTTTGAGAATTATAAAGCAGCCAAGGGCAAACTGTTTGAGCATTTGTCGGAATGCAAATCAAAGTACGGCAACGAAAGAAAGAAAGTGCAGCCGATAAAAAACGAGATTAAAAAAATTCATTTGGAGCGGGTGCCAAAAATTATTATCGTTAACGGCGATGACAAGCAGGCGGAATATTTTTTAAACTTTAAAGCGGAAGAAAAAATTACTTATCACATAGCACACAACACAAAACAGATAACACAAATTAAAGAGGAAAAGAAAATAATAGCGAACAATGTGGCGGCTAAAGACAATGGTGTCCAGTTTTTTGTAGAGGGGGTCAGGTTTAATTTGCGCCTGCTGGGCGAGTTTAATGCGCAGAATGCGCTGACGGCAATCAGCGTAGGAATATCGCAGGGATTAAGCTTAGAACAAATTAAATCAGGGTTGGAAAAAATAACTGGCGTGCCCGGCCGGTTTGAGCGGATAACCTCACCCCGCCTCACCCCTGCCTTGCCGGCAGGCAGGCCTAACCCCTCTCCTTATCAAGGAGCGGGGGATGATTTTAATGATTTTACCGTCATTGTAGATTATGCCTTTGAGCCGCGGGCGGTAGCCAAATTATACGAGACAGTTAAGCTGATTGAGCATAATCGCATTATTCACGTTTTAGGTTCGGCTGGCGGCGGGCGCGATATCGCGCGGCGGCCTTTACTCGGTAAAGCCGCGGGCGAATGCGCTGACGTTATAATTATTACTAACGAAGACCCTTACGATGACGACCCGCAAATTATTATTGACCAGGTGGCGGTAGGCGCGGCCAAAGCGGGTAAGATATTAGGGGAAAATTTATTTAAAATAATGGATAGGCGCGAGGCGATCAAGCAAGCTCTAAAAATCGCAGCGGCAGGGGATGTGGTTTTAATTACGGGAAAAGGATGCGAACAGGCGATTTGCGTTGCCGGCGGCAAAAAAATTCCTTGGGACGACCGGCAGGTTGTCAGGGAGGAATTGGGAAAGGAAGTTAGAAGTAAGGAGTTATAAAGTCATTAGTTACTTAGTCAAATCATTTTTTTTGTTTTGATGTTTTATGTTACATGTTAAGTGTTATATGAGAGTGTGGATAACTTAGATTAACAAGAAGTAATTAATATCATAAAAAGGCAGATTTTATTTAATTTTAGCTTAAAAATTAGTGCTCTTGCATTTTTAATAAAAATAATCTTTAAAGCCCCTATTGACAATTATTTTTATTATTGTTAATATGAGGCTACGTAAGATGTAAAATCTCA
>PFAT01000030.1:24987-39344 GCA_002773575.1 Candidatus Falkowbacteria bacterium CG10_big_fil_rev_8_21_14_0_10_44_15
ATGTAAAATCTCATAACTTTTTGTGCAAACAAAATGGTTTATAGTATATAGACGACACTCTGAATAAACGGTTCTTATTTTCTATTCAAACAAGAGGCCGTTTTTCTTTTTTTATCAAAATTATCTTAAGGCAATTTAAAATTACTACCCAAACATAACTCAAGTGTTTTATCCCGCCCCCGCCATCAGCCAATAGATTTTTCCGCTAGTTAATCCTGCCTTCAAGAAAAGGACCTGGATATTTTTTTGTACGCCGCAAAATTCGCGCGGCCGGCTATTAACAATAGACAGATTTTTTTAAATTATTTTAGGCAGCAAATAAAATATTATGTCTAACGCCAAGGCAAAAACCACCATTGAGCGCAAATTTTTTTCGCCGCAGACGGTAGCGATGGAGATGCCGGATTTAATTGAGGTGCAAAAAGATTCTTACCGTTGGTTTACTGAAGAGGGCTTGCGCGAACTTTTTGACGAAATTTCTCCCATTAAAGATTTTATCGGCCGTAACCTGGAATTATATTTTGACGATTACTATTTGGACCAGCCGAAATTTTCCGAATTAGAAAGTAAAGCCAAAAACATTACCTTTGAAGTGCCCTTGCGCGTGCAGGCCCGTCTTTATAATAAGCAAACAGACAAATCAATTACGCAAGAAGTGTTCTTAGGCGATTTGCCGCTGATGACTAAGCGCGGCACTTTCGTCATCAACGGCATTGAACGGGTAGTGGTGTCGCAACTGATTCGTTCGGCCGGCGTTATTTTTACCGCCGAAATGATTAAAGGGCGAAAATATTACGGCGCCAAAATAATCCCTAACCGCGGCGCGTGGCTGGAAATTGAAACCGACGCCAATAACGTCATTTGGGTAAGGATAGATCGTAAGCGCAAAGTGGCGGTTACCTCTCTGTTGCGCGCCTTTGGCTACGAAACCGACGCGGAACTCAAAGAGATGTTTAAAGAGGCGGAAGCGGACGGCGAGGCCAGTTTTCTGGAAGCCACCATCGCTAAAGACATCGCTAAAAACGAAGCCGACGGTTTGAAAGAAGTTTATAAGCGCATTCGTCCGGGAGATTTAGCCACCGTAGATAACGCGCGGAATTTAATTTACTCCATGTTTTTCCGCTTTGACCGCTATGACTTTGACCGCGTCGGCCGCTATAAATTAAACAAGCGCTTTGGTTTTGACATCCCCATTAATAAAGAAACGCGCATTTTCCGCCGCGAAGATTTAATCGCTATTTTAAAAGAAGTAATTCGTCTCAACATTACTCAAGGCAAGGAAGACGACATTGACCACCTCGGCAACCGCCGCATTCGCGCCGTGGGAGAATTAATCCAAAATAAATTCCGCCTGGGGCTTTCCCGCATGGAGCGCATCGTTAAAGACAGAATGAGTACGACTGACATGGCCGAATTAACGCCGAACAAGTTGATTAACGCCCGGCCGGTAATCGGCGTCGTCAAGGAATTTTTTATGTCCTCGCAGCTCTCGCAGTTTATGGATCAGACCAATCCGTTAGCCGAGCTGGAGCACAAACGGCGCCTCTCCGCCATGGGTCCGGGCGGATTAACCCGCGAGCGGGCTGGTTTTGAGGTGCGCGATGTGCATACAACGCACTATAGCCGCATCTGCCCGATTGCCACTCCGGAAGGGCCGAACATCGGCTTAGTCGGGCACATGGCGTCTTACGCCCGGCTGAACAGCTACGGCTTTTTGGAAGCGCCCTACCGAGTAGTTTTGCACGACATTAATAACGACCCGAAAGTAACGGCTGGTAAAATTTTGCGCGCCGATGTTTACGACGATAAAGATTCGTCTAAAGCAGGCGAACTAGTGGCTAAAGCAGGCGCTAAAATTGACGAAAAATTGGCGGCTCGCTTAGCTAAATTAGGCCCCGTCACCATTCCGATCAAGCCGATAGTCACGAACGAGATAAAATATCTTGACGCCTTTGAGGAAGAAAAGTACATTACTACTTTTTATACGGTGCCGACCGATGAGAACGGCTACTTTTTAGTGGAGAAAGCGGAAGTAAGAAAGTATGGCGAGCCCTCCATTGAACAAATATCCCAGATTGATTTTATGGAGGTAGCCGCTAACCAAATCGTTTCCGTCGCTACCTCTTGCATTCCGTTTTTGGAGCACGACGACGGCATTCGGGCGTTAATGGGCACCAATATGCAGCGGCAAGCGGTGCCGCTGATTATGCCCGAGGCGCCGATTGTCGGCACCGGCATTGAGCGGCGAGCGGCTATTGATTCCGGCCACATCGTTATTAACGAAGCAGACGGGGTAGTGGCCGCCGTTCAAGGCGACAGAATTGACGTTAAAAGCAAAGATAATAAAATTATTTCTTATCAATTAAATAAATTCGTTCGCTCTAATCATTCCACCTGCATTAATCAACACCCGACAGTCGGCAAGGGAGACAAAGTCGCCCCCGGAGACGTCCTCTCCGATGGAGCGGCCATTGCCAACGGGGAGATTGCCATCGGTCGTAACGTGCTGGTTGCTTTTATGACTTGGGAAGGGTTTAACTTTGAAGACGCCATCATTATTTCCGAGCGTTTGGTTGAGCATGACCTTTATTCCTCGATCCACATTGAAAATTACACTATTGACGTGCGCGATACTAAACTCGGCCCCGAAGTGGTAACCCGCGACATCCCCAACATTTCCATCGAGCGCTTAAAAGATTTGGATGAAAACGGCATTATCCGCATCGGCGCCGAAGTATCTTCCGGGAATATTTTGGTGGGCAAGATTACTCCCAAAGGCGAGACTGAATTGTCGGCGGAAGAAAAATTGCTGCGCGCTATTTTTGGCGATAAAGCCAAAGACATCCGCGACAGTTCGCTTTATTTAGAGCACGGCGAACACGGCAAAGTAGTGGACATAAAAATATTTTCCCGGGAAGACGGCGATAAATTGCCGGCCGGCGTTATTCAATCAACCCAAGTTACTATCGCCAACCTGCGCAAAATTCAAGTCGGCGATAAAATGGCCGGCCGGCACGGCAACAAAGGCGTAATTTCTCGCATCGTGCCGGTTGAGGATATGCCGTATTTAGAAGACGGCACTCCCGTCGATATAATTTTATCTCCTTTGGGGGTTGTTTCTCGCATGAATTTAGGCCAGCTGTTAGAAACGCATTTGGGGCTGGCCGCTCATAAATTAGGGTACCGGGTAGCGACGCCGCCGCTGAACGGAATAACGGAAGAGCAGATCAAGTCCGAATTAAAGCGGGCCGGTTTCCCCACCAGCGGCCAAGTCGCTTTGTACAACGGCAAGACCGGCGAAAGATTTGATAAGTTAGTAACGGTGGGCTATAAGTACATGCTGAAACTAAACCACATGGTAGAAGATAAAATGCATCAGCGCTCTATCGGCCCTTATTCTTTGATTACGCAACAGCCCTTAGGCGGCAAAGCGCAATTTGGCGGCCAGCGTTTTGGGGAAATGGAAGTGTGGGCGTTGGAAGCTTACGGCGCGGCGCATACTTTGCAAGAAATTCTCACCATCAAATCCGACGACGTCCCCGGCCGTTCCAAAGCTTACGAAGCGATCATTAAAGGCGAGGAAATCCGCAAGCAAAACGTGCCGGAATCATTTAACGTGTTGGTGCGGGAAATGAAGGGTTTGTGTTTGGACGTGGAATTGATCGGCGTGCAACAAGTAATAGACGAAGACGCGGCCGGAGTCGCTGAAGACACGACTACTGATAAAAATAACTATGCTTAATCCTCTAAAAACAACCGACTTTGACGCCATTAAACTCCGGCTCGCTTCGCCGGAAGTGATTTTAGGATGGTCGCACGGAGAGGTAACTAAGCCGGAAACCGTTAACTATCGGACGCAAAAACCGGAAAAAGACGGCTTATTCTGCGAACGGATTTTTGGCCCGTCTAAAGATTGGGAATGCTATTGCGGCAAATACAAAAAAATTCGTTACAAAGGGATAATTTGCGACAAATGCGGAGTGGAAGTGACTCGCAGCGTGGTGCGGCGCGAACGGATGGGGCACATTAAATTGCAGGCGCCGGTAACGCATATTTGGTTTTTGCGAGGCATCTCCTCGAAAATCGGGTTAATATTGGATTTGCCCTCAACGGCTTTAGAAAAGGTAGTTTATTTCGCCAGCTTCATCATCACTGACGTGGATATGGAATTGAAACAAGCGACGCTCGAGCAGATAAAACAGGAGTACAAAAGCAAACAAAAACAAATTGAAGCTGAATTTAAAAATAAAAAATCCGCCCTGCAAAATCAGGAGCGTCAAGCAGAGGAGTCAGGCCAATTAGAAAAAATTCGGGCGGAAAAAGAAGAAAAACTGGAACAAGCTTTTAAAATCGCGCAAGAAGAAATAAAAGAAATCAAATCGTTGGCGGTTATTTCCGAACATACTTATCAGAATTTAGCCCTTAAATACGGCCATATTTTTGAGGCGGGCATCGGCGCGGAGGCGATTTTGAAATTAATGCAGCGCCTTGATTTAAAAAAAACCATTAAAGAATTAGAGCGCGAACTGGAAACCATCATTGATTCTAAGCGCGATAAGCTGCTCCGGCGTTTAAAGATATTAAAAAGTCTGTTAGTTAACGATTTGCGGCCGGAATGGATGGTATTAACGACTATTCCGGTTATTCCGCCTGACTTACGGCCGATGGTGCCGCTGGATGGCGGACGGTTCGCCACTTCGGATTTAAACGATTTATACCGCCGGGTTATCGGCAGAAACAATCGGCTCAAGCAATTGATGGATTTGAACGCGCCGGAAGTTATCTGCCGCAATGAAAAGCGGATGTTGCAGGAGGCGGTGGACGCTTTAATTGATAATTCCGCCCGCCACGGCAAAACCGTAACCGCTTCCACCGGACAAAAGCGGATGCTTAAATCCCTCGCGGACATTTTAAAGGGAAAGCAAGGGCGCTTCCGGCAGAATTTGCTCGGCAAGCGCGTTGATTATTCCGGCCGTTCGGTGATTGTAATCAACCCCCGCCTGAAACTTTACCAGTGCGGTTTGCCGAAAAAAATGGCGCTGGAGTTGTTCAAGCCGTTTATCATCAGTAAGTTAATCAAGCAGGAAATCGTGCATAACGTCCGGAGCGCTTCCCGTTACATTGAAGCCGGCTCGGACGATGTTTGGGACATTTTGGAAAAAATTATTCAAGACGCTTACGTGTTTTTAAATCGGGCGCCGACTTTACACCGCTTAGGCATCCAGTCGTTCAAGCCGATTTTAATAGAAGGCAAGGCCATTCAAATCCACCCGCTGGTTTGCACCGCCTTTAACGCCGACTTTGACGGCGACCAAATGGCGGTGCACGTGCCTTTGACCAAAGAGGCGGTTGCCGAATCCCGCGATCTTATGCTCGCGAGCCATAATCTGCTCAAGCCAGCTACCGGCAGCCCCATTGTTACCCCTTCCCAGGACATCGTTTGGGGCTCTTACTACCTGACTGATTTAGATGAGCGTCTGCAGACAGACAAACTGCCGTTATTTGCCGACGAAGAAGAGGCGTTATTGGCCTATGAAGTCGGCGCCGTTACCCTGCAAGCGCCGATAAAAACCAGGATAAAAATCGGCAGCCGCAAAATAGAGATTTTAACCACCACCGTCGGCCGCATCGTCTTTAATAGCGTGTTGCCCGATAAGTTAAGATTTATCAACGACGTTGTGGCGAAGAAAAATTTAAATCAGATAATTAAAGATTGCTTGTATGTTTATGGCGAAGACCGGACGGTGCAGCTGTTAGACGAATTAAAAGATCTGACGTTAGATTTTATTACCAAAAGCGGCCTGTCTTGGGGAATGGAGGATTTGCCCGATACGACCGAGCGCGATAAAGCGATTGAGGAGTCGGATAAAAAAGTAGACGCCGTCCAGGAGCAGTACGAAGAAGGGCTGTTGACTAAAAGCGAGCGGTACGCGAAAATCATCCAGCTTTGGACGGAAACCAAAGATAAAATATCGGACGTCATTAAAAATAAAATTGATCGGCATGGCTCGATCTATTCCATGATTCAGTCGGGGGCGCGCGGTTCCTGGGCGCAGCTGACGCAGCTAGTGGGCATGAAAGGGCTGGTAACGTCTCCTTCCGGCGCCATTATTGAGTTGCCGGTAAAAGGCAATTTTAAGAAAGGATTTGACGTTTTAGAATATTTTATCGCTACCCACGGCGCCCGCAAAGGTTTGTCGGACACCGCCTTGCGCACGGCTAACGCCGGCTATCTCACCCGCCGCTTGATTGACGTCGCTCAAGACGTGGTTATTACCGAGCAAGATTGCGGCTCACAAGCGGGCTTTGTCATCACCCAGGCAGAAAGCGCGGAATTAGGCACTACCTTGCTGAAGCGCATTATCGGCCGTTACTTAGCGGCGGATTTACTTAACAGCCGAGGCAAAGCGTTAGCCAAAGCAGGCGAATTGTTTACTGATGAAATGGCGCAAAAGTTAGAAAAAGAAATTATAGAGCAGGCCGCCGTGCGCAGCCCGCTAAACTGCCAATGCGAGAAAGGAATTTGCGCTACTTGCTATGGCTATGACTTAAGCTACAACAAGCCGGTGCGTTTAGGAGTCGCCGTCGGCATCATTGCGGCGCAATCCATCGGCGAACCGGGCACGCAGCTGACGATGAGGACTTTCCATACCGGCGGCGTAGCGGGCGAGGACATCACTCAAGGTTTGCCGCGCGTGGAAGAAATTTTTGAAGCTCGGCCGCCCAAACGGCGCGCTTTCGTCGCCGACGTAGAGGGAGCGGTAAAAATAGAATCCATGGAGCGGACCATCGCCGATGAACAAGGTAAAGTCATCACTCAAGACATCAACGCCAAAGTCATTAAAGTTACCTATCAAGGAGTAGACAGCGATAAATATTATTTCGCCGAGATTGCTCGAGACATTTTAACCAGCCAGTCCGCTAAAGGCAATGAGCCCGCCAAAGACAAGCAAACTAAAAAGAAATTAAGGCCGGTTATTTTAGTAAAAGACGGCGAGCAAGTTAAGCGCGGGCAAACTCTGTTTTCCATGGGGGAGGCGGCAATCAAAGCTAAAAACGCCGGCGAGGCCAAAATCAATGATAAATACGTCAAAGTCAGTTTTACCGCCGACAAAGTAAAGGAATTTATTATCCCTAAGGGGTACGCCATTTGGGTTAGCGAAGGCCAGCGCATCGCCAAAGGAACGCAATTAACGGATGGGAGTTTAGACTTACAGCAATATTATGCCCTCTGCGGGGGGCTTGCCACCCAGCGGTACATCATTCACGACATCCAGTACGTTTACTCCTCCCAAGGGCAGCCGTTAAACGACAAGCATATTGAAGTGATCGTGCGGCAGCTGTTTTCCCGGATTTTAATCAAAGACGGGGGCGACACCGACCTTTTACCGGGCGAGGTGATAGAAAAAGCGGTATTTCAAAAAGCTAACCGCGAGGCGAAGACGCGCAAAGCTAAGCCCGCGAGCGGCGAGCAACTTTTACTGGGCATGACAAAAGCTTCGCTCACCACCGATAGCTTTCTGTCGGCCGCTTCTTTTCAGGAAACGGCCCGCGTGCTGATTGAGGCGGCAGTGACCGGCAAGGTTGACGGCTTGGAAGGATTAAAAGAAAACGTCATCATTGGCCGTTTAATTCCAGCCGGCACCGGTTTTCGGGCGTATAACAGGCAAGAGGAAAGGGAACAAGCGGAAGCAGAGAGAAAAAAATAACATAAAAATCTAAAAAGAAGCGCGCTAACGAACATTAGGGCGCCTCTTTTATTTTGTGAAAATTTATGTATAGTAAGAAGTAGGCGGCAGACGAAAGGAGGCGCAATAATGTTGATTGATGGGATTTCTTTAGATAAAGTTATGGAGTTGCCTAATGATTGGGTGGAACCGAGTAAGCCCAATCCGTTAGCTAAAAACGCCGTTGCCTCTCTCTGCGCAAGTTTTCTGAACAAGTGCCCAGATTGCGACTGCAGTCTCGCCGGGCAAGATTGGCGGAACTTTCGCCAGATGATTCAGGAAAAAACAGGGAGAAGCTTTGATTCCAGACTTATTTGGGGCATTTTCAACAAAGTGAGGGAATTAGCCAAAGTGAGGGAATTAGCCGATGAAGGAACAGCCCGATAAAAAAGTCAGTCAGCATCAAAAAACAATCCGCTGCCGCTTAAATTTTTAGCCCCGATTAGAAAATAATCGGGGTTTTCACTTTTTACCAGTTTAGATAGCCGCCAATTTTTAACCCCATTTTATCCGCCAGCCCGGCGTTTATTTCCAAAACAAATTGAGCCGGCTGCCGGGAGGCGATGAGGGGGCAGGGGTCTTGCCGGCAGGGTTGGACTTGGCGGCTGACATCAACCACTCTTTTATTTTCATCCAGCCAGACGATGTCTAAGGGGATTAAAGTGTTTTTCATCCAAAAGTTATAAAAATTTGCTTGCGGAAAAATAAACAGCATGCCGGCATCTTGGTCTAATCGCGGGCGGTTCATTAAGCCTTGAGCCCGTTCTGCCGCATTGCGAGCCAACTCAACCTGAAAACAGGAGCCAGCCCAGCAGACGCTCGGATTTTTATTTTGGCTGATAATATTAGCGCAGCCGGCCGTCATCAGACTAAGCGCGAGCGGCAATAAAATTATTAATTTCATGGCGGTAGTTGCCGGCGTTTAATTGTCGGCGGCGACAGTCAGTTCCATTAATTTTTTTTTATCGCCGCTAAACTGGCTGATTAATTTGCCGCCGTCCAAAATTTCTACCAAGAGCGGCGTTTTATTTTTATTCACATGGATTAAAAAATTGCCCAGCTCAATCACGTGGTCAATGGCGCCGGCGGCAATTCCCAGGGAGACAATGTTTGATTCAGGATCGTAGCGCATATTTATAAAATTATTTCGTTGGATAAAAGGTGATGATTTTACTCATTCGTCCTTCTTTTTTTACTACCACGGTCAGCCCGTCTCGGCGATAATAAAAATATTTGCTTTTTTTGACCGCGGCGTCGGGCAAACGCAGCGCCTCCTCTACCTGTTCTTTGGTAATAAAAACTTTATACTTATTGAGTATTTCAAATTTGTCGTTACTGTATTTGGTAAAATATATATTTTGGCTAACCATAAAAAGTGTGGTAAAGTATAGTTATTGTAGCATAAATTCACCCCCACACCTAATATTATGTTTTATTTATATATCTTAAAGAGTGACAGGGATAATCATTTATACATAGGATCTACTAAAGATTTAACTAGACGATTTAAAGAACACAATAATGGTGTCGTATGTTCAACTAAAAATCGCAGACATTTAAAATTAGTATATTATGAAGCTTATAGCGTTGAGTCTGAAGCAAGAAAACGCGAACATAATTTAAAATTAAGAGCTAATGCTTTAAACCAATTAAAAATAAGGATACGGGAAAGTTTAAAGCATTAGGTGTGGGGGTGTATGCCAGTTGACAAAAACATCAGTTATGATAGCTTGATAAAAGATTACGAGCGTCGGCTGTCGCAAGCAGACAAGCGCAAGCGGGCGCGGATGAAAGTAAGCGGGAGCTCCACCAAAAGATTGGCTACTCTTATAATAAAGAGCAAAAAATAATATTTAATCATGTTTTTTATAAGTGAAAAGTGAAAAGTGAACAGTGAAAAGGAGCAAAGCATAAATCTTAACTTCCGTTCACTGTTCGCTATTTACTAATCACTTTATTTTTATGCAGGCAGTAATACTCGCCGCCGGCAAAGGCGTCCGGATGAGGCCTTTGACTTACGACATTCCCAAACCAATGGTAAAAGTAGCCGGCAAAAATTTGTTAGAACATAAATTAGACCAGTTGCCGGACGGCATCGACGAAGTCATCATGGTAGTCGGTTATTTGGGCGATCAGATCATCAATTATTTCGGCGGGAAGCATCAAGGAAAAAAAATAACTTACGTCAGGCAAGAAGAATTATTAGGCACGGGCAAGGCGCTATGGCTCGCGCGCGGCCAAATTACAGGAAAATTTATCAGCCTGATGGGGGACGATATTTATTTACGCCAAGATTTAGAAAAATGTTTAGAGTATGACTGGGCGGTATTAGCGCAAAAAGTTGCCGGTCCGGCGCGCGGCGGGCGCATCGTTTTGCGTTCGGACGGGCATCTGCAGGAAATTATTGAAGGCGAACATAACCACGGGCACGAACATTTGATGAATACCGGCGTTTTCGTAATGGAGCCGGAAATTTTTGACTATGAGTTGGTTAAACTGCCGGGCAAAGAAGAATGGGGCCTGCCGCAGACATTAGTCAAGGCGGCGCAGGATTTTGACGTTAAAATCGTGACAGCCAGTTTTTGGCTGCCGGTGACGGATGTTGAAGATTTAAAGAAAGCGGAGAAGATACTGAAGTCCGTAAAGTCCATAAAGTCGTAAAGTCCATAAAGTCAATTCTTTATTTAAAACTTTAAGGACTTTTGACTTTACGACTTTTGACTAATTTTACCGGCTGCAGCCAATAGCAGTCATTAGGAGCGCGGTTTGCCCCGGCCCGGCCGGGATGCCTTGACCGATAAAAAAAGCTCCCGCTCGTGGACTGGAACAATAAGGAGAAGAGAGAGGCATTAAGAGGTGCCGGTATTGTTTAGCAATTTGAGGACCGTAAATAATCACGTCCGCCAAAGCATTGCCGACATATTGGGGGCCGATTAAACGCTGTTGCAGATCTCCCGGCGGCGGGCAAGGGGTGGTGGCGCAAACCCAAGGCGGCGTGCCAATGTTAGTGGGCGTTGGTATTACCAGACCGATGCGGCCGCCGACTATTACGCCGCCGCCGCTGCCGGCGGCAAATACGGAAGTGGAAAAGAGAGCTAAAATAATTATCGTCACGATCAGGGCGGCGATAAAGAGGTTGCGGATGGTGGAATCGGAAATATTTCTCATAGAAATTTAAAAGTTAAGGGAGTATTTGCTGATTATATTATAGCAGAGATTTACTAAGATAACCAATGTAGATATTGGGATATAAGGATATTAAGATATTCATATTTTAAAATTTAACCAATATCCTAATATCCCCAATATCTAATGTTCTCTTGGAATGCGTTGAAATAATTTTATGAACATTCTCCAGCAAACAAAGCAATTATGTCAGCAATATAACATTAAGCCTGTCCGTTCGCGCGGGCAGAATTTTTTAATCAGGCAAGATATTTACGAAAAAATTACGGCGGCGGCGGAATTGAAATCAGACGACATCGTGCTGGAAGTCGGGGCGGGGTTGGGATTTTTAACCGAGATGCTGGCGCGGAAAGTTAAGCGGGTGACAGCGGTGGAGATGGATAACAATTTAGCGGAAGCGTTGAAGGTGAGATTGGAAAAACAGGGGATGGGAAACGTAAAGATAGTGAATGGCAATATTTTAAAATCTCAAAATTCAAATAGACCCCTCTCTAACCCTCCCCTTAGTAAGGGGAGGGAAGGGTGGGGTGGTTACAAAATCGTCGCGAACTTGCCCTATAACATAACATCAAGATTTTTGCGGAAATTTTTATCAGAAGTTGAGGATAAGCCAAGCGGAATGATTTTGATGTTGCAGAAAGAAGTGGCGGAAAGAATTTGCGCTCGGCCGGGGAAAATGAGTTTGCTTTCGGTGTCGACGCAGTTTTACAGCGAGCCGAAAATTATCGCTTATGTTCCGGCGGATGCTTTTTGGCCAAAACCAAAAGTGGCCAGCGCGATAATTCACCTCACCCGCCTTCTGCACCCTCTCCTTACTAAGGAGAGGGGAAGGGGCGAGGCAGAGGAAAAGTTTTTTAGGTTGGTAAAAGTTGGGTTTAGCGCCAAACGGAAGCAGTTGCAAGGGAATTTGACCAAAGGATTAAAAATTAAGAAAGAAGACGTAAATAAAATTTTAGAGGGATGCGGGCTGAAGGAAACGGCGCGAGCGCAGGAATTGTCGCTGGAAAATTGGCGTGATTTGTACTTTGCTTTAGATAGGCGAAATATGTTATAATTATACACAAGAGGAAATTATTTCAAAGTTCAGATTATTGTATTTCTACTATATTTCGTGACAACCCGCCGGCTTTGGCGGGGTGGAGCATAGTTCTATGTATTATGTATTGTTTCTATGATTTAAATAAATATGTCTAATTTTAATCAAGAAAATAATAATTCCATTCCAGATGATGAATACATCTCCGGCGATGATTACCGCGAGCAACTGCAAAATTTACAGCCAAAACAGGCGCAAAATTTTAGCTGGCAGCAGAAATTGGCCGTGTCTTTTCTAGTGGCATTCGGCGTAAGCGCTTTAATTTTATGGGTAGTGCAATTTAAAAGCGGTTTGCAGGTTACCAAACCGTTGACGGCCGAGGAATTAGCGCAGCTTAATCAGTCTAAAAATCCGGAAGCGGCCGCTTTGGATTCGCTGCGCAACCAAGACACCGACCAGGACGGTTTGTTTGATTATGACGAATTGTACGCTTATAATACCTCGCCTTATTTAGAAGACAGCGACAGCGACGGCATTGCGGATAAAAAAGAAGTTGAGCAAAATACCGACCCTAATTGCCCCGCCGGGCAAAGCTGCGCCGAGCAGACTGTTTCGTCGCCGTCCGCGCCGGCAGCGACGCCGCCGACAGGCGCTCCAGCCGTTTTGCCGGCCGGATTAGGCGCGACGCAGCCTAATTCCGCGCCGTTCGGCTCGCCCGCCGCCGGCGGTTTGGACGCATCCAGCCCGGACGCGTCTAAAGTGCTGGGCGGAGAGGTGGACGCGGCGACTTTGCGCGCGCTGCTGCGTTCAGCCGGCATGAGCGCGGATATTTTGGATAAAATCAGCGATGAACAATTAATGCAAGTTTACGAGCAGACGCTGAAAGGACAGCAAAACAATTAATAATTACGAATTATCAATTACGAATTACGGTAATTAAGTTATGAAGGAAAATGTTGTGGCGATTAAAAGTTACGCGTTTGCATTGAGGATAGTCAATTTATACAAGTACTTGGTGAATGAGAAACATGAATATGTTTTATCCAAACAAGTTTTAAGAAGCGGCACCGCTATCGGCGCCAATATAGAAGAAGCAATCGGCGGGCAATCAAATAAAGATTTTGTTTCTAAATTATCCGTAGCTTACAAAGAGGCTCGTGAAACTCGTTATTGGATAAATTTATTGCGTGATACTAAATATTTAAAACCAAACTTTGCCGAATCACTTTTAGTAGATTGCGAAGAAATCTGTAGAATTATCGGCAAAATACAAACAACCATGAAAAATAAAAATTTGTAATTGAAAATTCGTCATTGATAGTTGATTTAGTATTAGTATTGGTATTAATTGATAATTCGTAGTTGATAATTGTTAATTGATTTTCCCCATGCTTTTCCGAAAAAAATTAAAAAAAATAATTTTAGGGCTGACAATAGTTGGGTTGTTTTTTATTATGTCGGCAGTGGCGTTGCCGCGGTCAGTGTTTGCTCAGATAAATTTTAGCGATTTAGGAATGACTCCCGCTGAGTTTAACGATATGGGGGCGTATAATCAGCGCATGCTCGCACAAACTATTGGTATTGATGTTAAAGATTTGCGAGCGCAGGCCGATATAGAGGCAGTCAAACAAAAACAACAAGAGGGCAACTGGTTGACTAAAGCATTAGACACCTTAAATAAAGGGTTAGCCAAAGCCGGTTCGGTCGCTTTTCAAAGCGGGCTGACTACAATGCTTAATACGCTTGCCTATGACGCGGCTAATTACGTCGCCAGCGGCCTTACCGGCCAGCAAGCCGCTTTTGAAACGAGAAGTTTGGGCGACGTATTTAAAGACAGTTTGGACGCGGGAGCCGGAGAGTTTTTGCATACTTTAGGCGCGAAAGGTTTTGGCGGCATTAATTTATGCCAGCCCTCTTTAGGCGTAGGCGTTAAAATCGGTTTGGGTTTGGTGCAGTATCAAAAACCGCAGCCGGCGTGCACTTTCAGCCAAATGAGAAACAACTGGGAGGCGCAGTTGCGCAGCCCGACTTTTTTACGCGACTTTCAGGATTATTTTGAACCCACCTCCAACGATTTAGGCATTGCTTTAAGCACCCAGACTGATTTTTTGCAGTCAACGGTACAGAAAGCGAATTCCGCTTTGGAAGAAGTAAAGATGAATAAGGGTTGGCTGGATATTCGTAATTTCGCCGGGATTAAAGAGACGCCGGCAGACTTAGTGTCCGAGTCGGTCAAAAAAGATTTAATAAAGCAACCGGAAAACATAGTGAAATTTACCGGCAACGCTTTAATTGACGCGGCCAACATTTTTTTAAACCAGCTGGCGATTCAGCTCATCCGCAACTTGCTTTACGGCGGTTTGTACAAAGGCGGGGGAGTTTCTGTCGCCACCGGAGGAATTTACAAT
>PFAT01000030.1:39358-42831 GCA_002773575.1 Candidatus Falkowbacteria bacterium CG10_big_fil_rev_8_21_14_0_10_44_15
GGGCGGCTGAAGAGCGGTTCCGCCAAATAGTACAGCCGCGCTTTAACATCCGCGGCGACTACGATATTTTGGCCGAGTTAGTGCAGTGCCCGGACCCAAACAAAGCCGGACCGACGAATTGCGTAATCACGGAAAGATTCCGGCAGGCGGTGCAGGACAAAAAAACAGTCGGGCAGGCGATGCGCGAAGGGACGCTAAACCCGGCCGGCGCTTTCGGTTTTTCGGCAGAAAATCAAGAGCCGCGCTACACCGACGAAAATTATCCTTACCGCTCGCTGATAATTTTGCGCAAGTTCCGGATATTGCCCGCGGGCTGGGAAGTGGCGGCGCGCTATATCAATGAGCATTTTGGCGATGAAATAACCGTCACCGACGGTAGTAAAGAAGACATCAGACAAACTACTTTGGCTGAATTGGTAAATTGTTTCTCCGGCACGGATGATTATGGACCACGCGAAGTTAATAACAATAGCGTTGAAACTCCGCGCTGGTGCCGGAATTTAGTTGACCCTAACTGGGTGTTGAAAGCGCCGCTTAATTACTGCGCGCGCTCGGGCTACGGTCCGGAAACATTCGGCGAGCCGCAGGTAGTAAGCGGCCAATACACAATTTCACGCAAAGACAATTACTGCGCGGACGAGCAGGCCTGCGTCAAAGAAAACGCGGACGGCTCCTGCGAAGTTTACGGCTACTGCACGCAGGAGCGCCGCACCTGGAATTTCGGCGCGAACTCCTGCAACCCGCTTTACAACACCTGCCAGACTTTTACCCAAGCAGGCGGCGCATCCGTTTCTTATCTGCAAAACACTTTGCAATGGTGCGACTCCAACAGCGCGGGCTGTACCGCTTACAGCACGAATTATAATTATCAAAATAGAACTTGGGGCACTGAACCAGCCGACCAGCTTTACCTTAACCGCAACGCCGGCTCCTGCACCGCGCAAAACGAGGGTTGCCATGAATTTTTGCGCATCAGTAAAAATAGAGTAGAAAGTTTGATTTCATCGTCAGAGTTGCCTGCCAGCGGGAGCGACATAACCGACATAAACGAGGATTATTATAACAGCGTCATTGGCACGACCACTTTAAAATTACTGCCGAAATATTTAGTTAATAACAGCGGTACTTTTGCCGGAGTTTGTTATGACGCCGAAGGTCAGCTTAAAGCTGACGCGCCGGCGCTGTGCAATAATTTTGTCCGCCAGTGCGCGCAAGCCGAAGTCGGCTGCGAAAGCTTTACGCGCGCGCGCGACGGCTTTGTCATTCCGGCCAAAGTCGGTTCTTCCGACTACTGCCCGCAGGCCTGCAACGGCTATGATATTTACATCCAACAGCCGACCGTTTTTGAATCGGCTAAAGACCAATATTTCATACCGGCTAGCGGCAGAAGCTGCGGCGCGCAGGCGGTTGGCTGCGACCAGTTTACCAACTTAGACGAAGTGGCTCAAGGCGGCGAGGGCATTGAGTATTATTCGGTTTTGCGCCAGTGCACGACCGAGAGTAACGCGAGCCGGCCATATTACACTTGGGAAGGTTCGGACGAATCCGGCTTTCAGCTAAAAGTTTTTACTTTAAAAAAGAGTAATGATGAAAATATTCCGGCAGTAACCGAAGGCGAGATAGCTACTACTAACGGAAATATTCATAAAATTCCTGCTGGCGGCACGGCTGTTTGCGACCAAGGTATTTTTAACGCCCCTTCCGGCAACCCCGAATATAATTCTGATTGCCGGCAGTTTTATTCCCGCACCGGCGTTATCACTTACGCGCTTTTTACGCGCACCGTCAGCTACGACACTAACTGCCATCCGTACCGGCGTTCCAGCGCTGATTCGGTAGCGGATTTAGTTACGGCCGCCGGTATTAATGAATCATCCGCCTGTACCAACGCCGGTGGAAGATGGGACAACACGAATAGCGCTTGTTCTATATGCAAGGGCGGCGGAGAGTGGAGAGCCGATATTAACGCTTGCATTTATATGGCAATACCCCAGCAAGGCGTAATGTGTTCGGCGCCGGAAACCGGCTGCCGCAAGTATGTCGGCAATATCGGCAATAATATTCGTATTGCGTTAACGGATGATTTTGAAAACGGGAATATTTCCGGTTGGCGCGTTAGCGGTAACGCATCCATAGTTTCCAGCAACCAATCAGTGCGACGCGGCGGCAGATCGCTGAAGGTTAGTAAAGACGAAAATAACAGTAGCGATGTATTTATTGTTAAACCATTCACGGGAGGTACGCAAGGCAAATCATATATCTTAGAAATGTTGGTAAAAAAGATTGGTAGTGGAAGAGACTTGGTTTTTTCGGCAATAAAAATAACTAATCCCGAAAAAGAACTAGCGAACACACTAAGTCCGCAAATTTTTCAAATTTCACCTACCAACGAAAGTGAGACCTTACATATAACTATCAATGATTGGCAGTTAATAACATTTCATCTCCCCTCCTTTAATCGTCCGGCTGACTCCGGAGATGAACTGCAGATTATTACTGCCGTTGACAGCCCCGGCTATTATTTAGATTCAGTTGTTTTGCGCGAAGTGGTTGATAATTATTATTTGATTAAAGATTCCTGGAACACTTCCTGCCAGTATAAAGATTTAAACCCACAGAATAACAGCGTTGGCAATTACGACCCCTCATTTAATAGAGGAATCGCCGGCTGTTACGAATACCGCGACCGGGCTCAAGCAAGCTATTATTTAAAATCTTTCAGCGCGTTATGTTCCGAGTCGGCTATTGGCTGCGAGTTAATGATTGACACGCAAAATTACACGCCTACCGGCGGAGAAAACTGGCAAAGTAACAGCGTGCAGGTAGGCGCGGATAAATTTATCTACGCGGTTTATGACCAAAGTAAAACCTGCGGCGCGCAAGACAAGGGCTGCCAGCGTTTAGGCAAACCCAATACTTACGGCAATAGAGTCATCAGCCATACGGATGCCTATTTATTAAACAATCCGAACGATTACGAGCAGACTTTGTGCGCGGCCGGGCAAGTCGGCTGCCGTGAATACCGCGATAATCAAAACGCCGCTTATTATTTCCGCGAGCCGGGCGAAAGCGCCTGCGAGTACCGCAACGGCTACTTTGGATTTGATTGGTATAAGCAGAGAGTAAAACGGTGTACGCCGCTAAACAGCCAAACAATAGATGACCATGGGGTAGAAAACATTTGCTCTGCTGACAGCGATTGCCAAAGCAGAGGAGGAGCAAGTTGCCTATTAGACAATTGGGACGAGCTTTGCCCAAATGATGGGAATATCGCGCCCAAAACAATCGGCTTTGGCGGCGCGGGCAACCGAATTGAACAGCCCAGCAGTGATACCAGCGGCAACTGGGTTGGTTTGTGTCCGGCTGCTGCTTCCGGCTGCACCGAAATTATTGACCCGGTGTCCCAGCCCTCGCCTAATTTATTAAGCAGCCGTTCGGTTAATCAAAATCAAACCGTACGAATAAAGCAGAAT
>PFAT01000038.1:0-250 GCA_002773575.1 Candidatus Falkowbacteria bacterium CG10_big_fil_rev_8_21_14_0_10_44_15
CTCGTACGCCGCGAAATTAACTAAGTTTTGGCTGGCGCGCCCTTGCGCGGCGCCGGCTAATGATTCTTGCCGCTTAGAAATCTCGTTTACTAAACTAATAATTCGTTTGCCCAAAGGAATATTTTCTTCCCCGCTTATTTCCGAAACCCCCGCCACTTGCCCGACGCCGGAACGCACCAGCGCGTCTTTATAACTCTCAACGCCGTTCATTCCGACGGCGGCTAAATTATTAGCTCCTTCAATGCTGGAA
>PFAT01000038.1:264-5922 GCA_002773575.1 Candidatus Falkowbacteria bacterium CG10_big_fil_rev_8_21_14_0_10_44_15
AATTGGCGCAGGAATAATGGCGAGCGGGGCGCTAAACGTCTGCGCGACTCCAGCCGCTAAATCAGCCGACATGTTATCAATCGTGCGCAAGCTGTCCGTTACCGCTTGCGCCAAAGAGGACAGAACATAGCGCTGCCTGGTGGCCGCGCGCTCTTCTAAAATAGTTAAGCCGCCGTTAATTAAACCGCCTAACTCGCCTACTTTCAGTACCGCCCCAACGGCCGCCTGCCGCAACTGCCCCTGCCAGCTCGCGTCTTTATTTTGTACCAGAATTTCCGCCTGCTCCAATAAATCAGCGCCGCGCTCTAAGAGCGCCGTCCCTTGCTCGCTGACTTTTGCTTTCAGCTTATCCGCCCCCTTCGCTATGCTTTGGACGACGGCCGCTGCCGCCCGCTGAAATCCGGACTCTAATTTCGCGGCCTGAACCGGCGCTATCCAAAAGAAAGAAGCTAATGATACCGTAGTTAAAATTAAAAAGCTCGCCATCAGCGTCTGAAACTTATGGCGGGCGATGTTAAACAAAGTGTCCTTGATTAAAGGAGCGTAAATTTCTTGCGGCTTACTGGAAAGCGCTTTGGCTAAACCGCGCTCCATTGCCGGCGCTTTTTTCCCCTCTCGCGCGTGCGTCTTTTGCTCTACGGCTGCCGCGTAGTTAAAAACGTCCGCCATCCGTACTTTCCAGTTGCGGCCAAACTTTTGGGCGGGGACTTTTTTGTTTCTAACGAGCAGAGAAAGATATTCTTGGCTGAAGCGGGTATAGGTTGCCGCTTCCGCCAAACTGATGTAAGCGGTTTTATCGCCGATAAATTCAAACGACTGATTCGCGCCTGAATCAGTGCCAGCCGTTACCTCAAAAGCATCCGGCTGAACCGGCTTAAGCTCTTTTTGTTCGTCTCCTTTTTTTTGCATGGGGAGTTTAAAATTAAATTGTATCGGATAAAATTTTCGTTGATTTAATTATAACATTTTTAAAGGGTTAAGGGCAACTAAAAAAACGGAAAAAAATATTTCTATCCGATATTACTTTGCAATTTACCTGAAACTGTAAAAAATCATTTAAAATTAGCAAAAATTATTCTTAGCGATGCCTGTTTTAATTGTAACCGTTAACTTTAAAAAAGCTTGGCCCCGTTAAAGCCGGCCGAATATTAAAAAATAAAAAACGTTTATCCACAACTGCCAAATAATAAAATGTCATTCCCGCGAAAGCGGGAATCCCGACGTAAGCGGACTAACAATGAGATCCCTGTTTGCATGGGGGTGACATTCTTTCACTATCATTCCCACCCCTGTTGTCATTCCCGTCCCGCAGTATTGCGGGAGTAATCCCGATGGAGTGGGACGAGAAATCGCTAAAATAACTTTCTAAATAATTTGACATAATTTCCCTATCGGATAAAACTATAGTTATGGCTGATAGGGAGAAAAAATAACTATTGATTTAAGCCGGCTGACGGTTATTTTTTCTTTTTATCCGATATTAAAAAATTATAATTATACTTATGTATAAACTGCAAACCCTTCCTAACGGCGTCAGGCTGTTAACTGTTCCTATGCCTGCCACCCAGGCTTTCACCATTCTCGTGATGGTAGCGACCGGTTCGCGCTATGAAAGCCGGGCGCTCAACGGCATCTCGCATTTTTTAGAGCACATGTTTTTTAAAGGAACCGCTAAACGGCCAAGCGCGTTTGCGATTTCTTCCGCCTTAGATAAAGTGGGCGGAGAATTCAACGCCTTTACTTCCAAAGAGTATACCGGTTATTACGCGAAAGTTGACGGCGCGCACGCTTTGCTGGCGCTTGACGTCATTGCTGATATTTTACTTCATTCTAAATTTGAACGGCGGGAAATTGAGCGGGAGCGCGGTGTGATACTGGAAGAAATTAACATGTACGAAAATAACCCCATCCTACATATTGAAGATTTATTTGAATCCTGCTTGTACGGCGACACCCCGGCGGGCTGGGATACTATCGGCACGAAAGCTAATATTAAAAATTTCAGCCGCAATGACTTTTTAAGCTATTGGCGCTCCCATTACCAGGGCCGCAACCTGGTCATTGCTTTAGCCGGCCGGTTTAAAACTAAAGATGTTTCCGTAAGCAAAAAATTTTTCCGCGAAATTCCGGCGGGAACAAAAAATAAAACTAATAGTTTCCCCGCCCCTCAAACCGCTCCCGTCCTAAAAGTTAAAGAACAAAAAACCGAACAAACAAACTTATCAATCGGCGTCAGGGCTTATAGCTACTTTGATTCTAATTACCCTACTTTGAAATTATTAGGGATAATCTTAGGCGCCTCCATGAGTTCGCGCTTGTTTATCGCCGTGCGCGAACGCCGGGGGCTGGCTTATCAAGTGCATACTAATGTGGAAGGATACGCCGACAGCGGCTATCTAACGACTAATATCGGCGCCTCGGCTGATAACATAGAGGCGGCGGTTAAAGTAGTTTTACGGGAATACCGCCGCATAGCTAAAGAGCTTGTCAGCGCGGCCGAATTAAAGAAAGCCAAAGATTATTTTAAAGGCAAAGTCGCCTTACAATTAGAGTCTTCGGAAAATATGGCGAGCTGGTTTAGCCGGCAGGCGGTATTAGGCCTCCCTCTGCTCACGGCTAAAGAGCATATAGAAGAAATAATGCGGGTGAGCCGGACGGATGTTAAACGAGTGGCAAACCAGATATTCCAAAATAACGGCTTAAATTTGGCTGTTATCGGGTATCGGATAAATACTGGCGGCTTAACTAAGATATTAAAGCTCTAAAGTAATAATTTTTCTCTAAATTCGGCAGAAAATAATCATCCGATAGATTATTTATCACTAATGTTAGTTAAAATTATCTCCCTTATTTTATATAAAATTTCTCTCTTGATATTAGCTATAAGTAAAAGATAAGGCATGCAAAATATTAAGTATAGCTTCAATATTGTATCCGATATTAAAAAATGGCCTGAACGTAAAATTTAGCTTGCGCGCGATTATCCGCTGATAACTTATCGTTAAGCAATCTTAAGTAAAAATTAAAAAGATAGAGTAAGAGCGCTCTATCTTTTTTATTACTAAACTATTTATGTTATTTTATGTTACTTTCAATATCCGATATTAATTTTTAGCTAACATTAGAAGAAGGAAGTAAGGTAGTTAATAATTAAAACTGTTAAATAATTCTTTCAGTTTTTTCATACTCAATAGATAAAAATATCAAATAACAAAAACCAAATAGCAAACAAATTCTAAACACAAAATATAAAATTTAAGATTTCGCCTTCCATGACTTTTCGCCTGATTTATCTAAAATTGAACTAAAAATTTTTATTAATTCAGTTGTTTCTTGAATCAAGCCCATCCTTTCTTGTTCTAATATTTTATTATTGCCGATGTATATTAACTCTAACCAATACCTGCTTTCTTTTGCTTCTTTGCGTGAAATTCTAATTCGCATACAAAAGTCTTTTTTGCTTAGCGCTTCATTAGCTTCAATATAGTTTGCGCCGACTGACCCCGATGATCTTACTAGTTGCTTGCCATCCTCAATATTGCCTATTGTTCGGGGTATCTTTTTAACAAAACTCCGGACTCTCTTAGCAAAATTCAATGTCCTTTCTTCCAAATCATATTCTCTATGCATATTTTTAGATATTGAAATTTATAATTTGATTTTTGTTTGTTATTTGATATTTGTTATTTTACCAGGACCCAGAGCTTCCTCCTCCTCCGCTCATCCCTCCTCCGAAGCCGCCAAAACCGCCGCTTCCGCTCATCCCGCCGCCAAAACCGCCGCCGCCAAACCACCACGGCAGATGGCGCCCGCTTGCCTTAGCCGCGTGATATTTTTTGGAAACAACATAATCAAACAAGGATCCAAAAATAGTGAAACCGATAATTGACGCTGCACCAATCCAAACAAACCCCCAAATAAAACCTAAAATAACGCCGGCCGCGCCGCCGATGATGCCGCCGGCCCACCAGGATTTGGAGCGGCCCAAAATGGCCGCGAGCCACATCAACAAAAAAATAGCCGCCCAAGCAATAAATTCAAAATTAGCTATTTTGCGCTGGGGTAATTTTTCTGCCGGCACATACTCGCCGCGCGTCGCTTTGATAATGCTCTCCAGCGCTAAACTTATGCCTTCGCCATACTTGCCCGCCTGAAACGCCGGCTTCATTTCATTATTGATAATCCAGTTTGACTGCGCGTCCGTGAGCGCGCCTTCCAAACCATAGCCGACTTCAAGGCGCATTTTCCGGTCCTCCACCGCCACTAATGCCAAAACGCCGTTATCTCTGTTCTCTTTCCCTACCCCCCACTCCTTAAACAGCTCGGCCGCGAAATTTTCAATGTAATCGCCGCCTAAATTATTTATGGTTACGACTGAAATCTCGTTGCTCGTTTCTTTTTCAAAATTAACTAATTTTTGCTCTAAGCTCTGTTTAGTCGCCCCATCAATTACGCCGGCAAAATCGTTGACAAAACCAGACGGGGAGCCGGGGTTGTAGTACGCTAAAACCGGAGTCATACTTATAAAAAGTAAAAAAATATTGGATATTAGATATTGGATATTACGACGTTTCATAATTCAACCCGGCTATTGTTATTGCTTATAGTTATAACAAGAACTAATATATGAGTTTAACTTTTTATGCAAAGCTTGCTGTTTATTTAATAAAGAGTAAAATTTGGCTTTATTTATTTTTCCTCGTTCGTACAAAAACAGCCCCCAGTGCTTTGATTCGGAAAGAGAGCCGCGTGCGTTATAATAAAATTTTATTCTGTCTTTATAATGATACCGGCCATAGCCTTCAGCAATATTTGCCCCAACCGAATCAATGCTTTCTATAAACTGATCGCCCATTATTTTTTTGTCTTGCCAATTTAGTCCCTCATATGTTGGCCACGCTTCTCTGCTTAACTCAACAGCCATCCGGTATAAATCTAAATCTCCTAATTTAATATAATCAGCCATGCTAAACAATACTAGACATTAAATATCATAAAATTTATCAACCTCGTTGCGAATATCTAATATCCAATATCTAATATTTTAAATGTTGCCTATAAAAAACTGGCTAAATCTACTAAAATTTAACGGATGGAGTTTGTTCCGTTCCGGCCGCCGCCTCAAAATAATTCCGTTCGCTAAATCCGAACAGCCGCGCGAACACATTGCCCGGGAAACGTTTTACCGTCAAGTTATATCCGCGCACTTCATCGTTAAAGCGCCCCCGTTCAACCGCCACTCGATTTTCCGTGCCTTCTAACTGCGCCATCAAGGTATTAACGTTTTCGGCCGATTTAAGCTGCGGATAATTTTCCATTACTACCAACAGCCGCGCCAAAGCTGATTCTACTTCGGTCGCGGCCGCCGCTTTGTCGTTAACGGATTGAGCGCCGGCGTAGCGGGTGCGCGCTTCGGCGATTTTACCGAACACTTCCCGCTCCTGCGCCATAATTCCTTTGACCGATTCCACTAAATTCGGAATGAGGTCAAAGCGGCGCTGGTATTGCGTTTCCACCTGCGCCCATTGCTTATCCACGGTTTCCGAGCCGGTAATGAGGCGGTTATAGTAACCAAAAATAGAACCCACGATAACTATGGCGATAACGCCAATAATGATCCATGTTTTGTTCATAAAAATAATTCGTTAGAATTTTTAA
>PFAT01000008.1:0-147 GCA_002773575.1 Candidatus Falkowbacteria bacterium CG10_big_fil_rev_8_21_14_0_10_44_15
TACTTAGTAATCGCGCCGTTTAACGGCCAGAAACTAAAAAATCCCTATTACACTCAACCCGGACCCGAACGGCACATGATAGTAATACGCGGCTATGACGAGGCGACCAACGAATTTATCACTAACGATGTGGGTACGCGCCGCGGT
>PFAT01000008.1:268-5740 GCA_002773575.1 Candidatus Falkowbacteria bacterium CG10_big_fil_rev_8_21_14_0_10_44_15
GATTTTTTAATTTTATATGGCACCAATAACCCAAACATTCAGCGGGCTGGGCATCGCGCCTAAAATCATGGAAATCCTGGACCAACTGCGCTTTATTGAACCAACCCCGATTCAATACCAATCTATTCCCACTGCTTTGCGGGGGAAAGATATTATTGGCGTTGCCCAAACCGGCACCGGCAAAACGCTCGCGTTCGGCATCCCGATGATCCAGCGCTTAGCGTCAGTTAAAGGCAACGGCTTGATTATTCTCCCCACTCGTGAATTAGCTTTGCAGGTAGATGAAGCTTTGGGTAGAATCGGAAAATTTTTTAATTTAAAAGCGGCCGTAATAATTGGCGGCGGCAATATGGGCCGGCAAATCAGGCAGCTGCGCCAAAACCCGCAGATCTTTATCGCCACTCCCGGCCGCCTGATTGACCATTTGCGGCAAAAAACCATCTCTTTAGAAAAAGTCAGTATTTTGGTGCTGGACGAAGCGGACCGAATGCTGGATATGGGCTTTGCGCCGCAAATAAAAAAAATATTGCAAACCGCGCCGCGCGAACGGCAAACTATGCTTTTTTCCGCGACCATGCCGTCGGAAATTATTAAAATTGCCAATTCCTACATGCGGCTGCCGGTGCGCGTAGAAATAGCGCCGTCCGGCACCGCCGCCGCTAATGTGACGCACGAAATATTTTTTGTGCATAAAGAGTCAAAAACTAATCTATTGAAAACGCTCTTAAAAGAACGCCCGGGCAGTACCTTAATATTTACGCGCACGAAATACGGCGCCAAAAAAATAACGGCTGAGATCCGTTCTCTGGGCTGCACCGCGACGGAAATTCATTCTAACCGCACTCTCAACCAGCGCCTGCAATCGCTTGCCGGTTTCAAGTCCGGCTTGTTCCGCGTGATGGTGGCGACTGATATCGCCGCCCGCGGCCTGGACGTAAAAAATATTGAGATTGTCATTAACTACGACTTGCCGGAAAAACCAGAAGACTATGTGCACCGCATCGGGCGCACGGGACGCGCCAGTAATTACGGCCACGCGATTTCTTTCGCGACGCCCGCCCAACGGCGCGATATTATGGCGATTGAACGGCTGATAAAAAAACAACTGCCGATATCAAAACTGCCCGCGGGCATTGCTCCGGCTCCTTTGGACGTTGAGCAAAAAAATTTTCGTCCGGGAAATTTTTCTCCCCGTCGCCGGCCGTTTTCACATCCAGCCGCGCGCCCGCCTTTACGAGGCCGCCGAAACTATCAACCCAAAAGAAAGTTTAGTTAAATACAAAAATCTGCCGCTTTGACAACGGTTATCTTTCACGCTATACTTGACTAAAATAAAGCTGTTTTGCGGCGGCTTATTTTTTTCTAAAATTTTATGGAAATACGAAACATAGCAATCATCGCCCATGTGGATCACGGCAAAACGCGCTTGACCGACGCTTTAATGCGCCAAACCGGCATGGTTAAGGACGATACGGTCAGTATGGACTCTAACGCGCTGGAAAAAGAGCGCGGCATTACCATTTACTCCAAAAACACCTCGATTTTTTATCAAGGCACCAAAATCAACATCGTGGACACGCCCGGGCACGCGGATTTCGGCTCGGAAGTAGAGCGCGTCTTGCGTTCCATTGACTCGGTGCTGTTAGTCGTGGACGCGCAGGAAGGGCCGATGCCGCAGACAAAATTCGTGCTGAAAAAATCGCTGGAATTGGGATTGAAGCCGATTGTGGTAATTAATAAAATAGACAAGCCCGCGGCCCGGCCCGAATGGACGCACGAGCAAGTGCTGGAACTTTTTATGGATTTGGGCGCGAACGACGAACAGCTTAATTTTGCGACCGTTTACGCGATTGCCAAAGACGGCGTTGCCAAAATAAACTTGAGCGACGCCGGGCGCGACCTTACCCCTTTACTGGATACGATTTTAACCAAAGTGCCGGCCGTTAAAGTAGACGCTGATTTGCCGTTCGCTTTTCAGCCTTTTAACTTGGCCTACGATAATTATTTAGGCCGCTTAGGCATTGGCCGCGTCTACCAAGGGTCAATTAAAACCGGCGACAAAGTTTTCGTGAAAAAACAAACCGGTGAAATCATCCCGGGCGCCGTCACCAAACTATTCACCTTTGAGGGCTTAAGCCGGAAAGAAACGCCGGCAGTCGCGGCGGGAGACATTGTCATGGTAGCCGGCCTGCCGGAAATTTACATCAGCGACACGCTTTGCACCGACCAAAACCAGGCGCTTTTGCCGGCGATAAAAATTGACGAGCCGACGATTTCGCTGAATTTTTTAGTCAATAATTCTCCCTTTGCCGGCCGCGAAGGAAAATTCGTCACCAGCCGCCAGATTAAAGAAAGACTGGCCAAAGAATTGGAAGTGAACGTTGGTTTAAAAATTGATTTTTCCTCGGCGGATTATTATAAAGTCTACGGCCGGGGCGAACTGCATATCGCAATCCTATTGGAAAATATGCGGCGCGAGGGATTTGAATTGCAAGTGTCGCAGCCGCAAGTAATTATTAAAGAAACAGGCGGCGTTAAGCGCGAGCCGTTTGAAGAAATTACCATTGACATTAACTCTGAAGCCTGCGGCACGGTGATAGCCAAAATGGCCAAACGCAAAGGCCGGATGCTCGGCATGCGCCCGGAACAAAACCATACCCGGCTTTTGTACGAAATGCCGACCCGCGGCCTGCTCGGCTACCGCGGCGAGTTTGTGGTGGACACGCGCGGGGAAGGAATCTTGTGCAGCCACTTCATCGGTTTTAAGCCGCACGCGGGCGAAATGGAAAAAAACGACTTGGGTTCCATGGTTTCCATGGCGGCCGGCAAAGCGCTCGCTTTTTCGCTCTGGAATCTGCAAAACCGCGGCGTGCTTTATATCGGCCCCAACATTGAAATCTATGAAGGCATGGTCATTGGCAACGTCGCCAAAGGCAACGATTTGACGGTTAACCCGACCAAGGGCAAACAATTAACCAATATGCGCTCCAAGGCCTCGGACGAGGCGCTGCTGCTAACGCCGCCATTGGAGCTGACGCTGGAACGCGGCCTGGAAATTATGCGCGCGGACGAATATTTGGAAATTACGCCCCAAAGCGTGCGCTTGCGCAAGCAGCTGCTAACCGAAAACGAGCGCGTGCGCGCAGGGAGAAAATAAAAAAATTTAAGCAAATCAAAAAATATCGGCTGTTTGGCCGGTATTTTTGTTTTTTCGCTGTCTGCTTCCTGCCGCGCGCGGAGCGCGTAGATACTTGTCCGCCACAATAAGAGTGCAACGAGCTTTGGGCGGAGAAGATTAACTTTCGTTGCTGTGGAGAGTTTGTGGAACGCAAAATTAATTATTACTTTTAGGTACCGGCAATCCTAATTTTTGCAACGGCAAATAATGGAAATAATAATGACAGCCGACAGATATCACATAATCCAGCGTATCTTTATACCCCGGCTTTTTAAACCAGTCGTTAAGAATATAAATATATTCAACTTCAATGTTTAGCGGCGCCATAAGTTTGCGGTACTGCTTGCTCTTGAAATCACAAGTTTGTAACTTTTCATCCACTGAACCGGAGCCTGTTTGAGATTTCATTTCAATAACAAACAAAGTGTTATTAACAATGACATATATCGCCTCGTCAGGCAGTAATTTTTTGGAAACTATCTTTTTGTAATCTACTTCACGGGATGCTAAATATCTGTAAAGCGCATACTTTTTGAAACTTCTAGCGACTTCTTTGCCGTCATAAAAAATTACTCCGTTTTTGACAGAATACCCTTTTGTTTTATTAAGCAATATTAGAATGTCGCGCTCTTTTTCAAAATTGAGGCCGGTGAGCGTATTGCCCCCGCCTTTGCCACCCTTAATCATAAAGTTATTATTTTAAATTTTTAGTTAAATCCTCTAACCGTTTAATTGACAGATCTAAATACTTTTTTTCCGTGTCAATGCCGATAAACTTTCGTTTATTCAGATAGGCAGCCAAACCAGTCGTGGAAGAGCCAGTAAACGGGTCAACGACCCAATCGCCTTCATTCGTACTGGCTAAAATAATCCGCACCAATAAATCAATCGGCTTTTGCGTCGGATGCTTACCAAATTTTTTTTCTTCTGGTTTAGGAGGATTAATCGCCCAAACGCTGCGCATTTGCAAGTTTGGTTTTTTGATAAAATCTTCCGGCCAGTTACCTTCCTTCATTAGTTTATAATTAAATTTATGCTTGCCTTTCTTATCTTTTCGCGCCCAAATTAATGTCTCGTGGCTCGCGGTAAAAAAACGGCAACTTAAATTCGGCGAGGCGTTTGGCTTAAACCAAGCAACATCGTTTAAAATATGATAATGATTCACCTGCAAAGCGAAGCCGCATTGGTAAATTGAATGATAAGTACCGCTAACCCAGAGCGTTCCACCCGGTTTCAAAATTCTATGACAGGCTTTTGTCCAAGCCAAATGGAACTCAAAATCTTTTTTCAACCCATTGCTGACATCCCATTCGCCCTTATTTACACTCACCATTTTGCCGGCATGGACAGTAAAGCCGCCGTTAGATAAATAGTAGGGCGGATCGGCAAAAATCATATCCACTGAATTTTCTTTCATTCCAACCAAAAAATCCAAGCAATTTGCTTGATAGAGAGAGAATCCTGATTTACTGTAATAAGGTTTTTGCATGGGGGTTAATTGTCTGTCTTTAATTTACCTCAATTTATATAAAAAATCAAACAAAAAAGAAGCCCTCTGTCTCCTTTATATGAAACTGCTTCGGTCTTTAAACGCGATTAACTCTCCATGTGCCGCCGCTTTAAATGCCGCCAAACGTACAAACCAACCGCGATGACAATTAAGGCCGCGATCGCTATGTCAAACTCTTCCAACTTTACGCGAATTAACCCCCAATTGTCCCCCATTTTTACTCCCAGCCAGGCAAATAATACGCTCCAAAGCAAGGCGCCGGCAAAAGTATAAAGGGAGAATTTTTTTATATCCATCCGGGCAACGCCGGCCGGAAAAGAAATGTAAGTGCGCACAACCGGCAACAGCCGGCCGGAAAAAACCGCCGCCGGCCCATAGTTGGTAAACCAGTGCTCCGCTAAATCTAAATCATGTCGCGAAATTAATACATATTTGCCGTATTTTTCTAACAGCGGCCGTCCGCCTTTCCAGCCAATATAGTAAGCTAAGAGCGAGCCGGCTAAGTTACCCAAACTGCCCGCTATTACCACTGCCCAAAATCCCAGTTTGCCCTGCGAGACTAAAAAGCCGGCGAAAGGCATAATTACTTCCGAGGGCGCCGGAACGCCGCAACTTTCCGCGAGCATCAACAAAAAAATTCCGGCGTAGCCGGTAAAATTAATGGCGCTAACGACTATATTTACTAACCAGTTGATGATTGGCGCAATCATATTTAAATTATACTTTAACTTTAATTTAAATTGAAAAAAAATTCAACGGAGGTTATGTTTTATCCAGACACCTT